>JAICXH010000006.1 GCA_025981645.1 Burkholderiales bacterium
AGGCGCGACGCGAAGCGCTCGCGAACCGCTTTCGCGATCCGAAGGATCCGTTCCGCGTGGTGATCGTGCGCGACATGTGGCTGACCGGCTTTGACGCACCCAGCCTCGCCACGATGTACGTCGACAAGCCTATGCGCGGTCACGGCCTCATGCAGGCGATTGCGCGCGTCAACCGCGTGTTCCGGGACAAGCCCGGCGGCCTGGTGGTCGACTATCTCGGCCTCGCCGACGAGTTGAAGCAGGCGCTCGCCACCTACACGGAGGCGGGCGGCACCGGCAAGACCGCCATCGACCAGGCCGAGGCAGTGGCGGTGATGTTGGAGAAGGTCGAGGTTTGCCGTGGGCTCTTCCACGGCTTCGACTGGTCGGCTTGGGGGTCAGGAGCGACCGCGCAAATGTCGCTGCTTCCGAAGGCGCAGGAGCATATCCTCGCGCAGGAGGACGGGAAGGCGCGGTTATTGCGCGCGGTCACCGACTTGTCGCGGGCCTTCGCGCTTGCGGTGCCGCACCCCGAGGCACTGGCGGTGCGCGACGAGGTCGGCTTCTATCAAGTGGTGCGTGGCGCACTCGCGAAGGGTACCGCCGACGAGCAGAAGACCGACGCGGAGCAGGAACACGCGATCCGCCAGATCGTCTCGCAGGCGATCGTTTCGGATCAGGTGGTCGACATCTTCGCCGCGGCGGGATTGAAGAAGCCTGATATCTCGATCCTCTCCGACGACTTCCTCGCCGAGGTGCGCGGCATGCCGCAGCGCAACCTCGCCGTCGAGCTCTTGCAAAAGCTCCTCAAGAGCGAGATCAGGACACGCCAACGGCACAACGTCGTCGAGGCGCGCTCGTTCGCTGAATTGTTGGAGCAGGCGATCCGCAAGTACCAGAACCGCGCGATCGAAACCGCGCAGGTGATCGAGGAGCTGATCCGGCTCGCCCGGGACATGCGTGAAGCCGGCCGCCGCGGCGAGGAGCTCGGCCTCTCCGACGACGAGGTCGCCTTCTACGATGCACTCGAAACCAACGACAGCGCGGTCAAGGTGCTGGGCGACGAGACGTTGAAGACGATCGCGCGCGAACTGGTCGCCACCGTCCGTAAGAACGTCACCATCGACTGGACCATTCGCGAGAACGTCCGCGCCCACCTCCGAGTGCTCGTGAAGCGAATCCTGCGCAAGTACGGTTACCCGCCGGACAAGCAGGAAAGGGCGACGGAGTTGGTGCTGGAGCAGGCCGAGGTATTGTCGATGGAGTGGGCGGTTGGCTAGATGTGAAATGTCAGGAGGTTGTTTCTCGAGCGGTGAAGGCCACTGATCCGTGCGGTACCGCCAAGGGCTTGGTCTGAGCGGTGTCAGACGTGATGCTGCCGCATAGTGCAACCGACCCCTGGAAATACTCACCGAGGTCGCCGGGCGCTTGGCGGTTTCACCGTGGATGGATTCCGCATCGAGGGATTCGCGTTAGTTGTGAGCGCATCGGCGAGCGCAACCAGAAGATCATAGGCGGTTGGCGATTGCCCATCCGGTGATTCGGATGACCGGTCATTGCGCTGTGCTTCGTCGCCGATCTCATCTCGAATGACCGCGGTCTCCGGGAGATGGAGTCGATCGATGGGGGCGTGTGTCTCGTACAGAGCGCGCCTGAGTTCCGCATCCCACTGTGCGGGCCCGGCCCCTGTTACCGAGCCGGTCGTTCGCGTACGGGCCAACGCCACCATGGCAGCTGCGGCCGCCGCGCTCGGTTCAGTTGTCAACATACGGTCGCCGCAATCGAAAATTACGCACCCAAGCGGAAGCCGCCACACCAGGATGCCGTGTGCCAGCGAGCACTCCCAGTCGGCGCCAACGGCATGTCGCGCCACTTGCTGGTAATGCTTTTGGGCAAGAAGTGGCTTGAGATCGTGTCGACGTCCTTCGTCTGGTTCGAGGATTTGGCAGGTGTAGGTTGTGCCTCCGGATGCCTCGTGCGCCTTGAGTTGTTTCAGCGCGAACTCGGCATCCTGCAGCAATTGCTCACGCCGCTTGATCGCCTCCGCTTCCTCGCGTCGCCGTTCATCCTCGCGCCGTCGATTCTCGCGCTCGATCTCGAGATTTCGTAGTCTTCGCTGCTCGCGTCCAGGATTCGGTCGGCCCGGCAGCGGGAGCGGACCGAGGGGCAAAGTGGGTATTCGATGGTCTCCCCGCGCGGCATGCGAACGCCGATCGATGTAAAGCCCCGTTCCCCACGCAGCAAGCAGGCGATTGGCCACCCTCTCCCAAGTCGCGCGAAGCTCATTCAGCCACCCTTTGCGGGTAACCTCGCGGGATTTTCGCGCGCCTCCACGCTCAGGGCGCCCGGCGTCAGCGCGGCGAAACCAACGCCCTGGGGAGCGCGATTGTCCGTCGTTGATGCACTGCGACAGCTGCAGGTGCGCGTGGGGATTCCGCCCGTAGCCTTGATGGAGGGCGAAGGTGTATGGCAGGCGCCCCTGCGGGTCTTCGGACATCCGGCCGACGGCGTCCGCGAAGGCCCGGGTGAGCTGGATATGTTGGTCCTGGGAAAGTCCGAGTGGAAGCCCGATATAGATCGCGAAATACCGACGACCGCCGACGCGCGAGTAGCGATCTGCCGCCTCCCAGTAGTCCCGGCCACACTGACCCCCGTTGGACCAGGCCGGCATGTTGCCAGCCTCCATGTAGACGAGTTGGTCCGGTCGCTGTCCGTGCTCTTCAGCGCGCGCGATATACCGCCATGCCGATGCTGCATCAGGGTCGCCGGGATGATATTCGAGCTCGCACCGGTACAAAGCTTCCTGCATGACTCGCTCCTGAAACCACTTGCACGCTCCCCGGACGCCAGACGAAATGTCTTAACTGCACTACGTAAACGTAAAGGGCTGGACGCTGGCGAGAGCCAAGACGGCGTCGCGTCGGTCACGACGCCGCTTCATCGTGAGCGGATACGCGATCCCGACAACGAACCTTTGCGCCACCGCCTGCACGTTACAACCGGGCCGGCGACGCTTTTGCCCCGTTTACGCATGACATCCCGCTTGTCGTCCCCTAAGCTATTCGACACCGACTTACCCGGAGCATTAACGTGAATGCACCTGAATTCATCCCGACCAAGACCGACGATTGCGCCAAACCCAGCGCGACCGAACGTACGGTAGTCGAGAGCGCCACCGCTGACCCGTCGAAGTGCATATCCGCCAATGCCGTAACAGATGCCGAACCTCAGCACGCATGCGACGAACCGCGCGCATACGACGCCGAATCGCCGATCGCGGCCAACGACGACGTTGAGCACGTCGTCAAGTCGGAGAGCGCCGCGCCGCCGGTCCGCAGAGCGATGACGCGAACGGAGCGCATCGCCGCACGCGACGAAAAGATTCGCGAACAAAAGCAGCGCAACCGTGAGGATGTTGCGCGAGGACGCGAGAAGATCGCGGAGATGGAGAAGCGCAATCGCGAGGCGGCAGTGAAGCAACGACGCCAGGAGAGAAAGATGCGAAGCAAGCAAGAGAGCATTGCCAAATATCACTTGGCCGACGCCTTCGTGGCGCAGCTGGCCGCCATTCCTGAGCATGAGTGGCCACCCGAGTTTCGCGACGTGTTGCGTGAGCTGAGCGAACTCGACTACAGCGTTGTCGAGCAAATGGTTGAGCGTCGACGGAGTGCTCGGGCGGCGGCGTAAAACGCGAGCGACAAGGCCCAGACCGGGGCCGTGACGCCATACGCGTTGACGCCCTGGGGTGAATCGACGCCGGGTGCTCGCGGCATCGATCGTCGACGCGCTCGTCATGGTTGTGTACCTTCAACGGACGTCACCGCGGCCGTCGCGGTCGGAGGGCAGAAGCGCGGGTCCCGCTGGAGTAGGAAGCCCCACTCGATCGCGTCGAGCTTCTCGCGCACTAGCTTCAACGGCAGCGCACGGAGACCATCGGGGCCGCGCATGTAATGCGTCTCGCGGACGGACTGCCCTTTGTGGCCGACCACGCGCTCGGCGATGCCGCTATCGAGTCCGACTTCGTCGAAAGCCTGCAGCAGCGTGCTGCGAAACGAATGAAATGTCTTGCTGCGGTTGGTCTTGATGCCGAGTGTGCGCAGGCGCTCGGCAAAATCCTCAGTGACGTAACGCGCGTGCCCGTTCTTGTCTTCCCAGATGAGTTCGTCCCAAAGCCAGACCTTCTTTGACTTGCGGCGAGCTGCGACGAATTCGAGAAGGCCCAAGTCGAGTAGGGCTGTCGCAATCGGGATCTGACGCTCGGAAGTGACCGTCTTGACACGCTTTCGGCGTGCTGGTCCGTGGTCTTCTTCGACCGCGCCGGCGCGAAACCAAAAGCACGGGATGTCGTCTCGATGGACGATATCGTCCACAGTGAGATCGGCGACCTCGCGCACTCTCGCGCCGGTCAACAGCGCGATTCGGCAAGCCCAGAACTGCCATGCATGCTTGAGGTTGCCGAACGTGGCCGGGGCAAACATTCGAACCAGTTCGTCATTCGAAAACGCGCGGTAGCCTCCATTGGGATCGGCCTTCGCGCCACGCAGCGCCTGCTTGAACTTCTTAAGTAGCTCGGATGGCAGGAGATCGCGGTCGCAGGCCCACTGCACGAATACGCGCACATGCTCGATCTTCCCGCGCGCGCTGATCGGCGACTGTGGGGGCAGCCCTAGGCCGAGCAGCGCTTTGGTGTCGTGTCCGGTCGGACGCTGTCCCTGTCGCGCCGGTAGACGACGCACGCCTTCCAGATAACGTTCGATCCCGGACTGGTCGATCTGCGACAAGGGGATGTCCCAGATCGGTTCTGCGCCCGGCGTCGGCCTGCGCTGCGCGAGGGATATCAGCTCGCGAAACGCCCGCAGCGCCGGCTCGTAGGTATTTCTCCAAGTCCCGGCGACCGTCCACGCGCCGACTCGCTCCTGATCCGCGCGCCACGCTTCGACGGCGTCGCTCAGCCAGCGCATGGGCTCGGTCGCGTCGTTGGCGGCGACGACGTTGGGCGCCATGGCGGCGACTGGCGACATCGTCGCCGCGCGAGCCTCCACCATGCGCCGGCGGATGTCCTCCAGCCGCTGCGCGAGGTGCCGCATCGGGGCGGGCATCGGCGTGCCGGTGCGCTCGAGGAACTCGAGCACGCTGCGGAGCTGCTCCGGCGTATCGTCGGGCGACGTCGTCAGCGTGCGCTCGCGCCGCCCGTCGGGGTGGATAACGTCCGTCAGCGTGTAGTGCGTAAGTTCGGGCATGGCCATGCTGGCTTCCAACGCGGCTTGCAGTTGCCACCATGCTAGCGTCATATTCCGCACGGTGCGAGCGTAAGCGCGGCGCGGCACCGACCGCAACGAAATGGACATGTCACCGGGCAGTTCTGGAAAGGCCGCCCGCAGGTGCGCCGGCACCACGACGCGGAAGCGCCAGGTGCCGTGCCGACTCTTGGAGAGGTAGAGCATGCTGCGTGTCGCCCTTTGGATCCCTGGTTTGGATCCCTTCGAGGTGGCGACCGCCGCCGAAATGAAAAGGCCCTGACTGATCAGGGCCTTGCGCGATTTCTGGTGGAGACGGGGAGGATCGAACTCCCGACCTTCGCATTGCGAACGCGACGCTCTCCCAGCTGAGCTACGCCCCCACGAGCGCCATAGTATAGCCAACCGGCGGCCGGGGGATCATTCGCGAAGCTCAACCGCGGCGATCGCGGCGCGACCACGACAGCGATCGCGCCGAAATTCCGATAGATTCATAGTGGTTCACCTTTGCAGAAGCGCTGCATGGACAGCACGCAGCGATTCGATCCGGAGGCAGTCAAGGGCGCCACGCGGCGCCAGTGGGAAGGCGCTGCGCAGGGATGGAACGATTACGCTCCGATGTTCTGCGCGTGGCTTGCCGATTCCACGTCGGCGATGCTCGCAACGGCGCGGCTATACCGGGGCGCATTGTTCGGAGCGGCCCGGCCGCGCATTCCAGCGTAAACTGCCGCGATCGGGGTCATCGCGATTCGGCGGCGCCGATGGGCGCGACGGCAGCGGTCCCGGGTCGCAGGTGGGTGCGATGGAATCGACGTCACCGGGCGCGGGCGACGCTGCGCCGCTCGCGCCGCGTGCGCCGTACTTCCACAACGGCTCGGCGCCGGATCTCGCGGCGGTCGTCGCTTTCTACAACCAGCGCTTCGGCATCGGCTTCACGCAGCAGGAGAAGGTCGATCTCGTAGCGTTCCTGCGCACGCTATAGCAGCACGCTCGCGTCGACGTCGCCGATGTTCGTCCGTCCGCAGAACGCCATCGTGAGGTCGAGCTCGTTCCTGATCAGCTCGAGGCACTTCGTCACGCCGGCCTCGCCCATTGCGCCAAGTCCATAGAGAAACGCGCGCCCGATCAGCGTTCCCTTCGCGCCGCGCGCGACAGCCTTCAGCACGTCCTGGCCGGAGCGGATGCCGCTGTCCATCCACACCTCGATCTGCGATCCCACTGCATCGACGATCGCGGGCAGCGCCTCGATCGACGACGGCGCGCCGTCGAGCTGGCGGCCGCCGTGGTTCGACACCACCAGCGCGTCGGCGCCGGTGTCGATGGCGTGCCTCGCATCCTCGGCGTCGAGGATTCCCTTCAGGATCAGCTTGCCACCCCAGCGGCGCTTGATCCACTCGACGTCGCTCCAGTCGAGTGACGGATCGAACTGCTGCTGCGTCCACGCGCCGAGCGAGCTCATGTCGGCAACGCCCTCGACGTGGCCGACGATGTTGCCGAACTGCCGCCGCTTGGTGCCGAGCATGCCGAGGCACCAGCGCGGCTTGGTGAAAAGGTTCACCAGATTCGCGAGGGTCGGCTTCGGTGGCGCAGACAGACCGTTCTTGATGTCCTTGTGGCGCTGACCGAGGATCTGCAGGTCAAGGGTCAGCATCAGCGCCGAGCAGCGCGCCGCTTTGGCGCGGTCGATCAGCCGCTCGATGAACGCGCGGTCGCGCATCACATAGAGCTGGAACCAGAACGGGCGCGTCGTGTTGGCGGCGATGTCCTCGATGGAGCAGATGCTCATCGTGGAGAGCGTGAACGGAATACCGAACTTCTCGGCCGCGCGCGCGGCGAGGATCTCGCCGTCGGCGTGCTGCATGCCGGTCAATCCGGTCGGCGCGATCGCGACCGGCATCGCGACGTTCTCGCCGATCATCGTCGTCGCGAGCGACCGGTTCTCGAGATTGACGGCGACGCGCTGCCTGAGGCGGATGCGCTGAAAATCTGCCTCGTTCGCGCGGTAGGTGCTCTCCGTCCACGAGCCCGAGTCGGCATAGTCGTAGAACATCCGCGGCACGCGCTTCTGCGCGAGCCGGCGCAGATCCTCGATGTTGGTGATCGTCGTCATCGTTGTGTCGTGGGGCCCGGGTGTGGCGTGGACGCCGTGGGTGGTGTGGAGGCGTGTGGTCACGCGGAGGCGAACGTTCAGTGTGCTGCGGATGCGCGATTATGCTCCGCGGCCGGGAGGGCAGCGCCTGCTAAACTGGACCGCTCGCGACAGCAGCGAACTGCGCTCACGACAGGAGCGACCCATGACTCGGCAAGCCATCCAGAGTCCCGACGCGCCAGCGGCGATCGGGCCTTACTCGCAGGCGATCCGCGCCGGCGACATGCTTTATCTCTCGGGCCAGATTCCGCTCGACCCGAAGACGATGCAACTCGTCGACGGCGTCGACGCGCAGGCGCACCAGGTGTTTCGCAACCTGCGCGCGGTCGCCGCGGCGGCCGGCGCCGCGCTGAACGACAGCGTCAAGCTGACGATCCTGCTCGTCGACCTCGCCGACTTCGCGAAGGTGAACGAGATCATGGCAGGATACTTCGAGCCGCCTTACCCGGCGCGTGCCACCTACCAGGTTGCGGCATTGCCGCGCGGGGCGAGGATCGAGGTCGAGGCGATCGTCGCGCTGCCGAAGGTCGCCCCGCCCGAGGTCCCGCAGCAGACCGGTTGGAACGAAGCCTTCGATCAGACCAAGGGCGCGTGAGCGTCGGCAACGCGAAGCGCGGCGACGCGCTCGCGGACAAGCTGGCGCGCATCGGCGTGCTGCGCGAGGAAGACCTCGTGCTGCATCTGCCGCTGCGCTACGAGGACCACACGCGCATCGTGCCGCTCGACGCCGTTCGGGCGGGGCTCACCGTGCAGACCGAGGGCGTCGTCGCGAGCGCACAAGTGCAGTTTCGCCCGCGCCGGCAGCTCGTGTGCCTCGTGCGTGCGCCCGGCGGCGGCGACGCCACGCTGACGCTGCGCTTCTTCTCGTTCTACCCGAGCCATCTGAAGGCGCTCGCAATGGGCACGCGCGTGCGTGTCTACGGCGACGTGCGCGACGGTCCGTACGGCCCCGAGATCGTGCACCCGCAGTTTCACGTTGTCGGTGACGATGCGCCGCTCCCCGACCGGCTGACGCCCGTGTATCCGACGACCGGGGGTCTCGGGCAGGAGCGGCTGCGCAAGGCGGTCGCGCGCGCGATCGCTGCCGACCCCACGCGAACCGCCGAGGTCTTGCCTGCGGTGTTTCTGCGCAAGAACGGGCTGTGGTCCTTCCACGATGCGCTCGCCTTCCTCCATGCACCGCCGCCGCGGCTCGCACCGGCGGCTGCGCGCGCGCTCGCCGACCGGACGCATCCGGCGTGGACGCGGGTCAAGTTCGACGAACTGCTCGCGCAGCAACTGTCGCTGAAGGCGCACCGCCGTTCGCGTGCGGCGCGGCGCGCGCCGGTCCTGACGGGTACCGGTGCCCTGACCCGTGCGCTGCTCGAGCGCGTCGGCTTCCGTCTCACTGCGGCACAGCAGCGCGTTTGGCGCGAGATCGCCGCCGACCTGAAGCGCTCGATGCCGATGCAGCGCCTTCTTCAGGGCGATGTTGGCTCCGGGAAGACGGTGATTGCCGCGCTCGCCGCGCTGCAGGCGATCGAGAGCGGACGCCAGGTCGCGTTCATGGCGCCGACCGAACTCCTCGCCGAGCAACACTACCGCAAGCTCGCCGGGTGGCTCGCGGGCGTCGGCATCGAGATCGCGTGGCTTTCGGGCTCGCTCCCCGCGAAAGCGCGCCGCAAGGCGCGGGAGGGGCTCGCGAGTGGCGCCGTGCACTTTGCGATCGGAACGCACGCACTGTTCCAGGAGGGTGTGGCGATGCCGCGCCTCGGCCTCGCCATCATCGACGAGCAGCACCGCTTCGGTGTCGCGCAGCGGCTGGCGCTTCGCGATCGCGGCATCGCCGACGCGCACCAGTTGATGATGAGCGCGACGCCGATTCCGCGCACGCTCGCGATGACTTTCTATGCCGACCTCGACGTGTCGGTTCTGGACGAGATGCCTCCCGGTCGCGCGCCGGTCGCGACGCGGCTCGTGAGCGAAAAGCGCCGTGCGGAGATCATCGCGTGGGTCGGCCGAATGTGCCGCGACGGCCGGCAGGCGTACTGGGTCTGCCCGCTGATCGAGGAATCGGAGAAGCTCGAATTGCAGACCGCGGTCGCGCTGCACGCCGAGCTCGTCGCGACCTGGAGCGGGACCGAGCCGCCGATTGCAGTCGGTCTCGTGCACGGGCGGATGAAGCCCGACGAGAAGGCCGCGGCGATGGATGCCTTCGCCCGTGGCGAGACCGCGGTGCTGGTGGCGACGACGGTGATCGAGGTCGGGGTCGACGTGCCGAACGCGTCGATCATGGTGATCGAGCACGCCGAGCGCTTCGGTCTCGCGCAGCTCCACCAGCTTCGCGGACGTGTCGGCAGGGGCGCCGCGCAGAGCACCTGCGTGCTGTTGTTCGAGGATCCGCTGACCGCTGCGGCGAAGGCGCGACTCAAAGTCGTCTACGAATCGAACGACGGCTTCGAGATTGCGCGCCACGATCTCGCGATCCGCGGGCCAGGCGAATTCCTCGGTGCGCGGCAGTCGGGCGTGCCGCTGTTGCGCTTCGCCGATCTCGAGCGCGACGTCGATCTCATCGAGCGCGCGCGTGATGCAGCGGCAGAGCTCCTGCAATCGTCTCCGGCGGCTGCTGCGCGCCACCTCGACCGTTGGCTCGGCGGCCGGCAGGACTTCATCAAGGCGTAGCGACGTGCCGCGGCCCGCGCGGCGGAATGTCGCGGGAGTCGGCCAAAGGTCTGATTTCGTCCGCAGCAGGCTTCGATCAGCATCGGCAACCATCGACGAGGTTCGAGTCGAGAAGGTTCGACGATGCCGACCGACCGTTCGCAGCCCTGGCATATCGCTGCCGTCACGCAAGGAGGGCGGCCGACCTTCGCGCGCTTCGCTGCGGGCGCGGCGGTCGGTTGCGAGCTCGCGCTGTTGCGCTCGGCCGGCCTGTGGGACGTGCTCGCCTGGGTCCTCCTTCCTGCCCGCCTCGAGGCGGTGATCGCGCCGCTGCGCGCGCGCCTCGACGACACGGTGCCGCGGTTTCTCGCCCGCGCTGGCACCCGCGTCGCGCAGGTCGAGGACGACCCACGCCCGGTCTGGGCCGACCGCTTCGGCTGGCGGCCGCTCGCCGATGAGGGCGAGGCCGAAGCCGTCGCGCGCGCGCTCCTCCGCAAGCCGCTTCGTGCGGAGCTCGTCGAGCGGCTTGCCGACTATCCGTTCTGGGACAGCGTCTGGCTCGGCGCCCCGGCGCGCCCGCCGGCGCTTCCGGGCCCGGTGTGCACCATCCCCCTCGCCGCGACGGCCTGCCTGCCGTCGCTTCCCGACCGCCGCCCGCGCGCGGCCGCGCACGGTCTCGAGGCGGTTCTTTGACCCAAATCAGATACTTGCCGTCGATGCCCGACGTCGTCCTGCGCTACAATGCCGCGACGCGCATTCCGTCCAGACATGGCGCTCTACACGCTTGGCCTCAGCCACACGACCGCCCCGCTCGACGTCCGCGAGCGGGTCGCGTTCGCGCCCGAGGCCGTCACCGGCGCGCTGCGCGAGATCACGTCGCGGCACATGGTGCGCGAGGCGGCGATCCTGTCGACCTGCAACCGCACCGAGGTCTATTTCGACGGCGGCGAGCCGCGCGCGGTCGCGCGCTGGCTCGAGGACGCGCGGGGCATCCCGCCGGCGACGCTCGACCCCTACACGTACACGCTGCCCGATGATCGCGCGGTAACCCACGCGTTCCGCGTCGCGAGCGGCCTCGATTCGATGGTGCTCGGCGAGCCGCAGATTCTCGGCCAGATGAAGCAGGCGGTTCGCTCGGCCGAGGCGGCGGGCTCGCTCGGTCTCATCCTCAACCGGCTGTTCCAGCGCAGCTTCGCGGTCGCCAAGAATGTGCGCACGCAGACCGACATCGGCAGCGCGTCGATCTCGATGGCCGCCGCAGCGGTCAAGCTCACCGAGCGCATTTTCCCGTCACTCGCCGACCAGCGGCTGCTGCTCGTCGGCGCCGGCGAAATGATCGAGCTCGCCGCCACGCACTTCGCCGCACGGCGCCCGCAGTCGATCACCGTCGCGAACCGCACGCTCGAGCGCGGCCAGAAGCTCGCCCAGCGTTTCGGCGCCGACGCGATCACGTTGGCCGAGCTCGCGAGCCGGCTCGCGCAGTTCGACATCATCGTTACCTGCACGGCGAGCACGCTGCCGATCATCGGCAAGGGCACGCTCGAGCGCGTCGTGCACATGCGGCGTCACGCCCCGGTCGCGATCGTCGATCTCGGCGTTCCGCGCGACGTCGAGGCCGAGGCCGCCGGGCTCGACGATGTGTTCCTGTTCAGCATCGATGACCTCTCCGAGATCGTGCAGGGCAACCAGCAGATCCGTCGCGAAGCCGTTGCCCAGGCCGAAGAGATGATTGCCGCACAGGCCGCGCACTTCATCCAGTGGCTGCAGGGGCGCTCGGTGGTTCCGACGATCGCCGCGCTGTCGCGGCATCACGACGCGTTGCGTCGTGCCGAAGTCGATCGCGCGCGCAGGCACCTCGCCGCAGGAGCGGAGCCCGAAGCGGTGCTGGAGGCGCTCGCGCGAGGGCTTTCGAGCAAGCTGCTGCACGCGCCGCTCGCGGCGCTGAACGCGGCCGGCGACACCGAGCGCGCCCAGATGACTGCGCTGTTCGAGCGCGTCTACGGCCTGCCGGGATCGGCCGGCGACGACGAAGCCTAGTTCCCCCGCGCGCAAGGAGGCGGAGTCGCTCCGCCCGCTTGCATGTGACCCGGCAGCCGGCGGGTGCGGCGCGTGGCGCCGCGAAAGCCGGGCCGCTCCTCGATGAAGACTTCGCTACGCGTTCGTCTCGACCAGATCGGCGCCCGCCTCGCCGAGCTCGACGCGCTGCTCGCGTCCGAAGACGCGACGCGCGACCTCGAACGCTTCCGCGCGTGGGCGAAGGAGCGCGCCGAGATCAATCCGGTGGCCACGCGCTACGATGCGTACCGTCGCGCGGAAGCCGATCGCGCCGCGGCCGACGAGCTCGCCGGGGACCCGGCGATGCGCGCCTACGCCGCCGAGGAGCGTGACGAGGCCGCGCAGCGCCTCGAAGCGATCGAGGCCGATCTGCAGACGATGCTGTTGCCGAGGGATCCCGACGACGCGCGCAACGTCTACCTCGAAATCCGCGCCGGCACCGGAGGCGACGAATCGGCGCTGTTCGCCGCCGACCTCTTCCGGATGTACGCACGCTACGCGGAGCGCCGGCGCTGGCGGTTCGACGTCGTGTCGGAGTCGAGCTCGGATCTCGGCGGCTATCGCGAGATCATCGCCCATGTCAGCGGCGACCGCGTCTACGCGCGGCTCAAGTTCGAGTCCGGCGGTCACCGCGTCCAGCGCGTGCCGCAAACCGAGGCGCAGGGGCGCATCCACACGTCGGCGTGCACGGTCGCCGTGCTCCCCGAAGCCGACCCGATGGCCGACGTCACGATCAACCCCGCCGAGCTTCGCATCGACACCTTCCGGGCGTCGGGAGCCGGGGGGCAGCACATCAACAAGACCGATTCGGCGGTGCGCATCACGCATCTGCCGAGCGGCATCGTCGTCGAGTGCCAGGATGATCGCTCGCAGCACCGCAACCGCGCGCAGGCGATGGCGGTGCTCGCATCGCGGCTAGTCGATCGCGAACGGCGCGAGCGCGAGCAGAAGGAAGCGGCCCACCGCAAGAGCCTGATCGGATCGGGCGATCGCAGCGAGCGCATCCGTACCTACAACTTCCCGCAGGGCCGCGTCACGGACCATCGGATCAATCTCACGCTGTACCGGATCGACGCGATCATGGACGGCGACCTCGACGAACTGATCGATGCGCTCGCGCAGCAATTCCAGGCCGAGCAGCTCGCCGCACTCGGGGGCGAGGCGTGATGCGGAGCCGGCGATGAAGCGACCGTGGCGCGCGACGCGCCGCCTCGCCCTTTCCGAGATCGGCGAGCAGCACGCCAACGAGTTGCACGAGCTCGACTCGGATCCGCGCGTGATGCGCTACGTCGGCCACGGCCGCCCGGCGACGCGCGCGGAAATCGACGCCGTCATGCGACGCGTTCCGCGGGCGTACGGTCTCTACCCCGGCCTCGGGACCTGGCGGGCGGCGCGTCGCGACAACGGCGACTTCGTCGGCTGGTTCGCGCTCAAGTACATTCCGCGCACCAGCGTCGTCGAGGTCGGCTACCGGCTGCGTCACGGGGCGTGGGGACGCGGCTATGCGACCGAGGGCGCGCGCTCGCTCGTCGAGTATGGCTTCGAGGAGCTCGGCCTCTACCGGATCGTCGGCGTCACGCACCCTGACAATATCGCGTCGCAGCGCGTGCTCGCCAAGGCCGGGCTTGCCGACATCGGCTGGGGCCACTACTACGCGCGCCCGGTGCGCGTGTTCGAGGTGGTGCGCAACGCCGGATGGCGGCCGTGCTGGGAGGGCGATGCTGCGCGCTAGCGCCGATTGCGTGGCGTCGGCGCTCGCCGCCTGCGGCCTCGACCGCATCGACGCCGAGGTGCTGCTCGCCCGCGTGCTCGGCCGCAATCGCGCGTGGCTGATCGCCCACGCCGCCGACCCGCTGCCCGCACCGCTCGAAGCCGAGTTCGCCATTCTCGTCGCGCGACGCCGCAGAGGCGAGCCGGTCGCCTACCTCACCGGCCGGCGCGAGTTTCGCGGCCTCGTGCTGGGCGTCGATCCCGCCGTCCTGATTCCCCGTCCCGAGACCGAGACGCTGGTCGAAGTCGCGCTCGCGAAGCTGCCGATCGATCGCGCGACGCAGGTGCTCGACCTCGGTACCGGATCGGGCGCGATCGCGCTCGCGGTCGCGCACGAGCGCCCGCTCGCCCGCGTGCTCGCGACCGATCGCTCGCGAGGCGCGCTCGCCGTCGCGCGCCGCAACGCGCGGCGCCTCGACCTCGCGAACGTCGCGTTCGCGGGCGGCAACTGGTATGAGGCGCTTCGCGCGAAGCCCGCGGCGGCAGCGTCGCGAATGTTCGATCTCATCGCCTGCAATCCGCCCTACGTCGCGGAAGGCGATCCGCATCTCGTGCAGGGCGATCTGCGCTTCGAGCCGCGTCGCGCGCTCGCCGCCGGACCCGATGGGCTCGATGCGCTGCGCGCCATCGTCGCCGGTGCGGGCGCATGCCTTATGCCCGGCGGGTGGCTCGTCGTCGAGCACGGGTACGACCAGGCTCGCGCGGTACGCGCGTTGTTCGCTCGCGCGCGCTTCACCGAATTTGCCGCAGCGCGCGACCTCGCGGGGATCACGCGCGTCGCGGCGGGTCGGCGCCCGATGTCGCAGAACAGCGTTTCCGTGTCGCAGAACGGTGCTTCTGCGTGACCGACGGTCGCGCCGATCGCAGGATCGGGCGTCCGGATACAATCCGCTTCCCGTTCGCGCGCCATCCACCGCGCAGGCGCTTCGTCAGGAGGTTTCGCAGGTGCCGACCCGTTTCCTCGTTCCGCTCCTCGCGCTGGTCCTCGGCCTGGCCCCTGGCCTCGCCGACGCCAAGCCTCGCATCGCGAAGGCCGCTGACCTTCCGCGCTTCACCTACCGTATCGATGGCAAGGCCGAGGACGTCGTTCGCGATCCGGCGAAGTTCGCCCCGTTCGCCGCTGCCGTTCGCCGCGACGTTGAATCGGTGCTCGCCGACTACGAGATCGACGACCACGCGACGCTGCGTCAGCTCGAAGGCGAGCTCGCGTTGATCGACTATCTCGAAGGGCGGCGCGACGACGCGCTGGCCCGGCTCGCGCGCATCAAGGCGCTGCAGGACAAGCCGGCCGCGAAGCTGATGTCGGGTCTCGTCATGCGGGCGCTGATCGGGGCGGACGTGAAGACCGGCAGTGCGACGTCGCAGGCCGGACGCGACGAAGTCGGGCGACTCTTCGACGCCGAACTCGCCGGACTCCCCTACAACGTCGTGCAGAACGAAGTGAGGGAGCTGAAGGCCGGCCTCGAGCTCACCAGCGAGGCGCTGATCCTCGGCTACGTGACGAACGTGATCCAGCCGACGGTCGACAAATCCGGCGGAACGCTGAGCTCCGATCTCGCACCGGCGCTGATTGGCGCCCGCTACCGGCTGGTCGCCCTCCTTCCGCTGAAGGACGTCGGCGCGCGCAGCCTCGAGCGCTACCTCACCGCGCACCGCGTCGTAAAGCCCGACATCTGGACCGCCCGCGACGTGACGCTCGCTCCTGGCAAACCCTACCATCCGGTGAACATCGCGATATGGGACAGCGGAGTCGACCTGGCACTCTTCCCCGGGCGCGTCGTCGACAACGCGTCGGGTAGACCCGCGGTGATCGCGTTCGACCGCTACTCCGAACCGGCGACGGGTGATCTGCAACCGATTCCCGCCAGCCTGCGCGACCGCATTCCGCAGTTGAAGGCGCGGCTCAAGGGATTTTCCGACCTGCAATCGAACATCGACAGCCCCGAAGCGACTGCAGTGAAGCAATACCTGTCGACGCTCAAGCCCGACGAGTACAAGAGCGCCGTCGAGAACCTCGGGCTCGCCGGGAACTGGATGCACGGCACCCATGTGGCGGGCATCGCGACGGCCGGCAATCCCTACGCACGCATCGTCGTCGGCCGAATCGAGTTCGACTGGCATCTCTTGCCCGATCCGTGCCCGAGCCGGGAGCTCGCGTTGAAGGACGCGAAGAACGCGATGGCCTACGTCGACTTTTTCAAGCACCACGATGTGCGCGTCGTCAACATGAGCTGGGGCGGGAGCGTCAAGGGCGTCGAGGAGGCGCTCGAGATGTGCAACATCGGTAAGGACCCCGCCGAGCGCAAGAAGATCGCGCGTGAGCTCTTCGACATCCAGAAGAGCGCACTGACGCGAGCGTTCGGGAGCGCCCCGGGAATCCTGTTCGTCGCCGCGGCCGGCAACAGCAATCAGAACGCGTCGTTCGCCGAGGACATCCCGGCCGACATCGCCTTGCCCAACCTCATCACCGTCGGCGCTGTCGACCAGGCTGGCGACGAGGCGTCGTTCACGAGCTACGGCCCGACGGTCGTCGTCGACGCCAACGGCTACCAGGTCGAGAGCGTGATTCCGGGCGGCGAGAAGCTCGCCGAATCGGGCACGTCGATGGCGTCGCCGCAGGTGGTGAATCTCGCCGCCAAGATGCTCGCCGTCGACTCCGGGCTCACGCCAACGCAGATCATCGCGATCATCCGCGACACCGCCGAGACCACGCCCGACGGCCGGCGCAACCTGATCGATCCGAAGAAGGCGCTCGCCAAGGTCACCCCGACGACGGTGCGCGCGGAGTGACGTGCCGCTCCCGGCATCGCTCCAGGTCAGCGTCGTCACCTGGCGTCCGGATCGGGCGCTTCTCGAGCGCACGCTCGAACGCCTCGCGGGCGCGATCCGCGCGGCCCAGGAGGAGAACGTCCTCGGGACCGTCCACGTCGCGCTCGTCGACAACAGCGAAGACGCCGACATCGCCGCCGCGGTGAGCGCGCTCGGGCGCGCACGCTTCGCCGGAACGCGGGTGCACGTCGCCTGCGTCCACGGGCATACCAACCTCGGATTCGGGGCCGCGCACAACCTCGTGCTGCACGGAACCGGTGCGAACTTCCACCTCGTGTTGAATCCCGACGCCGAGCTCGCGCCCGACGCACTTGCGGTCGCGGTCCGCTGGCTCGACGCGCATCCCGAGGCGGGCGCACTCGCTCCGTCGGTCACGGACGCGAGCGGACGCACGCAGTATCTGTGCAAGCGCTATCCGGCGATCGTCGATCTCGTGCTGCGCGGCTACGCGCCGCGCGGGCTGCGCCGGATGTTCGCCCGGCGCCTCGCGCACTACGAAATGCGCGACGTCGTCGACGCAAGTCCGCCGCGCGATGTCATCGGCGTTCCGCTGATGTCGGGCGCGTTCATGCTGGTGCGGCGCGAGGCGATCGATCGGACCGGGGGGTTCGATCCGCGCTTCTTTCTCTATTTCGAGGACTTCGACTGGAGCCTTCGGCTGGGCAAGGTGATGAAGAATGCGTGGGTTCCGCAGGTGCGCATCGTCCACCACGGCGGCCGCGCCGCACGCAAGGGCCTCATCCACCTCTGCCACTACCTCGCGAGCGGGTGGCGCTTCTACCGCAAGCACGGATGGAGGTGGCGGTGACCGTCATCGTCACCGGAGCGGATGGCTTCATCGGCGGCGCATGGTGCGCGCATGCGCGGGCGGCCGGACGGCCGCTGCGAAGGTGGGTCCACGCAGCCGGCGCACCGCAGGCGACGGATGCGCTGGCGAATGGATCAATCGGTTCGCCGGGAGTAACCGCCACGATCGACCTGGAAACCGCGACGCACGACGCGCTCGTCGCGGCGCTCGCGGGAGCGCGTGCGGTCGTGCATCTCGCGGGCCGCGCGCACGTCGTTGACCGACCGGACCGCGACGGTGCGGATCGGTCGTCGCCGGATTCCGTGATGCGCGGCCCCAACGTCGAGACGACCACGCGGCTCGCTCGCGCGGCGGTGCAGGCCGGCGCCGAGCGTTTTGTCTTCGCGAGCTCGATCAAGGTCCACGGCGAGTCGACGGTGCGCGGACGTCCGTTTCGAAGCGATGATCGTCCGGCACCCGAGGACGCGTATGCGCGGAGCAAGGTGGCTGCCGAAGCTGCCCTCATCGGCGCTGCCGCCGGAACATCGATGCAGCCCGTCATCCTGCGGCTCCCGATGGTGTACGGGCGCGGTGCGAAAGGCAACTTTCGTCGCCTCGTCGAGGCGGTCGCGCGGGGTCGCTGGCTGCCGCTCGCGAGCATCGACAACCGGCGATCGCTGCTGTCGCTATCGAATCTGCTGGAAGCGCTCGACGCTGCGCTCGACGCGCCGGCGGCCGCGCCGCAACGGCACCTCGTCGCCGATGCCGACTCGGTGTCGACGCCGCAACTCGTGCGCGCGATCGCCGGGGCGCTCGACGTCGGTGCGCGGCTCCTTCCGTGCCCCGTCGCGCTGCTGAGACTCATCGGCACCGCGACGAACCGCGCGGGGGCGGTCGCGCGGCTGACCAACTCAC
The DNA here is from genome assembly GCA_025981645.1 of Burkholderiales bacterium. Lineage (GTDB taxonomy): Bacteria > Pseudomonadota > Gammaproteobacteria > Burkholderiales > Casimicrobiaceae > VBCG01. The sequence continues at coordinate 18,362 of JAICXH010000006.1, forward strand.
TCGAAGCTGACACGACATCGTTCACCGCGTGGACCGGCTGGCGAGCGCGGCCGTTCGCGATCGACCGCGCGGTGGTCGGCGAAGGTGGCCGCGTACAATCGTCACGATGATGGAGTCGTCGCGATGAGCGGGCGCTCGCAGGGCCGTGCGGCGGACGCGCTGCGTCCGCTCGCAATCACGCGCGCGTACACGAAACACGCCGAAGGATCGGTGCTGATCGAGGCGGGTGATACGCACGTCGTCTGTACGGCGAGCGTCGAAGAAGGCGTGCCGTCGTTCCTCAAAGGCAAGGGGCGCGGCTGGATCACCGCCGAGTACGGGATGCTGCCGCGCGCGACGATGACGCGGACGCGGCGCGAGGCCGCGGAGGGCCGTCAGTCGGGGAGGACGCAGGAGATCCAGCGGCTGATCGGGCGGTCGCTTCGCGCCGTCGCCGACCTTGCCGCGCTCGGCGAGCGGACGATCCGCATCGACTGCGACGTGTTGCAGGCCGACGGCGGCACTCGCTGCGCATCGATCACCGGGGCCTGGGTCGCGCTGAAGGACGCCGTCGCGTGGTGCCGCGCGCGCGGCCTTGTCACCGGTGAGCCGATCCGTGACCAGGTAGCTGCCGTTTCGGTCGGGCTCGTTGGCGGAGTTCCCGCGCTCGATCTCGATTACGCCGAGGATTCGGGCTGCGACACCGACATGAACGTCGTCATGACGGGTGACGGCGGCTTCGTCGAGGTGCAGGGGACCGCCGAAGGCGTGCCGTTCTCGCAGGCGGAACTCGGTCTCTTGCTCGAGCTCGCGCGGCGTGGCATCGCGCGGCTGCACGAAGCACAGCGCGCATCGCTCGCGTAGGCTGCGCCGCGCCGTGAAGCTCGTTCTCGCATCGGGCAATCCCGGCAAGCTCGTCGAATTCCGGCGCCTGCTCACCCCGCTTGGCCTCGACGTGATCGCGCAGGCGGAACTCGGTGTCGCCGCTGCCGCCGAACCGCACGCGACCTTCGTCGAGAACGCGCTCGCCAAGGCGCGCCACGCGTGCGCCGCCACCGGCCTTCCGGCGCTCGCCGACGATTCGGGCATCTGCGTCGAAGCACTGGGCGGCGCACCGGGCGTGCGCAGCGCGCGCTTCGCGGCGGATCGTGGCATCGCTGCAAACGATCGATGCATTGTCGCCGACGATCGCACCGGTGGCGCGGACGATCACGGATGCGACGCCGACCTGCGCAACAACGCGGCGCTGATCGCCGCACTCGCCGGCTGCGCGGACCGCCGCGCGCATTACTGCTGCGTGCTTGTCCTCCTGCGGCATGCTGCCGACCCGGAGCCGATCATCGCCGAAGGTACATGGCACGGGCGCATCGTCGACGTTCCCCGCGGTGCGCGCGGATTCGGCTACGACCCGCACTTCGAGGACCCGGAAACGGGGCTCACCGGAGCCGAGCTTCCGCTCGAGCGCAAGAACGAGCTCTCGCATCGCGGCAAGGCGATGCGAGCGCTGATCGTGCGGCTGCAGCGCGAGTGGGGGCATCGAGCCGCCGGCGTCGCCGGAGCGGTCCGCGACGCGGACACGCTGCGTGCGCGCTGAGCCGACGATGAACGGCCACGCGTCGGCGCGCGGCGCCGTCATCAAGGTGGTTCCGACCGCGGCCATCGCCGACCCGCACTTTCGCGCGCTGCCGCCGCTGTCGCTGTACGTGCACATCCCGTGGTGTCTGAAGAAGTGCCCCTACTGCGACTTCAACTCGCATGCGATCCCCGGCGATTCGCGAGACGGCGTTCCTGAGGAGGCCTATGTCGACGCGCTGATCGCCGATCTCGAGACGGCGCTCCCTGCCGTCTGGGGCCGGCGCGTCGAATCGATTTTCGTCGGCGGCGGCACGCCGAGCCTCTTCTCGCCGGCGGCGATCGACCGCCTGCTCGCGGCGGTGCGCGCGCGCCTGCCGGTCGTTCCGGGGGCCGAAGTGACGCTCGAAGCGAATCCGGGAACGTTCGAGCGCGAACGTTTCGCCGGTTACTATGCCGCCGGGGTCAATCGCCTCTCGCTCGGCGTGCAGAGCTTCGATGATGCGAATCTCGTCGCGCTCGGCCGCGTGCACGGTGCAGCGGAAGCATCGCGTGCCGCGGAAGCGGCGATGATGATCTTCGGCAACGTCAACCTGGACCTGATGTTCGCGCTGCCCGGCCAGATGCCCGAGGGAGCGCTGCGCGATGTCCGCGCGGCACTGTCGTTCGCGCCGCCGCACCTGTCGTTCTATCATCTGACGATCGAGCCGAACACGCTCTTTCACCATCGACCGCCGCCGCTCCCCGACGACGACATCGCGACTGACATCGAGGAGGCGATCGTCGCAACGCTATCCGATGCCGGCTACCGTCATTACGAGACCTCGGCGCACGCGAAGCCCGGCTACGCCTGCCAGCACAATCTCAACTACTGGCGCTTCGGCGATTATCTCGGCATCGGTGCCGGCGCGCATTCGAAGCTCTCGTTTCCCGGCGAAGTGCGCCGGCAGCTTCGCTGGAAGCAGCCGCGGTGCTATCTCGAACAGATTTCGGCGGGTACGCCCCTGCAGGAGGACGTCGCGGTCGAGCGATCGGCGCTGCCGTTCGAGTTCATGCTGAACGCCCTACGCCTCGCCGACGGCGTGCCCGCCGCGATTTTCGCCGAGCGCACCGGACTGCCGCTCGGGCGCGTCGCACAGACGATCGGTGCCGCCGTCGACCGCGGACTGATGGAGCCCGGCACGGGGCTGCTGAAGCCGACTCCCCTTGGCCGGCGGTTCCTGAACGATCTGCAGCAGATGTTCCTGTCGTGAAACGTGCGCGCCGGCAGCACCGCCGCGGATCGTCACCGCCGCGCGCGGCCGGGCGGGAGATCGTCACCGTGACGCTTCCGAAGCGCCGCAATCCGGTCGCGCGCTCGCCGCTCCTCGGCAAGGGAGGCGCGCACGGCAAGTCGCAAGGCGCGCTGCGCCGCCGCGCACGAATGGAGCTCGCGAAAGCCCCGACCGACGACGGAACCGGATGACCCTCTCGCGCCGCGATCTCGAGCAGAATCGAATGCGTGCCGTCTACGTCGAGGCGCTCGCCGACGGCGCGACGCTGACCGACGAGCAGTTGTCGGTGTCGCTCGCCGCAACCCTCGCGGCGAAGCCGAAGGACGCCGGCTGGTGGGTGTTCGCGTACGGGTCGCTCCTGTGGAACCCGCTGTTCCCGTTCGCCGAGGCGCGACCTGCGCTGCTGCACGGCCTGCACCGGCGCTTCTGCGTCTGGTCGCTCGCGTCGCGCGGGCGCCCCGACGCGCCGGGGCTCGTGCTCGGCCTCGATCGCGGCGGCGGTTGTCGCGGCGTCGTCTACCGGCTGCCCGCGCCGCTCGCGCTCGATGAGCTGCACCTACTGTGGCGGCGCGAGATGGTCACCGGCGCGTACTCGCCACGCTGGCTCCGCCTCGACTGCGACGGGCGTCCGGTCGTCGCGATCGGCTTCGTCGTGCGGCGCAGCCATCGCCAGTACGCGGGCAAGCTCGCGCTCGACGAGCAGGCGCGCATCATTGCGGCAGCCGCCGGCGCGTTCGGCTCGTCGGCCGACTACCTCGAACGCACACGCGTCGCGCTGGTGACGCACGGCGTCATCGATCCGTACCTCGAAGCGCTCGCCCAGCGCGTGGCGACGGTACCGCGAAGCCATTCGCCGAGGAGCACGGCATGAGCCAGGCTGTCGTACCCGTCGCTTCCCTTTCGGACCTCGTCACCGCGCTGGCCGACGGGAATCCGCGCACGCTCGAGATCCAGACGTCGGTCGCATGCCCGTTCCCGATCGTCCTGCCCCCGGGCTTCGCTCTGACGGGAAAGGACCGGGAGGAGAGCTTCCTCGTCTTCGGAAACGGTGACGGGATCGGGCTGACCGCCGACAATCGCGTCGCGCGGCTCACCGTCATCGCGACACCTTCGTCTCGCGCGATCTACACCCAGACGGGGATGGCGGACATGGGAAAGATCGCGCTCGAGGACCTCACCGTCTACAACTTCAGCGGCGAATCGCGATCGACGATCCGGGCGTCGCTGACCGATGTCTCGGTCGGAGCGAGGGGCGCACCGGTAATGGGGTCGGGAATCTTCGTCAGCGGATTCGGCGACCAGGGTGGCTCGGTGCTACTCGACAAGCTCACCACGGGCGCGGTCCACTCGTGCGGCATGCTCCCCTACGGCACCGCCGACATGATCACCGGCGGCGTGTTCATCGTCTATGGCGTGAACGCGAAACACGTCGAGCACTTCGGCGAAGTCGTGACCTACGGTGTCAACGACATGGTGCTCGATACCTGGGGCGCGGTGGACCACTGGATTGCGCACGCCCCGGTGGTTTCGTACGGGCCCAGCGGCATCGGCTTCGTCAACTTCGGCGTCGTCGACCGCTTCGTCGCCGAGCGCGAGATCGTGACGCACGGGCTGGGCGCGCGCGGGTTCAACCAGTACGATGGCACGGTGAAGAACATCCGCTTCAAGTCGATCGAGACTTTCGGCGACGGCTCCATCGGCATCCAGGTCAGCAAACCCGTCGGCACCATCGTCATCGACGAGGGCGTCACCACGCACGGATCGGTCGGAAACACCCTCGTCAAGGGGGTCAACATGCAACTGCCGGCGGAAGCATTCAGCGTCAAGCCCGGCGGCGTAGTCGACAGGCTGGAGGTGCACGGCGACCTCGTCACCCACGGTGACGGCGTCACGAGCTACGCGGTCGAGGGCGGCCGGTCGCGCGCTCGTCGTCGAGGACGGCGAAGTGACCGATCGAACCGGTCTATCCGCATAGCGGAGAGGATTCAGATCGCGATGTGGCGGCCGCCGTCGACGTTGATCGTTTCACCGGTGACGTATGGCGCGTCGGCGAGGAGGAAGTGCACGGCCTTCGCGATGTCGTCGGGGCTGCCTTCGCGGCGCAGCGGCGTATGCGAGATGATGCGCTGGCGCGCAAGGTCGTCGAACACCTCGCGTTCGGGCCACATGATCGGCCCCGGAGCGACGGCATTGACGCGCACGTCGGGGGCGAGTTCGCGCGCGAGCGAGCGGGTGAGGCCCGCGAGTCCGGCCTTCGCGGTCGAGTAGACGACATAGGTCTTCAGCGGCCGCTCGGCGTGAATGTCGGTGATGTTGACGATCGCACCCTGCGTCTTGCGCAGCGCCGGCGCCGCTGCCTGCGCGAGGAAGAGCGGCGCGGCGAGATTGGTGCCGATGAGGTCGCTCCAGTCTGCAGAAGTGATCTCGCCCATCGCCGTCGGGTAGAACGCCGACGCATTGTTGACGAGACCGTCGAGACGCCCGTAGGTCTGCACGGTCTGCTCGATCAGCGACGGCAGCTTGCCGACGTCGAGGAGGTCGGCCTGGATCAGCGCGACCGAGTTGGGGCGAAGATGGTTGAGCTCGACCTGCAGGAGCCTCGCTTCGCCTGCGGAGCTGCGATAGTGCAGCATCAGCGACGCCCCCGCGCGGTGCAGCCGGCGGCAGATGGCGGCTCCGACGCGCTTGGCCCCGCCGGTGATCAGCACGACCTTGTCCTGCATGCCGGTCTTCCTGCCGCTCGACTAGACTGCTTGCCAATCTAGCACAGTCGGTTTGCCAGCTCGACGACCGGCCCCGCGCGCTGCCCGCGATGACGAACGACCTTCCGCTTCCCGATTCGAACGCGCGCGCGCACAGCGAGCGCGTCGTCGCACGCGTCCGCGCCGAAATCGCCGCGGGCGGCGGGTTCATCGATTTCGAACGCTACATGCAGACAGTGCTCTACGCGCCGGGCCTCGGCTATTACGTCGCCGGCGCGCGAAAGCTCGGTGCAGACGGCGACTTCGTCACCGCCCCCGAGCTGACGCCGCTCTACGGGGCGGCGCTCGCCCGGCAGGTCGATGCGATCCTCGACGCGACCGGCTGCCGCGACATCGTCGAGTTGGGAGCTGGAAGCGGCGCCCTCGCGCAGGCGATGCTCGCCGCGCTTTCGCGCTCGCCGCTGCGTTATTCGATTCTCGAGCCGAGCCCGTCGCTGCGCGAACGTCAGGAGCACACGCTCGCGGGCGGTGCGTTGCGCGATGCTGCCGAAGTGCGCTGGTTCGAAACGCTGCCGCCCGAGATCGAAGGAGTCGTGCTGCTGAACGAGGTGCTCGACGCCCTGCCGCCGCGGGTGATCGCGCGACGGGACGGCGCGTGGCACGAGCGCGGAGTCACCTGGGACGGCGCCGGGCTCGCCTGGGCCGAGCGTCCGCTCGACGACCGGCGGATGCTGGCCATCGCGCGCGCGCGCTTTCCCGCCGAAGGCGACTACGCGAGCGAGATCAACCTGGCCGCCGAGGCGCTCGTCGCGACCCTCGCGCGCAGACTTCGCCGCGGCGCGATCTTCATCGTCGACTACGGGTTTCCGCGCGCCGAGTACTACCATCCCCAGCGCAGCGAAGGAACGCTGGTCGGGCATTACCGGCACCGCGTTCACGCCGATCCGTTCCTGTGGCCGGGGCTCTCGGACCTCACCGCACACGTCGACTTCACCGCCCTCGCCGAAGCTGCCGAGGCGGCGGGCGTTGTCGTCGCCGGCTTCGCGACGCAGGCTGCATTTCTGCTGGGCTGCGGCATCCTCGATCGCCTCGCTGCGATCGGCGTACCCGATTCGCTCGCTTATCTGCGCGAAGCCGCCGCCGTGCAGAAGCTCGTCTCGCCCGCCGAGATGGGCGAGCTCTTCAAGGTTCTGCTGCTCGCGCCGGATGGGCACGCGTGGAAGAGCCTCGCGGTCTCCGATCTTGCGCATCGACTGTGACGACCGGCTGCGGCCGCACGGTCGCGATCGGCCGATGCGAGGGCACGGGGCGACAGCCACCAGGCAGCCATGCAGTCAGCGCACGACGAGGGTGCCCTTCATGATCGGGTGGAACGTGCAAACGTAGGGGTAGCGCCCCGGCTTCTTCGCGACGTATTTCCACGACGCTCCCGCGGCGATCGAGCCCGAATCGAACACACCCTTCGCGGTCGCCGTGTGCGGGACCGGGTCGTCATTGCGCCACACCACGGTGTCGCCGCGCGCGACGGAAAGCTCGGCGGGCTTGAATGCGAAGCCGTCGATCACGACGGTATAATCCTTAGGCGCGGCGAGCGACCGCCGCGCGCCCGTGGCGCCGGCGATCGCCGCAATCGTTGCTGCCGCCGCCGCGGCGAAGCGGCGACGGCGCATGTCGACGGCATGCATCACATCTTTCCGAGCTTCGCCTGCAGCTCCTTCGCGCGATCGAGGTGGGCGACGAACGCGGGGCGCACCTTCACCAGCAGTGCCTTCAGCTCGGCGTTCTGCGCGCTCGGGATCAGCGTTTTGTCGATCGCGTCGATGACGGCCTCGTGATACGTGACCTCGTGGTCGATGTACGCGGTGTCGAACGCGTGCCCTTTGAGTGTCTTCAGGTGTGCGATGTTCTCTTCACCGCCCTTCTTCAGGCTCTCGGCGGTCGGATTGTCCTCAGGCTTGACATGAAGCTTCGTCACGAGCGCGACGGCAGCCTTGTTGACCCCGGTGTGGTCGGTGACCATCATCTTGCCGAACTCGCGCACATCCTTGTTGTGCGAGCGCGCTTCGGCGAGCTTGCCGGCGTCGATGTCGACCTGATTGGCGGTGACGACGATGGCGGCGATCTGCGGGTCGGTGGGGCCCGCGCCCTGCGCCTGTACGGCGAGTGAGGTGGCGGCAAGGACGGCAATTGCGGCAAGCTGGAGCGGTTTCATGTGGACTCCTGGTGGATTGGGTGCCTGCGGCACGGGATCGTGCGGGACGACACCTGATGAATACGGACGCGGCCTCGCCTTGGATGCAGAAAAGCGATGTGGGCGGGTCGTGCGCGGGACTGGCGGCGGTGAATGGTCACCGTCACGGCGGCGCCGGAGCTTCGACGACGATGCGATCGAGTACGTGACGCACGATCCGGTCGCAGCGTGCGCCGGCGAAGCCGAACGCCTCGTGCACGGCGACGTCGAGTTCGCGCGAGATCGACTCGCGTAGACGCGCGCGGGCGCGGAACAGCCGCGTGCGCACGGTCGCCTCGGGAATGTCGAGGCACGCCGCGGTTTCCTCGACCGAGAGCTCCTCGACCTCCCGCAGCATGAAGACGGCGCGGAAGGCTTCCGGCAGCTCGTCGATCTTGCGCTCGATCAACTGGCGAATTTCCGCTTGCTCCATCGCCTTCTCCGGCATGGTTCGCGGCGCGGGGTCGGCAATCGACTCGAGCGCGGAGGGCTCGTCGTCGTGGCCGTCGAGAGCGACGACGACGCGATCGGGCCGCGTCCGGCGCAGGGTCTGCAGCGCCTGGTTGACGACGATGCGCGTGAGCCAGGTCGAAAGTCCTGCCTCGCCGCGGAAGCGGGCGAGGTTGCGCCATGCGGCGACCCAGGCCTCCTGCAGCGCGTCCTCGGCTGCCGCATCGTCCCTGAGGATCGCACGTGCCGTCCGGAAGAGGCGCCGGTTGTAGCGGCGCATCACCGCCTCGAATGCGGCCGAACTGCCGCGTGCGGCCGCGTTGGCGAGTTCGCTGTCAGCGAGCTTGCTGTCCGCGGCTCCGCGGCCGGTGGCCTGAGCGGTGACGGGGGTCATTGCGGCGATTTTCCGGTCGTCATCCTGCGTCCTGCGCATTGGATGCGGACAGTCGATCCTGCGTTCCCGCCGGGGGGCGGCTAGAATCACCGCGCCAGACCCTATTATGAACGAAGCGCGCCCCACCGCCACCGATGCGGCACACCGTCTGTCCGTCGCGCCGATGATGGACTGGACCGACCGGCACTGCCGCTATTTCCTGCGGCTGGTGTCGAAGCGCGTGCGCCTCTACACCGAGATGATCACCGCGCCGGCGCTTACCCACGGCGACGTGGCACGCCACCTCGACTTCGATCCGGCCGAGCACCCGGTCGCGCTGCAGCTCGGCGGCAGCGATCCGGCCGAGCTCGCCCGCGCCGCGCGTCTCGGCGAGCGCTGGGGCTATGACGAAATCAACCTGAACTGCGGCTGCCCGTCGGAGCGCGTGCAGACCGGGAGCTTCGGCGCCTGCCTGATGGCCGATCCGGCCCTCGTCGCCGCGTGCGTGAAGGCGATGCGCGATGCAGTCAGCGTGCCGGTGACCGTCAAGCATCGGATCGGGCTCGATCACGAAGAGAATTATGCGTTCGTCCGTGATTTCGTCGGGACCGTCGCCGACGCGGGCTGCGCGGTGTTCGTCGTCCACGCGCGCAACGCCGTTCTGAAGGGGCTTTCGCCGAAGGAGAACCGCGAGATTCCTCCGCTTCGCTACGAAGTCGTCGCCCGTCTCAAGCGAGACTTTCCGGCGCTCACGGTCGTGATCAACGGCGGGTTCACGCGCTGGGACGCGATCGACGGGCAACTCGGCATCGTCGACGGCGTGATGCTCGGCCGGATCGCCTATCACGACCCGTACTTTCTCGCCGAGGTCGATCGACGGATTTTCGGCGACGCGGCGCCCGCGCCGACGCGCGTCACGGTCGCGCGTGGCCTTGCCGGCTATGCGCGGCGCGAAGCGCAACGGGGTACGCCGCTTCGCGCGATCGTCCGCCATGCGCTCGGGCTCTACCATGGCGCCCAGGGCGGACGGCACTTCCGCCGCATTCTGTCCGATGCGGCGAGGCTCGCCGCAGGCGACGCTGAGCTGATCGAGGAGGCATTGCGCACTGTCGAGCGCACGCCCGGTGAAGCTCGCGAGTGCGCCGACTCCATCGCCTGACGGGCTTGGCCGTCAGCCTCGTGGCAGGTCATCGTCGATGTACGCGCGCACGATCGCCGTGAAATCGCGGTCGCCGTGCATGCCGAGCGCGAGTCCCTTCTCCGGTGTGAAATTCGCGGGCCAGGTCGACACCATCCGGTCGATCGCCGGATCGCGCTGCCAGCGGACCCGTGCAGCGACCGCTTCGCCGGCGACCTCGCGCAACGCGTCGACCATCTCGCCGACGCCGACGCAGAGACCCGGAACATTGACGGCGCGCGACTCGCCGAACGACGCACCGTCGGCATCGTGGCCGGCGATCAGGTTGGCGATCACCGCGCGCGGAGAGATCACCCACATGCGCGTCCCCGGCGCCACCGGGCACTCGGCATCGGTACCGGAAAGGGGCTCGCGAACAATGCCGCTCGCGAACGACGACGCGGCGCGGTTCGGCTTGCCGGGGCGGACGGTCACCGTCGGCAGCCGCAGGCTGCGTCCGTCGAGATAACCTTTGCGCGTCATGTCGTCGACGAGGAGCTCGGCGATCGCCTTCTGCGCGCCGTACGATGTTTGCGGATGCAGCAGGGCGTCGTCGGGAACCGGGTCGGGTAGCGTGCCGCCGAACACGGCGAGCGAACTCGCGAAGACGAACTTCGGCGGTCGCGCGATCGCTCGGCAGGCGTCGAGCAGCCGCCGCGTCGCATCGACATTGACCCGCATGCCGAGGTCGAAGTCGGCCTCGGCTGCGCCGCTGACGACGGCCGCGAGGTGGAATACCGTATCGGTGCCGCCGTCGAGCGCTCGCCCGATCGTCTCCGGGTCGGTGAGGTCGCCGACGACGGAGGTGATCGCTGGGCGGGCCGTCGCGCTTCCCGAGCCGGCGTCGACGGCAGCCGGATCGCGACCGGCTGGGGCCGATTCGAGCGGGATCGAGTCGACGGCGACGATCTCGCGAATTGCCCGCGGCGTCCCCTCGGCGTCGACGAGCGTTCCCCGCGCCGCAAGCGCGCGCGCGAGCCGGGCGCCGAGGAAGCCCCTTGCGCCGGTGATGACGATGCGCACGGCCTCATCATATACTCGCGCGACATGACCGGACCGAACGCGCCGCGCCGGCTCGCCATCGCAACGCGCGAGTCCGCCCTTGCCCTGTGGCAGGCCGAGCACGTCCGCGCGCGGCTTGCTGCCCAGTACCCCGGCAGCAGCATCGAGCTCGTCGGCATCACGACGCAGGGCGACCGCATCGTCGATCGGCCGCTCGCCGCGATCGGCGGCAAGGGACTGTTCGTGAAGGAGCTCGAGGCCGCGCTCGACGACGGGCGCGCCGACCTCGCCGTCCATTCGCTGAAAGACGTCCCGATGGACCTTCCGCCCGGGTTCGCGCTTGCTGCGATCACCGCGCGCGATGACCCGCGCGATGCGCTGGTGTCAACGCGCTACGATAGCCTCGACGCGCTGCCCGCCGATGCGGTGGTCGGCACGTCGAGCCTGCGCCGCGAAGCGCAGCTTCGCGCGAGACATCCCGGACTGTCGATCGTTTCGCTGCGCGGCAACGTGCACTCGCGGCTGCGCAAGCTCGACGACGGCGCGTACGACGCAATCGTGCTCGCTGCGGCGGGGCTGAAGCGCCTCGGCCTCGCCTTGCGCATCCGCGCACTCCTCGATCCGGACACGAGCCTGCCGGCGCCGGGGCAGGGAGCGCTCGCCCTCGAATGCCGCGCCGACCGCGACGACGTCCGCGCAGCGCTCGCACCGCTCGCCGACTCTGCCGCGACGCTCGCCACCGCAGCCGAGCGCGCGTTCTCGCGCGAACTCGGCGGGAACTGCCGCACGCCGCTCGCCGCGTACGCGGAATGGGAGGAAGGGCGGCTGTGGCTGCGCGGCCTCATTGCGAGCCGCGACGGGCGCGACGTGCTGCGCGGGGAAATCGAAGGGGAGATCGACGACGCCGCCGCCGCCGACGCGCTTGGGCAGACGCTCGCCGACCGTTTCCGGCAGCAGGGGGCACAGCGGTTTGCATCGGTCGACTGAACGATGAGCGAATTCAGCCCACTCGCGCCTCCGCAGGCGCGGTCGGGACCGCTCGCGGGCGTCGGCGTGATCGTCACGCGGCCGCAGCGGCAGTCGGCAGCGTTCGCGACGCGCATCGCGACGCTCGGGGCGGCGCCGCTGATCTGGCCCGCAATCGTCATCGTTCCGCCGCTCGACACGGCGCCGCTCGCGCGCGCCCACGCGACGCTCGCATCGTACGACATCGCCGTGTTCGTCTCGGCCAACGCCGTCGAATACGGTGCGCCGTCGCCGCGTGACTGGCCCGCACACCTGATTCCGTTCGCTCCGGGGCCGGCAACCGCCGAGGCGCTCGACGGAGTCGGCATCGTCGGCGCGAAGGTTCCGACGACGACGCACGACAGCGAGGGTCTGCTGCAATTGCCCGAGCTCGCCGAACTCGACGGCAGGCGCGTCGTCGTGTTTCGTGGCGAGGGCGGGCGCGAGTTCCTCGGCAACGCGCTGCGCGCGCGCGGGGCAGTGGTCGACCACGTCACCTGTTATCGTCGCGTCGCACCAACCGCAGGCACCGAGGGGCTCGTCGAGGCGCTACGGGGCGGTGCGGCGAACGCGTTGACGATCACTTCCGCCGAGGGTCTCGACAACCTCGTAGCTGCGCTGCCGTCGGAGGGACGCGATCTGCTCACGCGCATACCCGTGTTCGCCGGTCACCCGCGTATCGCCGAGCGGGCGCGTGAGCGCGGATTGCACGCGGTGGAGGCGACGGGCGGTGACGCCGGCCTTCTCGCCGGCCTCCTCGAATGGTTCCGCACGCATCCGCACCCGCGCGCCGGAGCGCCGCCCGGCGCCTGACGACCGGCGCGATGCGGGCGCCTGGCACTTCGATCGCTCACAAAGGGAGCACGCGATGCACGACGTCGACATTCTGATCACGGGATCGGTGCCCCAGCCGCTTCGCGATGCGCTGCACGCCGATTACCGCTGCCACGACCACGCCGGCGGCGACGCCGGGGGCGTACCGGACGAAGCGGCTGCGCGGATCCGCGCCGTCGTGCAGGGTGGCTGGACCGTCACGCCACCGGCATTGCTCGATCGCCTGCCCGCGCTCGAGCTGATCTCGGTGTTCGGGGTCGGCTACGACGGTGTGCCCGTCGACTACTGCCGCCGCCGCGGCTTGCGCGTCACGCACACTCCCGACGTGCTGACCGACGATGTCGCCGACATCGGGCTCGCGCTCATCCTGATGTCGGTGCGCGAGCTGGTTCGGCTCGATCGTTTCGTCCGAGACGGGCGATGGCTCGCCGCGAGCCCGTCGCTGACGACGCGCATTGCCGGGCGCACGGCGGGTATTCTCGGCCTCGGCCGGATCGGTACGGCGATCGCGCATCGCGTCGAGGCAATCGGCATGAACGTCGTCTGGACCGGGCGCAAGCCGCGTGACGTTGCCTGGCGCTACGTTCCCGAGCTCGTCGAACTAGCGCGCGAATCCGACGTGCTCGTCGTCGCCTGTCCGGGCGGCCCGGCGACGCGCCATCTGGTCGATGCGAAAGTGCTTGCGGCGCTCGGCCCGGAGGGCACGCTTGTCAACATCGCGCGCGGATCGATCGTCGACGAGGAGGCGCTCGTCCGCGCGCTCGGCGATCGAACGATCAGGGCCGCGGGGCTCGACGTGTACACCGACGAGCCGCGCGTCCCGCAGGCGCTCCTCGAGATGGACAACGTCGTGCTGCTGCCGCACGTCGGCAGCGCGACGCGCGAGACGCGCAAGGCGATGGCCGATCTCTGCAAGGCGAACGCCGACGCGTGGTTCGAGAGCGGGCGCGTGCTGACGCTCGTCGCCGAGTTGCGCTGATCAGCGCGCCGGCTGCGGCGCCGCGCCGCGGTGGAACATCACGACGAAGAGGGCGGTGACGACGAACACGAGCGCGACCCATTCACTCGGCCCCGGGCGCTCGCCGAGGAAGGCCATGCCGGCGAATACCCCGGCGACCGGGATCGGCAGCGACAGCAGCGACGACAGGCTGACCGGCAGCGAGCGCGCCAGCGTGAACCACGCCCAGTTGGCGAGCAATCCGCCAGGCAGGATGTTGTAGGCGAGTGCGGACCAGCCGCGCCACGAAAGGCGCGCGAGCTCCGTTGGAAGCGGGGTCGGGTCGAACACCGGGGCGAGCAGCGCCATCGGGATCCAACCCAGGACGATCATCCAGCCGGTCAGCGCGACCGGAGACATCGGCATTGGCCATCGGCGCAGCAGCGCAGTGCCGAGGCCCCAGCTCAATGCGGCGATCAGGATCATCGCGACGCCGAAGAGCGCGCCGCCCAGCAGGTGCATCTCGTCGCCGATCAGCACCAGCATGCCGGCCATGCCAAGGGCGAGCCCGACCACTCGGCGCACCGTGAGACGCTCGCCGGCGACGATGACCGCGCACAGCGTCGCCCACAGCGGCATCGTGTAGCCGAGGATCGCGCTGCGCCCTGCCGGAAGGTGCTGGACGCCGAACATCACGAAACCGTTCCAGCCGGCGATGTTGAACAGCGACAGCCAGCCGAGGGGCCGCCACAGCGCACGCGGCACGCGGATCGATTGCCGCTGCGCGAGCGCGATGCCGAGAAGCCCGATGCCGGCGAACGGGAGCGTCAGCGCGCGGAACGTCAGCGGTGCGATCTCGGCGACGCCGATCTTCATCATCGGCCAGTTGCAACCCCAGAGCAGCGTCAGCGCGACGACGAGGGAGAACGTTCGCAGGTTCAGGGCCGCGCTCCGAACTTGCTCTGGTGGAGCGCGCGCGCCTGCGTCACCCAGGCATCGCGCCGGATGCGGCCGGGAAACTCCGGGAGCTTCGCGTCGAAGGCGTCGACGTCGCGCTCGCTCCAGGCGGCGATCTGGCGATAGCTGAAGATGCCGAGCTGCTGCAGCATGCGCTCCAGCACCGGCCCGACGCCGACGATGAGTTTGAGATCGTCGGGGGCGGTCCGTGCGTCGAGCAGCGGTGGCGGTGCGTCGCGCTCGAGATCGACGATGATCTGCCGATACCGCGCGGTGTCGGCGCGCGCGTCGGCGAGCTCGCCGAACAGCCGGTGCCGCTCGGCGGCGAAATCGGCGAGCTCGGAGGATTCCGCCGGTGCCGGCGGTTCCCGCGCTTCACGCGTGCCGCGCGCAATCCCCGCGCGGTAGGCGAGGGTCGCCAGCACGATTACGATGACGATCGCCGCGACGAGGGCAAGTGGATTCACGGGCGATCGGTGGAATTCGGTGCGCAGGTGCGCCGGGGACGCTGATTGTATGCGCGCACGGGCACCCCCGTCACCGGGAACGCCGGTCTGCGGCTGCTAGAATCACCGTCAGCGAGCGAACCATGCAAAGCGCCCCCGGCACCGACAGCGATCGCAACGCGGCGCCACCTCGCGAGGGCGAAGAGCCGGTGCACGCGGACGATTCATCGCGCCGAGAGGCGGGAGGAGGTGCGGGAACGAGCCTCCTGTGGACGGTCGTGCTGATCGCGATCGCCGCCGGTGTGTGGGGTCTGATCGCTGCACATCGCTCCTCGGTCGCGTTGCAGCGCGCGGTGGCCGAGCGCCTCGCCGCCGCCGACGCTGCCGTCGCGCAGGCGCGCACGACCCAGGCGGATCTCGCCAACCAGCTGCGTGCGGCACAGACGAACATCGCGTCGCTCGATGCTCGCGTCGGGGCGTTCCAGGCGCAACAGGCGTCGCTCGATGCACTCTACCGCGACCTCGCTCCATCGCGCGACGAGCTCGCGCTGACCGAGATCGAGCAGATCCTGGTGCTCGCGAGCCAGCAGTTGAGCCTTGCCGGCAACGTCCAGGCCGCGCTCACGGCGCTGCAGGTCGCGGACGGCAAGCTGGCTGAGCTCGACCGTCCGCAGTACGGCACGCTGCGCCGCGCGCTTGCGAAGGACATCGACGCGCTGAAGGCCGTCCCGTACGTCGACGTCACTGGTATCGCGATCAAGCTCGACCAGGTGCTCGCCGCCGTCGACACGTTGCCCCTCGCGCGCGACGAGCGCGTCGCCCCGCCGGCACCGCCATCCGCTCCGGCGGACGAGCCGGCGTGGCGGCGGTTCCTGTCCGATCTGTGGGCACAGATGCACGACATCGTGCGCATCGAGGTGACGAGCCAGCCGGCGGCGCCGCTGCTGACGCCGTCGCAGGCGTTCTTCCTGCGCGAGAACCTGCGCCTGCGCCTGCTGTCGGCGCGCATCGGCCTCCTGTCGCACAACGAGCGCAGCTTCAAGGCCGATCTTCGCGACGCGATCGCGTGGCTGAACCAGTATTTCGACATCACGTCGCGTCCGGTGCAGTCGGCGCTCGCGACGCTCGCCCAGCAGCAGCAGGTGACGATGCCGCACGACATGCCCACGCTCGCCGCCAGCCTCGACGCGGTGCGGGCGCTGCGCGCGGCGGCCGACCGCAGCAACGACCGCGGCGCAGATCCGTCGGCGCTGCGGCCGAAGTAGTCCCGCCATGCGCGCGCTCGTTGCCTTCCTGCTGCTCTGCGCCGCGGCGGTGGCGCTCGCGCTGCTGTTCAGGATCGGTGACGGCTACGTGATGCTGGTGTCGCCGCCGTATCGGATCGAGCTGTCGCAGAACGCGTTCATCGTTGTCGCCGTGCTCGCGTTCGTCGTGCTGTACGGGGTCGTGCGCGCGGTCGTGCGGCTCGCGCGACTGCCAGGCGATGTCCGGGCGGCGCGCCTGCGCCGCAGGGACGAGAAGCTTCGCAGTCGCGTCGATTCGGCGGTCGTCGCGCTGATCGAGGGCCGGCACGGCAAGGCGCGCCAGTATGCCGAGGAGGCGCTGGCCATTCCGGGCGCTCCGGCGATGCCCGCGTTGATCGGCGCGCGTGCCGCGCTCGAAACACGCGATTTCGACGGCGCCAAGGCGATGCTCGACCGGCCCGGCGCGCAGGTGACTCCGCTCGCCGTACCGCGCCTGATGCTCGAGGCCGAGCTGGCCCTCGAGCGCGGCCAGCCGACCGACGCGCTCGCGCGGCTTGCCGAATTGAAGAGCGAGGCGGGACTGCACACGGCGGCGCAGCGCCTCGAGTTACGCGCGCTCACCGCCGCCGGGCGGCCCGCCGAGGTTCCGGCCCTCGTCGACAAACTCGTGAAACGCAAGGTCTACGACGCGGCGCAGGGTGCGGCGCTGCGTGCCGCTGCGCACGCCGATACGCTGAAGGGGCTCGCCCACGATCCGGCCGGTCTTCGCGCGTACTGGGCGCACGTCGCCGAGACCGACCGCGTCCAGCCGGCGGTTGCGCGTGCGGCGGCCCAGTCGTTTCTCGCCGTCAATGCCGACCGTGATGCCGCCGAAGTGATTCAGCGGGCGCTCGATCGTAACTGGGACGCGGGGCTCGTGTTGCTCTATGCGCAGTGCCGCAGTCCGGATCCGACGCGGCAGCTCGAGACCGCGGAACGCTGGCTCACGCGACACAACGGCGATGCGACGCTGCTCTATGTGCTCGGCAAGCTGTGCGAGCGCCAGAAGCTCTGGGGCAAGGCGCAGACCTACCTCGAGGCGAGCCTCGCGCTCGACAATCACTGGCGTGCGCAGGTTGCGCTCGGCGAGATGCTGGCGAAGCTCGGCCGCCACGACGAGGCCAATCCGCACCTCGCCGCCGCGCTGCAGCTCGCCCTCGCCGAACTCGGCGACTAGCGCGGTTCGGTCTCGGCCGCGTAGGTGAAGCTATCGGCGTAGAAATCGTCGGGCGCGAGTCCGCGCAGCGTCGTGAAATCGCGCCGCGCGGCATCGATCATCGCTGGCGCGCCACAGGCGTACACCTGGTGGCCGGAGAGGTCGGGGAAATCGGTGAGCACAGCGTGGTGCACGAGGCCGGTGCGGCCAGGCCACGCATCGTCGGGTGCGGGTTCGGAGAGCACCGGGATGAAGGTGAAGTTCGCGTGCTGCGTCTGCCATGCGCCCGGCAGCCCGGCAAGGTAGAGATCGCGCTTCGCGCGGGCGCCCCAGTAGAGCACGATCTCGCGCGGGATCCGGTGGAACAGCATGTGCTCGACGATCGCCTTGATCGGCGCGAAGCCGGTCCCGCCGGCGAGAAAGATCACCGGCTTGTCCGAGACCTCGCGCAGGTAGAAGCTGCCGAGCGGGCCTTCGAGGCGCAGGATCTCGCGCCCGCGATAGCTCGTGAACAGCGGATCGGTGAAGACCCCGCCGGGTGTATGCCGGATGTGCAGTTCGAGCAGTGCATCGGCATGCGGCGGGGTTGCGATCGAGAAGCTTCGCCGATGGCCGTCCTTCAGCATGAAATCGATGTACTGACCGGGCAAATACTGAAGACGCTCGTTCGTCGGCAGCTTCAGTCGCACGATCGCGACGTCGGGAGCGGGCTTGTCGATCGACTCGATCCGGCAGGGCAGCCGCTTGATTGCGATGTCGCCCGCGCGTCGCACTTCGCGCGCCTCGATGACGAGATCGTCCTGTGGGCGCGCGCAGCAGAAGAGCGCGTAGCCCTTCCTCTTGTCGTCGTCGGTCAGCGCGGAAGCCTGGTAGGCGCCGTAGTCGACGCTACCTTCGATCACCTTGCCCTTGCAACTCCCGCAGGCTCCGTTGCGGCAGCCGTAGGGAATCATCAGATCGGCGCGCATTGCCGCCTGCAGCACCGTTTCATCGGGCTCGCAGGGAAACGTGTGGCCGCCGGGGCGTGTGGTAATCTGAAACGTCATCGAGCGATGGGCGTCGCGGCGGCATGACGCAACGGATTCTGCTGGTGGGCTGCGGCGACGTCGCGCTGCGCGTTGCCGAGCGGCTGCGCGATCGTGCGAGGCTGTATGGCGTCACGCGCAATCGCGACGACACGCGGCGGATGCGCGCTCACGGCGTGGTTCCGCTCGCGGCGGATCTCGACGATCTGGCGACGCTCGCGCGGCTGAAGCTCGCGCCGGAAGCGGTGCTCCATTTCGCGCCGCCGCCGTCCGAAGGTCGCGACGATCCGCGCACGCGCCGGTTGCTGGCTGCACTCACGAGGGCGCGGATTATACCGCGGCGCTTCGTCTACATCTCGACGTCGGGTGTCTACGGCGATTGCGCCGGCGCCGAGGTCGACGAGACCCGCCCGCGGCGCGCGCAGACCCCGCGCGGAAGGCGCCGTGTCGCCGCCGAGGAGCGGCTGCGCGCGTGGGCCGCGCACACGCGCGTCGCGCTCGCCATCCTGCGCGTTCCGGGCATCTACGCGCCGACCCGGCTGCCGCTCGAGCGCGTGCGCCAGGGCACTCCGGCACTCGCTCCCGACGTCGACGTCTACACCAACCCCATTCACGCCGACGATCTCGCGCGCGCCGTCGTCGCCGCGCTCTGGCTCGGCCGCCCGAACCGCGCGTACAACGTCAACGACGACAGCACGATGAAGATGGGGGCGTGGTTCGACGCCGTCGCCGACGCGTATCACCTGGCGCGCCCTCCGCGCGTGTCGTGGGAGGATGCCGAGCGCCAGATCGCGCCGATGCTGCTGTCGTACATGAGCGAGTCGCGGCGCCTGTCGAATCGCAGGATGAAGCGCGAACTGCGCCTGCGGCTGCACTACGCGACCCCCGAAGCCATGCTGAGCGAGAGCGCGCCACGAACGCTGAAGCGCCAGCTTGCGCTGCCGATATGAGCGCGCTGCCGATATGAGCGCGCTGACGCTGGTCGAGCGTCTCGACGCCTATGAGCGGCTGCTGCGCCTCGACAAACCGATCGGCACGCTGCTCCTGCTGTGGCCGACGCTATCGGCGCTGTGGCTCGCGGCGCGC
Organism: Burkholderiales bacterium; assembly: GCA_025981645.1. GTDB lineage: Bacteria > Pseudomonadota > Gammaproteobacteria > Burkholderiales > Casimicrobiaceae > VBCG01. The sequence goes on from JAICXH010000006.1 coordinate 37,850, forward strand.
GGCGCGCCGAGCGCGTCGCTGACCGTGATCTTCGTGATGGGAACCTGGCTGATGCGCTCGGCGGGCTGCGCGGTCAACGACTGGGCCGATCGCGATTTCGATGGGCACGTCAAGCGCACCGCGCAACGACCACTCGCCGCGGGTGTCATCGCTCCGTGGGAGGCATTGGCGCTCGGCGCCGCACTCGCGGCGATCGCCTTCGTGTTCGTGCTGTTCACCAACCGCACGACGGTCCTCTGGTCATTCCCCGCGCTGGCGATCGCTATCGCGTATCCGTTCTTCAAGCGCTTCTTCGCGATCCCGCAGGCGTTTCTCGGAATCGCGTTCTCGTTCGGCATCCCGATGGCCTACGCCGCCGCGCAGGGCCGCATACCGGCGATCGCCTGGATCCTGCTTTGCATCAACCTCGCCTGGGTGATCGCCTACGACACCGAGTACGCGATGGTCGATCGCGACGACGACGCGAAGCTCGGCATCCACACGTCGGCGCTCGCCTTCGGCCGCTACGACGTGATCGCCGTCGCGGTGTGCTATGCGGTGTACATCGCCGCGATGGCGTGGATCGGGCGCGCCTACGCGCTCGGCTGGGCCTACGCCGCCGGCCTTGCGGTGGCCGCGGTGCTCGCCATCCATCACCTGCGGCTGATCCGCGGGCGCGACCGCGATGCCTGCTTCCGGGCGTTCCTCGGCAATCACTGGCTCGGGTTTGCCGTGTTCGCAGGCATCGCGCTCGACTACGCGCTCTCCAAGGGGAGCTGGCCGCATTCGTGGTAGACGCAGGGCCGAAGGCCGGCGCACGCCGGCGCGGGTTGCCCCCGGTGCTGGCGCCCGACGCGCGCGTGCTGATTCTCGGCAGCTTCCCGAGCGAGGCGTCGCTCGCCGCGCGCCAGTATTACGCGCATCCGCGCAATCACTTCTGGCCGATCCTCGGCGCCCTCGTCGGCGAGCGCCTTGCCGAGCTTCCGTACCGCGAGCGGATCGCGCGCGTGCAGGCGCACCGCATCGCGATCTGGGATACGATCGTCTCCTGCGAGCGTCAGGGAAGCCTCGACGCGGCGATCCGCAACGCGACCCGCGCCGAAGTGCGCCGCGTGCGGCGCGTCGCGCCGGACCTCGCCGCGGTGTGCTTCAACGGCGGTACCGCTGCGCGAGCGCGTAACGTGTGGGAGGCGGCGGGGTACCGGACGCTGCAATTGCCGTCGACGAGCCCTGCCTACACGCTTTCGATCGAAGCCAAGCTGTCGGCGTGGCGGGAACTTGCCGACTACCTTTGACGCGATCGCTCAGTAGGAGAGCGGGGTCAGCCGCCGCGGCTCGCCGCTCGTCGGTTTCGTGTCGCCCGGTGCAGCGGCAACATCGCCCTCGACCACGACGGCAGGCGCGCCGTCACCGATCGCAATGGTGAACGTGAGCCCGGCGAGCGCGGACGTCGCGGCGTCGGGGGTGGCGACGACAGGCTGGATCCGCCGCCGCGTGGCAGCGCTCGCCATGTGCCATTCGCCGGCCGGGAGTCCGGCGCCGGCGAGACTCGCGTAACGAAGCAGAGGGTCGCGCAGAGGTGGATTCATCGTGTTCAGTTCGTCTTCGATCGCGCGGCGAAGCGCTTTCTGCCGCGGCGTTAAACTCCCGCCCCAGCAGAACGATACGGCAGCCCCACCACGACAACTTCGACCGTCGTCGATCGCAATGATTCCACTATCGTGCACCGCGCGTCGCTCGACCAGCGAACGTTCGGTCCGGCGAATGCCGAATATTCGCGTCGCATCCAGATCGCGTCCGCTGTCGCAGCGCGACGGACGATGAGCTACCGCGACCTGCGCGAATTCATCGCGCAACTCGAAGCTCGCGGCGAGTTGAAGCGCGTGCGCGAGACCGTCGATCCGAAGTTCGAGATGACGGCCTTCTGCGACCGCGTGCTGCGTCGCGGCGGTCCGGCGCTGCTGTTCGAGTCCCCGACTGGGGGACGGACGGGCCCCGACGGGGCGGTGATCCCGGTGCTCGGCAATCTGTTCGGAACCCCAGGGCGCATCGCCATCGCGATGGGCGCCGATCCGGCGGACTGGCAGAGCTCGCTGCGCGAAGTCGGCCGCCTGCTCTCGCTCCTGAAGGAGCCAGAACCTCCGAAGGGGCTCGTCGACGCGTGGCGCAACACGCGCCCGCTGCTGCTGAAGGTGCTCGACATGGCGCCGAAGCTCCGCAACTCGGCGCCATGCCAGGACGTCGTCTGGGAGGGCGTCGACGTCGATCTCGGGCGACTGCCGATCCAGACCTGCTGGCCGGGCGACGCCGCGCCGCTGATCACCTGGGGGCTGACCGTCACCCGTGGTCCGCGGCAGAAGCGCCAGAACCTCGGCATCTACCGGCAGCAGGTGCTGTCACGAGATAAGGTCATCATGCGCTGGCTCGCGCACCGCGGCGGCGCGCTCGACTTCCGTGATCACGCCCAAGCGTCACCGGGTACGCCGTTCCCGCTCGCCGTCGTGCTCGGCGCCGATCCCGCGGTGATCCTCGGTGCCGTGACGCCGATCCCCGACGCGCTCTCCGAATACCAGTTTGCCGGCCTGCTGCGCGGTGCGCGCACCGAGATCGTGCGCTGCATCGGCCATGAGCTGCAGGTGCCGGCGTCGGCCGAGATCGTCCTGGAGGGGCACATCCGGCCCGACGCGAGCGATCCGTCGGGCTACGAGACCGCGCTCGAAGGGCCGTTCGGCGATCACACCGGCTACTACAACGAAGCCGAGCGCTTTCCGGTGCTCACGATCGAGCGCATCACGCTGCGCCGCGATCCGGTCTACCACTCGACCTACACCGGGAAGCCTCCCGATGAGCCGGCGATGCTCGGTGTTGCGCTGAACGAAGTGTTCGTTCCGCTGCTGCAGCGCCAGTTTCCCGAGATCGCCGACTTCTACCTTCCGCCCGAGGGCTGCAGCTATCGGCTGGCCGTCGTGTCGATGCGAAAGCAGTACGCCGGGCACGCGAAGCGCGTAATGTTCGGCATCTGGAGCTTCCTGCGCCAGTTCATGTACACGAAGATGATCGTCGTCACCGACGACGACATCGACATCCGCGACTGGAAAGAGGTCGTCTGGGCGCTGACGACGCGGGTCGATCCCGCGCGCGACACGCTGATCGTGCCCAACACGCCGATCGATTACCTCGATTTCGCGTCGCCGGTTGCGGGGCTCGGCAGCAAGCTCGGCATCGACGCGACCAGCAAGTGGCCAGGTGAGACTGCGCGCAACTGGGGCCGGCCGATCGCCGCCGACGCAGCGCTCGCCGCGCGCGTCGACGAGCTCGTGAGGTCAGCCGGGCTCTGAGCTCACCGGTCGGATGCGCGTCTGCGACCGCGCAGAGCGCGCACGAGGCGGAAGGCCACGATGCCGATCGAGATCGCGCGCGCTGCGACGCCGAGCCGGCTCGCGCCGATCAGCGGAATCGCGAGCCGCAGTGCGCGTGCGAGGAACGGGTGCGTGTCGCGGAAGCGGCCGGCTGCGCCGCGGGTTCCGAACGAGTCGGCGAGATCGCGCGTCGCCACCGCGACGTCGACTCGCTCGAGATCGGCGCGGGCGACGAGGAGCTCGCGGCGCTTCGCGAGCTCGGCGAGGGTGCTCATGTCCTCGTCGCGGGGCCGGGCGGGCTGCCGGCATCATGCGCGTGGGGATGCCGCGCCCGCAGCCATTCGACGTCGCGTCGCAACGCATCGGTCGTGGCGCCGAACGGGACCGGAGCCTCGCGGCGGAGCCGGCGGTGTGCGACGAGCGCAACGATCCCGGCGAGTGCATAGATGACGGCGATGATCGCAATCGCCGCGTATCGGTGATCGTCCCAGAACCAGGCGATGACGCCGAGCGTCACCACCATCGCGGTCAGCGCGAATGCAACCGCGGCCACGGCGAGCAGCACGATCGACGACTTGAGCCGCTCGCGCTCCTGCGCGAACTCGACGCTTACGAGCTCGAGGCGCGTGCGAAGCAGGGCGAGCGAGGACGCTACGACCCGGATCGCCGCATCGCGGATCCCGCCGTCCTCGCCGGACATGGCGGTCGCTGCGCTCAGCGACGGTTCATCAGCAGGCCCGCGACGAGCCCGAGCGCGCCGGCGACGCCGACGGCGACCCACGGGTAGTCGCGGACATACGCGTCGGTCGTCTGCGCGGCGTCCTTCGCGCGGTCGAGCGCCTCGCCCTGCAGTTCCTGCAGGCGCAGCTTCGCCGCGAGGAGTTTCGCTTCGACCTGCGCGCGCAGGTCCTTGGCGCGCTCGCCGGATTCCGCGCCGGCGCGCTTCAGCAGGTCTTCGGCATCGGAGATCAGCTCCGAAAAATCGTCGAGGAGCGTTTCGCGCGGGCTGTTCATGTTCGACTCCGTCGGGTCAGGTGCGGGAGCGCCCGCATCGCAGTGGGGCACGGCGCGGCGCCAAGGCCATTATAGCGACGACGGCTTGCGGACGGTGGCAGGCCGTGCTCTGATGTCGATCGGCCGGCAGGCGCTTGATTCCGGCCGCGTCATCCCCGATCCAGGGGATCGCTTCGGGGGACGACCCCCTTTCGCTCGAGGAAGACCACGATGACCGACTTCCCCGCCTCCACCACCCCGTCGACGCAGGTCGCGAGGCCGGTTCCCACCGGCGCTGCACTGGTCGTCTACGCGCTGTTCGCCGTCGCCGCGGTGATCGGAGTCGCCTCGCACGGCTTTCCGCTGTTCGCCCCGCTGTTCGGGCTCGTCGGGCTCATCGCCATCGTCATCGCCTACGTGAAGCGAGGCGAAGCGGCAGGGACCTGGCTCGCGTCGCACTTCCGTTGGCTGATCCGCACGTTCTGGTGGTCGCTGCTGTGGGCGTTGATCGGCGGATTGGTGCTCGTGACGCTCGGTCTCGTCCTGATCGGCATCCCGATCGCGTTCGCGATCTGGGCCGTCGACACGATCTGGGTCATCTACCGCGTCATTCGCGGCTATCTGCTCTTCCACTCGAGCCAGCCGGTACCCGGAATGTAGCGCGCTTCGCGTACGCGGCGCCGTGGTCGTACACCCACTCGACCAGCGTGTCGAGCGCATGGGACGCGCGGTCCGCGTGGCGGTCGTTAACGAGGGCAACCACCGAGAACCAGCGATTGTCGGCGTCGATCACGTATCCGGCGATCGCGCGCACGTCGTCGAGGGTTCCCGTCTTGAGCACTGCCTGCCCGGCGACGCGGTCGTCGCGGAAGCGCCGCGCGAGCGTGCCGTCGGTCGCGGCGACCGGTAGCGTATTGGCGAACGCGTCGCGCAGGCCGCTGCGACTCGCTACGACGAGGAGCCGATTCAATCCCGCAGCGGTCAGGCGGCCGAGGCGCGCGAGTCCCGAGCCGTTGACGACGACGAGGCCCGGCAGCGCGAGCTTCGCCGAGGCGAGGTAATGACGCACCGCGCGAATCGCACCCGGGTACGTCGCCGGCGGGGGTCCGATCGTCGTGGCGAGCGTGAGGAAGAGCTGCTGCGCCATCACGTTGTTCGAATACTTGTTGATGTCGGCGACGACATCGTAGAGCGGTGGCGACATCAGTGTGGCGAATGGCGCGGCGCCGATGGGCGCGCGGCCTTCGCGGACGCCACCGTCGAAGCGCCCGCCCGCAGCGCGAAACGCCCACGCGAACGCGCCGCCGATGTAGTGCTCGTGGTCGAGCACCGAGATCCACCAGTCGCGCTCGCCGCAATTCGCCGGATACGAGCCCCCGAAGTCGAGCGTCGCGCGATCGCCGCGATCGTCGATCACGAGACCGGCGCGCTCGCGCCAGTCGCCGCATTCGGCGCTCGGTGCCAGCGACGGGGTGCGCGCGATCGTCACCCCGGTGAGGTCTGGCTCCATCGTTACCGCGACGCCCGCACCGTCGGCAGACGGAGCCAGCGTCACGTGAATCGCCTTGAAGTTGACAAGCAGTGCGTCGGGACCGACGTTGTAGGGCTTCCCGGGCTCGGAGTCGAACGCACCGGGGTCGAATGGCGGCAGCCGGAAGAAGCTCCGGTCGACCACGAGGTCGCCATCGATCGCGTCGAGGCCGTTGGCGCGCAGGGAGGCGACGAACGCCTGCAGTTGCTCGACGGTGATCGCCGGATCGCCGTAGCCCTTGACGATGAGGTTGCCGTGCAGCACCCCGTCTTCGAGCGGACCGTCGAGCCAGGCCTCGGTGCGCCAGCGGTAATCGGGGCCAAGCAGGTTCAACGCCGACCATGTGGTGACGAGCTTCATCACCGAGGCCGGGCTTCGCGGCCGACCGGCGTTCAACGTGAACATCGGCGCAGGTCGCGTCGCGTCCTGCACGACGATCGAGACGTGGGCGAGCGGGACGCCCGACTGCACGAACGCGCGAGCGATCTCCGGCGGCAACACGGCGTGCACGCTACGCGCCGCGAGCGCGACCGGCATTGCGAGCAAAAGCATGAACGGAAACGCGATCGGAAACGCGGCGTGGCGGATGGCCGCGAGCCGCGACCGCAGGCGCCGGCCCGTGCCGCTGCCGTCAGACAGCATCGAGGGTGAGAAGCGTGCGCTCGACGAGCAACGCGAACTCGTCGTCGGTGACGATGTACGGCGGCATGAAGTACACGGTGTCGCCGATCGGTCGCAGCACGACGCCGCGCTCCTGCGCCGCCGACGCGAAGCGGCGCGCGAAGGCCGGCCCCGCGTCGTCGACCTCGAACGCGGCAATCATTCCGCATTGGCGGAAGCCGCGCACGCGCGGGTGGTCGACGAGCGGACCGGCGAGCGCACGCCAGCGCGAGGCACGCTCGCGGTTGGCGGCGATCACGCGATCCTCGTCGAAGATGTCGAGGACGGCGAGCGCTGCCGCACAGGCGAGCGCGTTGCCGGTGTACGAGTGCGAGTGGAGGAAGCCCTGCGCCGCATCGTCGGCGTAGAACGCTTCGAACACGCTGTCGGTGGTGAGCACGCACGAGAGCGGCAGGTAGCCGCCGGTGATTCCCTTCGACAGGCACAGGAAATCGGGGCTGATCGCCGCCTGCTCGCAGGCGAACATCGTTCCGGTGCGCCCGAATCCGGTCATGATTTCGTCGGCGATCAGGTGCACATCGTGCTGCGCGGTGAGCTCTCGCGCACGCGCGAGGTAGCGCGGCGCGTACATCGCCATCCCGCCGGCGCCCTGCACCAGTGGCTCGATGATGAGCGCCGCGATCTCGCCGGCACGCTCGTCGAGCAGCGCTTGCAGCGCCGCGAGCGCCGCATCGAGCGCTGCTTGCGGATTGGCGCCATCGCGCGCCGCCGGCGACGGCAGCACCGGCTGGTCGCGCAGGAGCGGCGCGTACGCCTCGCGAAACAGCGCGACATCAGTCACGCCGAGCGCTCCGATGGTCTCGCCGTGGTAACCGCCGGCGAGCCGTGCGTAGCGGGCTTTGCCGCGCTGTCCCCGATTCGACCAGCAATGGAAGCTCATCTTGAGCGCGATCTCGGTCGCCGATGCGCCGTCCGAGGCGAAGAACGCGTGCCCGAGCCCGGGCGGGGCGAGCGCCGCCAGGCGCTCGGCGAGCACCACTGCGGGCCGGTGCGTGAAGCCCGCGAGCATGATGTGCGAGAGCTCGCGCACCTGCGCGGCGAGGGCCGCGTCGATGCGCGGGTTGGCGTGACCGAACAGGTTCACCCACCACGACGAAACGGCGTCGAGGTAGCGGTTTCCGGCGAAGTCGTAGAGCCATGGTCCGGCGGCGCGCGCGATCGCGAGCGGCGGGGCGTGCTCGTGCAGCTTCATCTGCGTGCACGGGTGCCAGACCGCGCCGAGGCTCCGCCGCGCCCAGTCGGCGCCGTCGGCGGTCATCCGAAGCGTGCGGACATCCGCGCGACCGCCGCGACCAGCTCGCGCGCGATGCCGGGCTCGCGCACCGAATGGCCGGCATCCGGGACGATGACGAGCTCGGACGACGGCAGTGCCTGCGCGAGGCGGTAGGCATTCACCGGCGGGCAGACGACGTCATAGCGTCCCTGCACGATCGTGCAGGGGAGCCCGGCGAGCCGCCCAACCCCGTCGATGATCGCGTTCGGTGCGAGAAACGCGTCGTGCACGAAGTAGTGCGCCTCGATCCGCGCGATCGCGAGCGACGAATCGTCGATCGCCGCGCCGGCGTCGGGACGCGGCAACAGCGTCGAGCACGCGCTCTCGTAGCGATCCCAGGCGCGCGCTGCGGGCAGATGCACGGCGGGATCGGGATCGACGAGCCGGCGGTGGTAGTTCGCGAGGAGGTCGGAACGCTCCGCTGCGGGGAGCTCCCCGGCGAAACGCTCCCACGCGTCGGGGAAGAACTGCCGCATCCCGGTCAGGAACCAGTCGATTTCCGCACGGCTCGCGAGGAAGATCCCGCGCAGGATCAGGCCCAGCACGCGCTCACTATGCGCCTCGGCATAGACGAGGGCGAGCGTCGAGCCCCACGAGCCCCCGAACAGCAACCATCGATCGATGCCGAGATGCTCGCGCAGCCGCTCGATGTCGCCTACGAGGTGCGCAGTGGTGTTTTCGGCGATCCCGGCGCGCGGGGTCGAGCGCCCGGCCCCGCGCTGGTCGTAGAGAACGATCCGCCACCGCTGCGGGTCGTAGAAGCGCCGGTGGTGCGGCAGCGCGCCGCCGCCGGGGCCCCCGTGCACGAACAACAGCGGCAGGCCCTGCGGATTGCCGCAGGACTCCCAGTACATCGAGTGCCGCGCATCGAGCGCGAGCATCCCCGAGGCGTGCGGCGCACACTCGGGGAAGAGCGCCGCCTCCGGCAGCGCGCTTCGCGTGTCGATCACGCGGCCGGCGCGGCGGCGCTGCGCCTTCCCTTGAACGGCACGATCTTCTGCCGCTGCTCGCCGAGCCCGGTGATCCCGAGCGTGACGACGTCACCGGCCTGCAGCCATTGTTGCGGCTTCATGCCCATGCCGACACCGGGGGGCGTGCCGGTGGTGACGATGTCGCCGGGCACGAGTGTCATGTAGCGAGACACGTCGGCAACGAGATCGGCGACGCCGAAGATCATCGTGCGCGTGTTCCCGGTCTGCCGGCGCTCACCGTTGACGTCGAGCCACATGTCGAGTTCCTGCGGGGCGCGAACCTCGTCGGCGGTCACGAGCCACGGGCCGGTCGGGCCGAAGGTGTCGCAGCCCTTGCCCTTGCCCCATTGCGACGCTCCGCGCCGGAGCTGGAAGTCGCGCTCGGAGACGTCGTTGACGATGCAGTAGCCGGCGACGTGCTTGAGCGCATCCTTCGGCTCGACGTAGCGCGCGGTGCGCCCGATTACGAACGCGAGCTCGACCTCCCAGTCGAGCTGCGTCGAGTCGCGGGGAACCATGATGCTGTCGTTGGCGCCGACCATCGAGCTCGGCGTCTTGAAGAAGACCACCGGGGCCGCCGGGATCGGAATGCCTGCCTCGCGCGCGTGGTCGGCGAAGTTCAGTCCGATCGCGACGAATTTGGAGGGCGCTGCGACGCAGGGACCGAGGCGCGGCCGGCCCTTCACCGCCGACAGTCGCCGCGTGTCGAGCCGGCGCAACGCCGCGAGCGAGGATGGCGTAAGCGCGGCCGCGTCGATGTCGTGCACCTTGCGCGACAGGTCGCGCAGCACGCCGTCGGCGTCGATGATTCCGGGCTTCTCTCGTCCAGGTGGTCCGTAGCGTACGAGCTTCATGAGGCAGTCTCCAGGGTCAGATGGTCATCCCGCCGTCGCAGGAACAGACGCTGCCGGTGATGAACGCGGCCTCGTCGGAGGCGAGGAACACGACCAGCGGCGCGATCTCGTCGGCCGTGGCGAGGCGGCCCATCGGCTGACGGGCGACGAACATGCGCCGCGCCTCCGCTGGATCCGGATGCGCGGCGATCCGCCGCGTGAGCGAAGGTGTGTCGACGGTGCCCGGCGCGACAGCATTGCAGCGTACACCGTGCCGCACGTAGTCGGCCGCGACCGACTTGGTGAGTCCGATCACCGCGGCCTTGGACGCACCGTAGGCGAAGCGGTTCGGCAGCCCGTGCACCGAGCTCGCGACCGACGCCATGTTGACGATCGACGCCCCCACGCCGGTCGTCTCGAAGTGCGCGAGCATCTTCGGCAGCGCCACGCGGATTGCCACGTACATCGGGCGCACGTTGAGGCGAAAGCTCGCATCCCAGTCCTCCGGGCGGCACTCGAGGATCGTTCCCTGGTGCACCCAGCCGGCGCAATTGAAGAGGATCTGCAGTGGCGGAAGCGCTTCGATCGTCGCGGCGACGGTGTCATCGTTCAGCACGTCGAGCCGCTTCGTCGTCAGGTTGTCGACGCCGCGAAGATCGTCGAGCGCCTCGGCGTCGACGTCGGTCGCGAGGACCTGGGCGCCCTCGCGCGCCATCGCGAGGGCGGTCGCGCGGCCGATCCCCTGTGCTGCCGCCGTGACGAGCGCGGACTTTCCTGCGAGCCTACCCGGCATTACGGATTCCCGTTCGCGCACCCCTGCGCACGACGGTGCAGCGAGGCGCATCCAATGCTGCAGGATTCTACCGCGCGCGTCGGCGCTGGCGCCTCAGTGCATCAGCGCATCGACGAGGAAGGCGAACGCGATGCGCCATGCGGCGGCTGCGGGGTCGGCCGCGTACGTGTCGCGATCCTCGGCCGCGAAGCCATGCCCGGCGTCGGGGATCACCGCCAGCGTATAGCGCCGATTGGCCGCGGTGAGCGCCTGCGCGATGCGGCCGTGCTCGTCGGCTGCGATCGACGCGTCCTTCGCGCCGTAGATCAGCAGTTGCGGTGCGACGATATCCGGTACGCGATCGACGAGCGGTCGGCGCGCGCCGGGTGTTGACGGCGCGATGCCGCCGCCGTAGAACGACAGCGATGCAGCGAGGCGGTGGCCGAGCGTTGCGTTGGCGAGAAACGCAAGGCGTCCGCCCATGCAGAAGCCGATGACCGCGATGCCGTCGTCGCGCGCGCCCTCGGAGGCAAGCGCGTCGATCGACGCGCCGACGTCGGTCATCGCTGCGTCGTCGTCGAGGAGACGGGCACGCGCCCGCGCGGCGTCGCGGTCCGCGTAATCGAATCGATCGCCGTGATAGAGGTCGGGGGCGAGCGCGAGATAGCCAGCGCGCGCGAAGCGCTCGCAGACGCTGCGCAGCCACGGCGTCAGGCCGAAGACCTCCATCAGGACGACGACGCCGGTTCCGGGTGCGCCCGGCGGCCGGGCGAGCCAGGCCTCCGCGCCGTTCGACAGCGCGGTCATCGCAGCTCTCTCCATTTGCGCTGCCATCGACCGACCTCGCGGCGACGCGCTCCCGTCAGCAGGATGAGACGAGTCGGTTCGGCCCGCAAGGAGCATCGGTACGCGATCGCCTGGGGGCTGCCGAAGTGTTGCGCCGGCGGTCACGCGCCGATGCGGCGGCAGGGTCCGCTGCGCGGTATACTGGTCTGGCCACTCGACCACTGCTGCCCGGAATGGGGAACCTGGTGGAAGGGGAAGCCGATATGCCGCTGCGCTCCGCCCTGACGATCCGACTGCATCCCGCCGACGACGTCGTCATCGCGCGCACGCAGCTTGTCGGCGGCACCGTGCTCGCCGAAGAGCGCATCACCGTCGCCGGGCTGATCCCCCCCGGCCACAAGGTCGCCGCGCGTCCGCTCGCCGCGGGCGACCCGGTGCGTCGATACAACCAGGTCATCGGCTTCGCGCGCCGGCCGATCGGCGCGGGCGAGCACGTACACCTGCACAACCTCGCGATGGGCTCGTTCGAGCGCGAGCGCGCAATCGGGGTCGACGCTCATCCGACCGCGTTCGTCGATCCCCCCGCGATGTTCATGGGCATCGTGCGCCGCGAAGGACCTGCCGCCGGCCGCGTCGCGACGCGCAACTACATCGGCATCCTGTCGACGGTCAACTGCTCGGCGACCGTCGCACGCGGCATCGCCGCCCACTTCGGACCGGCCGCGCTCGAGGCGTTTCCCAACGTCGACGGTGTCGTGGCGCTGACCCACGGCACCGGCTGCGGGATGGACGTTGCGGGCGAGGGGATGCGCGTGCTGCGCCGTACGCTCGCGGGCTACGCACGGCACGCGAACTTCGGCGGCATCGTGCTCGTCGGTCTCGGCTGCGAAGCGAACCAGGCGAGCGCGTTGCTCGGCGACGCGGGCCTGCGCGAGAGCGCGCAGCTTGCGAGCTTCTCGATCCAGGACACCGGCGGAACGGCGAAGTCGATCGCACGCGGCATCCGTGCCGTCGAAGAGATGTTGCCGCGCGTCAACGCGGTCGCGCGCGAGCCGGTTCCCGCGTCGGCGCTCGTTCTCGGATTGCAGTGCGGAGGCTCCGACGGTTACTCGGGGATCACCGCCAATCCGGTGCTGGGCACCGCAGCGGATCTCCTCGTCCGTCACGGGGGCACCGCGATTCTCTCGGAGACTCCCGAGATCTACGGCGCCGAGCACCTGCTCACCCGTCGCGCGGCGTCACCGGCTGTTGCCGCCAAGCTGCTTGCGCGGCTCGACTGGTGGGAGGACTACACGGCGCGTGAGCGCGGCGAGATGAACAACAATCCGTCGCCGGGCAACAAGGCCGGCGGCCTGACGACGATTCTCGAGAAGGCACTGGGCTCGGTCGCCAAGGGTGGCACGACGAACCTCGTCGAAGTCTATGAGTACGCCGAACCGGTGACCGCTCGTGGATTCGTGTTCATGGACACGCCCGGCTACGATCCGGTCTCGGCAACCGGGCAGGTCGCCGGGGGCGCCAACCTGATCGTCTTCACCACCGGACGCGGCTCGGCCTACGGCTGCGCCCCGGCGCCGTCGTTGAAGCTCTCGACCAACACCGCGCTGTGGCTGCGCCAGCAGGAGGACATCGACCTCGACTGCGGAGCGATCCTCGACGGCGAGGCGACGGTCGATGGCCTCGGCGCGACACTCTTCGACGCGATGCTCGCAACGGCATCGGGGGCGAAGACGAAGAGTGAGCTCCACGGCTACGGGCAGAACGAATTCGTGCCTTGGCAGGTCGGGGCGGTGATGTAGCGATGCGCGAGGGATCACGCGCATGCGCATCGATTCGCCGGTCTCCCCGGATCGTTTTCTCGATCAGTTTCTCGGATTCCGCTGTGTTGTGACCGGACAGTGACCCTCCGCAGATGCCGATCGCAACGACTGCGCGACTTTCACTTCGCGAAATCCACGGGGGCGACGCGCCGTTCATCCTGACGCTCGTCAACGACGCCGCCTGGTTACGGTTCATTGGCGACAGGAAGGTGCGCACGGCGAGCGATGCGCGCCGCTACATCGAAACCGGACCGGCCAAGATGTATGCGCAGCGGGGCTTTGGTTTATGGCTGGTCGAGCGCCGCGACGATGGGGTGCCGATCGGCATGTGCGGTCTCATCAAGCGCGACGCGCTGCCCGACGTCGACCTCGGCTTCGCGTTACTGCCAGCCCATCGCGGCAACGGCTACGCGTCAGAGGCGGCGCAGGCCGCGATCGACTTCGCATGCGAGAGGTTGGGGCTCGCCCGCATCGTCGCAATCACCTCCCCCGACAACGCGGATTCCGTACGGCTGCTCGGACGGCTCGGCTTTCGCTTCGAGCGCGTGCTGCGTCTTGCCGACGATGCATCCGCGGTGAGGCTGTATGCGGCCGAATTGAGTCGACGCAGCAGATTCGCGATTGTTTCGGAGGACGGGACGCCATGACCGACGATGTGAAACCCCGACGCGCGCTCCGTTCCACCGAATGGTTCGGCCGTCACGACCGCGACGGCCTTGTTCATCGCTCGTGGATGAAGAACCAGGGCATCCCGCACGACCAGTTCGACGGCAGGCCGGTGATCGGCATCTGCAACACCTGGTCCGAGGCGACTCCGTGCAACGCGCATTTTCGCGAGCTCGCCGAGCACGTCCGGCGCGGCGTGCTCGACGCCGGCGGCTTTCCGATCGAGTTCCCGGTAATGAGCCTGGGCGAGACGCTGATGCGTCCGACGACAATGCTGTTTCGCAACCAGTGCGCGATGGACGTCGAGGAGTCGATTCGCGCCAATCCATTCGACGGCGTCGTGCTCTTGATGGGCTGCGACAAGACGACACCCGCGCTCCTGATGGGCGCGGCCTCGTGCGATCTGCCGACGATCGGAGTGTCGGGCGGGCCGATGCTGAACGGCAAGTTCCGCGGCGAGGACATTGGCTCGGGCACGCACGTCTGGAAGTTCACCGAGATGCTGAAGACCGGCGCGATGACCGAGGAGGACATGGTCGAGGCGGAGAGCTGCATGTCGCGCTCGGCCGGCCACTGCATGACGATGGGCACGGCATCGACGATGGCGTCGCTCGTCGAGGCGCTCGGCATGGGCCTGCCGATGAATGCCTCGATACCGGCAGTCGATTCGCGCCGCAAGCTGCTGGCGCGTTTCGCCGGACGCCGGATCGTCGCGATGGTGCACGAAGACATCAGGATGTCGAAGATCGTCACGCGCCAGGCATTCGAGAACGCAATCGTCGTCAACGGCGCGATCGGCGGCTCGACCAACGCAGTCGTGCACCTCCTCGCGATCGCGGGCCGCATCGGCGTTTCGCTGACGCTCGACGACTGGGACCGACTCGGCCGTGACGTGCCGTGCCTCGTCAACCTGATGCCCTCGGGCAAGTACCTGATGGAGGACTTCCACTATGCCGGGGGCCTCCCGGTGGTCATCCGCGAGCTCGGCGCGAGGATTCATCGGCGAGCGCTCACGGTCAACGGGAGGACGATCGCGGACAACTGCCGGCGCGCGGTCAACTACAACCCGAGTGTCATCACACCGCTCGCGCGGCCGTTCAAGCGCCGCGGCGGCATTGCGGTGCTGCGCGGCAACCTCGCGCCGGACGGCGCGGTGCTGAAGCCCTCCGCGGCGACTCCGGCGCTCATGAAGCATCGCGGTCGCGCCGTCGTGTTCGCCGACATCGACGACCTCAACCGGCGGATCGACGACCCGCAGCTCGATGTTCGCGCCGATGACGTGCTGGTGCTGAAGAACTGTGGCCCGAAGGGCTACCCCGGATTTCCCGAGGTCGGCAACTTTGCGCTGCCGGCCAAGCTGCTGAAGCGCGGTGTCACCGACATGGTGCGCATCTCCGACGCGCGGATGTCGGGGACCGCGTACGGTACAGTCGTACTCCACGTCGCACCCGAGGCGGCGGCGGGCGGCCCGCTCGCGCTGGTGGAAGACGGCGATACGATCGAGCTCGACGTTGCGAGGCGGCGACTGCACCTCGACGTCTCCGGCGCCGAGCTGGACCGGCGCCGCGCGCGCTGGACCCCACCGGCTCCCCACGCGGCGCGCGGCTGGGTCAGGCTCTACTGCGCAACGGTGCAGCAGGCCGACCGCGGTGTCGATCTCGACTTTCTCGTCGGTGGCTCGGGGGCCGGCGTCGGCCGCGAGAGCCACTGAGCTGCGGGAGGCCGTTACGAACGCCGCGATGCCGCGACACGCCGCGCCGCCGCTCGCGTAGGCACCGGCGTCTTCCGACGCCCCGCGGACGACACCAGCCGGCCGGGAACGCGGGAAAAGTAGTCGAGGTACTCGGCGAGCTGGGGCCCCAGTTTGTTCAGCTCCTCGCGGTGCGCTGTGGCGAGCTTCTCGAAGATCCGCAGGCCGCGCGCCGTCAGGTTGAGGTTGACCTTGCGCCGGTCGTCGGTCGCCGTTTTGCGCGTCACCAGGCGCTCGTCCTGCAGGCGGTCGACCAGGCCGACGGCGCTGTTGTGCTTGATCAGGAGCGTCCGCGCGAGGGCGTTGATCGTCACGCCCTTCTCAGTGGTCCCGAGGCCGATGATCGCGAGCAGCGCCTGGTATTGCTGCGGCGCAAGACCAAACTCGCCGGCGGCAGACTCGCTGAACGAAAGAAAGCGCCGGAGCGCGAAGCGGAACTCGGCGAGGATCCGGTATTCGGAGGGGTGCAGCTTGCGGGCGGTGCAACGGGCTGCGGCGCGGGAGGAATTGGCGGTCATGATCTGTCGTCGGGGAGACATTTCCGGAAAGAGTGCCCTGAATGGTTGACAATATATCGCACTCCGATAAACTGCGCCGGGGTGTCGCTTCACGACGGGAGCCGCCGGCGTAGCGCTGCCTTGCCGGGCCGGGCCGAGCCCGGCCCGCGCACGCCGGCGGGTCACCTAGCGCGGGCTCTCCCGATGCAGGTACACTTGCCGGCAGCCCAGCGCAGCCCCTGGCTGCGGCAGGTCTTCATGGGTATCCCATTTACAGGAGGTTGGAATGCGAGATCGCAGGTCGAGTTCGTACAACAGCAGCCGTCGCGGGTTCATGCGCACGGGCCTTGGCGTCGCAGGGGGCCTGGCGCTCCCGATGGGATTCGCCCAGCGCGCCTGGGCGGCCGGCGAGCCGGCGATGGGGACGTGGCCGGCGGGTTCGCAGGGCGACACCGTGTACATCGGCGCCTCGGTGCCGCTGACGGGCACGTACGCGGCGCAGGGCGAGGATGAGCTCAAGGGCTGGGAGCTCGCTGTCGAGCACATCAACACCAACCACGAGCTGATGAAGAAGATCGCGCCAAAGGTGAACAACGGCGTGCTCGGCAAGAAGGTGAAGCTGCTCTCGGCCGACTCGGCCGCCAAGCCTAACCAGGCGCTGCAGGTCGCGCAGACCTTCATCAACGAGCACAAGGTCATTCTGATGACTGGCTCGACGTCGTCGGCCGTGGCGGTCGCGATGAACAAGTTCGCGCAGCGCGAGAAGATCCTCTACGTGGCCGGCATCTCGGGCTCGAACGACACCACGGGCAAGGACTGCGTACGTTACGGCTTCAGGCAGGACTTCTATGGCGAAACCGCGGCCAACGCGATTGGCCCAGTGATGGTGAAGAATTTCGGCAAGAACAAGAAAGCGGCGTTCATGACGCCGGACTATACGTACGGGCACACGGTCACTAAATCGGTCAGCGACTACCTCACCAAGGAAGCGGGCTGGATGAACGTGACCGACCAGGTGTCGCCGCTCGGCACGCAGGATTTCAGCCAGTACCTCACCAACATCGCCAACTCGGGCGCCGAGTTCCTGATCAACGTCAACTGGGGTCGCGACGCCGTGCTGTCGTGCCAGCAGGCGAAGCAGTTCGGCATCATCCCGAAGATGAAGCTGGTGATCCCGTACCAGATCCCGTTCCTCGCCAAGGAATGCGGGCCCGACATCACCGAGGGTGTTTTCGCTGCCACCGATTTCTGGTGGACGATGGAGGACAAGTACCCCCTCGCGAAGCTCTTCGTCGATTCGTTCCAGAAGAAGTATGGTTACCGGCCCGAATGGGGCGCGGAGAACTCGTACAACAGCTTCGCCACGTGGGCGCGCATGGTGACGGAGGCGGGGACGTTCTATCCGCCGGACG
>JAICXH010000132.1 GCA_025981645.1 Burkholderiales bacterium
GAGGTCGCTGTAGTGGCGCGTCGCGTAGCGCTCAGCGACCTCTCTTGCGTAGCGCGACTCGTCGAAGGCGGGGTCGGAGAACGCGATCGAGCAGGCGTTGACCGGATCGCTGGAAAGGCCCGCCATCGTCGCCACGACGGCGCTGGAGTCGACGCCCCCCGACAGGAACGCGCCGAGGGGTACCTCCGAGATCATCCTCAACTTCACCGACTCGGCGAGCCGGCGCGTGAGCTCCTCGCAGGCTTCGGCGACGCCGATCGGATTCGCGCAGGTGAAGCGAACGTCCCAGTATTCGCGGGGCTCGGGCAAAGGCGCGCCGCGCCGGACCGTCAGCGTGTGCGCGGGTGCGAGCTTCCTCGCGTCGCGAAAGATCGTCCGCGGCTCGGCGACGTAGCCGAGCGCGAAGTACTCTTCGATCGCCAGGGGATCGAGATCGCGGCGCATCGCTCCGTGCGCGAGCAGGCTCTTCAACTCCGAGCCGAAGACAAGCGTTCCGTCGGCAAGGAGCGCGTAATGGAGCGGCTTCACGCCGAGCCGGTCGCGCGCGAGGAAGAGTGTTTCGCGCTTCGCGTCCCACAGCGCGAAGGCAAACATCCCCCTGAGGTGCGTGACGCACTCCTCGCCCCACTCCTCCCACGCATGGACGATCGCCTCGGTGTCGCTCTTCGTCTGGAAGCGATAGCCGAGCGCAGTGAGCTCCGCGATCAATTCGCGGTAGTTGTAGACCTCGCCGTTGTAGACGATGCAGACATTGCGGTCGGCGTTGTAGAGCGGCTGCTGACCGGTCGAGAGGTCGATGATGGAGAGCCGCCGGTGCCCGAGACCCAGCCCGGGCTCGACGTGCAGGCCGACTTCGTCGGGTCCGCGATGGTGCTGCGACTCGTTCATGCGCACGACTGTTGCGCGGTCGATCTCGCGTCGCCCGCGCGTGTCGAAGATGCCGGTGATCCCGCACATCGTCAGCGGCTCCCCTCATGGGCATGCGCGACCGCACGTCCGACGCCGGCGCTCGTCGCGAGCAGGCGTTCGTAGAGCGCCGCGTATTCGCCGACCATCGTGTCGAGGCTGAACCGTTGCAGCGCACGCGCCCGGCCCGCCGCGCCGTGCGTGCGCGCGCGATCGCGTTCCCGCAGGTAGCGCTTCATCGCGGCAGCGAGCGCATCGGCGTCCTGCGACGACCCAATCTCGCCGGTGACGCCGTCCTCGACCAGCTCGACGTTGCCACCGACCGCGGTCGCGATCACCGGTAGTCCGCTCGCCATCGCTTCGAGGATCGTGTTGGAGATGCCTTCGGCGATCGACGGCAGCACGAACACGTCGAGGCCGCGCAGGATCGCGGCGACGTCGTCGCGCGCGCCGGGTACCCACGCGAGGTCGACGATCCGCGCTTCGGCGAGAACGCGCTCGATCTCGATTCGCTCCGACCCTTCGCCGACGATGACAAGCCGCGCACGCGCGCGCATCTCGGGCGAGGCCTCGATGAGCCTCGCGAACGCGTGCGCGAGAAGCGATGGATTCTTGACCGCCTGAAGGCGTCCGATGGTTCCGAACAGGAACAGGTCCGGATCGTTGAACGGACTCCCCGCAATGCTCTCGCGCGCCAGAGGCGGCGCAAAGTGCGCGGTATCGACGCCGTTGACAATCCGCGAGACGCGCCGTTCGGGTACTCCGATCGCGTCGATAAGATACCGCTCGAGGTCCTGCGAAAGCGCGACGTAGTGCGTCACGAACGGACGGTGCACCCGTCGCACCCAGCGATACTTTCGGCTCGAGCCGTCGAGGTCGCCGACGTCGCGCCCGTGCTCGCCGTGCACCCGCACCGGAACACCCGCCATCGCCGCCGGAATGCTCGTTTCCAGCGCTGCGAGGTTGCGCGTGTGGACGACGGCCGGCCGCAGACGGCGAAAGGTGCGGTACAGCCGCGGGAAGAGTCGAATGCCGTGGCCCGGCGACTTTCCGAGTGCGATGAATTCGACGTCGCTGCGCGCGACCCGGTCTCGGAACGACGTGATCCCCGTAAGCGCGACGACCGCGTGCCGGTAGCGCTCGGCGGGCATCCGATTGATCAGGTTCACGACGCCGTTTTCGAGACCGCCGATGTCGAAACGGAAGACGACGTGAGCGATCAGCGGACGAGCGTCATGCCTTCGGCTCGTCGAGTGAGGCGGCGAGCTGTTCACCGGCCCGGACCTCGTGCATCGGCCAGCACTTTCGAGATCGCCGGCCACCCGGTGCCGAGGAACTGCTGCAGGGTCGACGCGGCATCGAGGCCCTCGCCGGCCGGCGCATACGCGACGACCACGGCACCACCGTCGTATCGTCCGGTGACGCGCAGCCAGGTCACGAGTGCCTTGGCCACCGCATCGCTCGACGTGAGCTTGCCGTCGATCCAGTAGAAGAGCCGCGTCTCGAGCGCCTCGCCCGCACCGTTGCGGACCGTCGTCGATCGGACCTGAATCGGGCGCCCGGCAAAGTCCATCGTGACAGCACCGGCCTGCGTCGCGTGCCAGGCCTGATCCTCGGCGCGCAGCAGCACGTTCTCCGATGAGACGAGCTTGCGGCCGACGCCCTGGCCGCGGTAATAGGCGACGTAAAGCCCGACCGCGCGGTCGCCGCTTCGCAGGATCTCATGGCGAACCGCCGACGGATTCTCGTAATGCGGCGTGAACGAACCTGCCGGCGCGGCAACCGCCTGCCACCCCGGAACGGCGATCGCCGCGAGCGACACCGGAACGTGCGAAGCATTGCGCTGGACGGCCGCCTTGGCAGCCGGCCAGGTGACGACCGCGGCGAGCACCACCGCCGCAACAACCCAGGCCGGCGAACCCGATGGCGCACGCCCACCGGCCGCCGCCGCGTCGCGGATGACCGCTGCGGGCGCTGCATCCGGCACCGCGTCGGGCTCGCGCCAGTACGATCCGATCCAGAACATGACCAGCATCACGACGCCGAAGAAGATCCAGCCGTAGATGATGTGATCGATGCCGGTCGCGATGCGGTTGTCAGATAGATACCCGAGCATCACGATCAGGTAGGCACGAATCCAGTTGGCGACGATCGGCACGACAATCGACACCGCGACGAATGCGAGCCGGCGAGATAGCCGCTGGTAGTTGAGATACGCGAACAGCGTGCCGACGACGACCGATGCGATCAGGTAGCGCACGCCGCTGCACGCCTCGATGACCGACCAGCGTCCGTTCGGCACCGAGAATACCTGCAGCCCCTCGCGCAGCACCGGCACGCCGGTCGCCCGCAGCGCAGCAATGGTGAAATCCGCGGTGTGCGCCATCAGCGTCGGCAGCAGGAATTCGCCGAAGGGCACCGAGAAGAACAGGAAGCCCAGCGGAAACATTATCGCGCGGGCAACGTTGAGGCCGAGAATCGCCGGAACGGCAAGCACCAGCATCGCAACGAAGGCGAACTGGGTCAGCGCGTTGACGGCGCCGACTTCGCCGACCAGCCACGCGAAGCCCGCGGCAGCCATGAACGGGAGCGGCATCCACGATGGCCGCGGCTCGATCAGCGCGAGGCGCGAGCGCATCCGCCAGATCAACCAAAGCGCGATCGGCGCGACGACGAATCCGTGCGCGAAGGTCTCCGAGCGCTCCCAGATTGCCACCATTCCCGCCGCCGTGCCGAAGTACGCGGCGACGATCGCGACCAGCACGATGCCGAGCGTCGCCAGTGCACGCGGCCAGCCCGGAGCGGCCGCTGCCGAAACCTGCGCAACGGCGACGATCGGAGCGAATCCGGGCAGCGCATCGCGCTTCATCACGGCGCGCGTCGGCTCATCGACAGTTCCGACGTCCACGGAAGTTCATCCCAGATTGCGGGCAACCCACGGCCC
>JAICXH010000018.1 GCA_025981645.1 Burkholderiales bacterium
AGTACCGGATCCTGCGTCGCGACACCGACCGGGCAGGTGTTGAGGTGGCACTTCCTCATCATGATGCAGCCTTCGACGACGAGCGGCGCCGTCGCGAAGCCGAACTCGTCCGCACCGAGGAGCGCGCCGATCGCGACGTCGCGTCCCGTCTTCATCTGGCCGTCGACCTGCACGGCGATGCGCCCGCGCAGGCGATTCAGCACGAGCGTCTGCTGCGTTTCGGCAAGACCCAGCTCCCACGGCGTGCCCGCGTGCTTGATCGACGATTCGGGCGATGCACCCGTGCCGCCGTCGTGACCGGCGATCGTCACGTGATCGGCCTTCGCCTTCGCGACGCCCGCCGCGACGGTTCCGACTCCGACCTCGGACACGAGCTTCACCGAGATCGACGCCCGGTCATTCGCGTTCTTGAGATCATGGATCAGTTGCGCGAGGTCCTCGATCGAGTAGATGTCGTGGTGCGGCGGCGGCGAGATCAGGCCGACACCCGGCACCGAATAGCGCAGATGTGCGATGTACTCCGACACCTTGTGTCCCGGGAGCTGGCCGCCTTCGCCGGGCTTCGCGCCCTGCGCCATCTTGATCTGCAGCTGATCGGCCGATGCGAGGTATTCGGCGGTGACGCCGAAGCGTGCCGACGCGACCTGCTTGATTCGCGAGCGCAGGCTGTCACCCTCGGTGAGCACGAGATCGCGCTCGACCGCAGCTTCCCCGAGCACCGACGACAGCGTCTCACCGCCCTTGAATGGGCTTCCTCCCGCACGCATCTCGGCGCGGTAGCGATTCGCGTCCTCGCCGCCTTCGCCGGTGTTCGACTTGCCGCCAAGGCGATTCATCGCGACGGCGAGCGTCGTATGCGCTTCGGTGGAGATCGACCCGAGGCTCATCGCCCCGCTCGAAAAGCGCTTGACGATCTCGACGGCTGGCTCGACCTCGTCGAGCGGCACCGGCGTGCACGCGGCGGTGCGGAATTCGAACAGGCCGCGCAGCGTCTTGAGCTTCCTGCCCTGCTCGTTGATCAGCGCCGCATAGTCCTTGTAGGTCGAGTACGAATTGGCGCGCGTCGCATGCTGCAGCTTGGCCACCGAGTCCGGCGTCCACATGTGCTCCTCGCCGCGCGTGCGCACCATGTATTCACCGCCGGCGTCGAGCGCATCGGCGAGGACCGGGTCGTCGCCGAACGCCGCCGCGTGCAGGCGCGCGGCCTCCTCCGCGACCTCGAAGAGCCCGATCCCCTCGATCGCGCTCGCGGTGCCGGTGAAATACTTGTCGACGAAGGCCTTCTGCAGGCCGACCGCCTCGAAGATCTGCGCGCCGCAGTAGCTCTGGTAGGTCGAGATGCCCATCTTCGACATCACCTTGCGCAGGCCCTTGCAGATCGCCTTGATGTAGCGTTTCTGCGCCTCGGCGGCGGGAATTTCCGGGCACCGGGTCGCCAGTGCGTCGACGGTCGCGAGCGCGAGGTACGGGTGGATCGCCTCGGCGCCATAGCCCGCGAGGAGCGCGAAGTGGTGCACCTCACGCGCCGAGCCCGTCTCGACGACGAGGCCCGTCGACGTGCGCAGGCCGCGCTTCACGAGGTGCTCGTGCACCGCCGCCGTCGCGAGGAGCGCCGGGATCGGCAGCAGCGACTCCGACACGCTGCGGTCGGAGAGGATCAGGATGTTGAAGCCCTGCCTGATCGCGTCCTCGGCGTGGGCGGCGAGGCTCGCGAGCGCAGCCTCCATGCCGTCGCGTCCCCAGGCCGCCGGGTAGCAGATGTCGAGCTCGAGCGAGCGAAACGCTCCGCCGGAGAAAAGCTCGATGTGGCGCAGCTTCTCCATGCTCTCCGCGGTGAGGATCGGCTGCTCGACTTCGAGGCGCATCGGAGGCTCGCCGCCGGGCGACGTGCCCGCCCCGGCAGCGCCTCCGCTCACCGTCTCGGCGTCGTCGTCGCGCGGGTCGAGCGCGAGTAGATTGGGGCGCGGGCCGATGAACGACACCAGCGACATCACGAGCTCCTCGCGAATCGGATCGATCGGAGGATTGGTGACCTGCGCGAAGAGCTGCTTGAAGTAGTTGTAGAAAACCTTGGGCCGGTCCGAGAGCACCGGCAGCGCGGCGTCGTTGCCCATCGAGCCGATCGGCTCCTCGCCGCCCGACGCCATCGGCACGAGCAAGAGCCTCTCGTCCTCCTGCGTGTAGCCGAACGCCTGCTGGCGGTCGAGCAGCGCCGCCTCGGGTGCCGCGAGCGGCGCCGGCTCGGGCATCGCTTCGAGCGACAACCGGCATTTCGCGATCCATTCGCGGTAAGGCTTCGCCGTCGCCAGCGCGCGCTTCAGCTCGTCGTCGTCGACGATGCGCCCGGCATCGAGGTCGACGAGCAGCATCTTGCCCGGCTGCAGCCTCCATTTCCTGATGATCTTCGACTCGGGGATGTCGAGCACGCCGACCTCCGAGGCCATCACGATGTAGTCGTCGTTCGTCACGACGAAGCGCGCGGGACGCAATCCGTTGCGGTCGAGCGTCGCGCCGATCTGCCGGCCATCGGTGAACGCCATCGCGGCGGGGCCGTCCCACGGCTCCATCAGCGCGGCGTGGTATTCGTAGAACGCGCGCCGATCCTCGTCCATCAGCGGGTTGCCCGCCCACGCTTCGGGAATCATCAGCATCATCGCGTGCGCGAGCGGATAGCCTCCCATCAGCAGGAGCTCGAGCGCGTTGTCGAATGACGCGGAGTCCGACTGGCCGTCGTAGATCAGCGGCCACAGTTTCGGAAGGTCGTCACCCAGCACCTTCGACGCGATCGCGCCTTCGCGCGCGCGCGTCCAGTTGAAGTTGCCTCGCAGCGTGTTGATCTCGCCGTTGTGACAGACGAAGCGGAACGGGTGCGCGAGATCCCAGGTCGGAAACGTATTGGTCGAGAAGCGCTGGTGTACGAGCGCAAGTGCCGACACCATCGCCGGATCGGCGAGGTCCAGGTAGTATTCGCCGACCTGGTGCGCGAGCAGCATCCCCTTATAGACGATTGTCCGCGTCGAGAACGACGGCACGTAGAACGCCTTGCCGTGGCGCAGGCTGAGGGCCTGGATCGCGTGGCCCGCTGCCTTGCGGATCACGTAGAGCTTGCGCTCGAGCGCGTCCTGGTCCATCTCGCGCGAGCCTCGCGCGACGAACACCTGGCGGATCAGCGGCTCGACTTCGCGCGTGCGCTCGGAGAGTCCGGTGTTGTCCGTCGGCACGTCGCGCCAGCCGAGGAGCACCTGCCCTTCGGCCGCAATCGCGCGCTCGAGCTCCTGCTCGCACGCCATCCGCGATGCGGGCTCCTGCGGCAGGAATACCATTCCGACGCCGTACTGGCCGGTCGCGGGCAGCGTGATGCCGAGCTTGCCGCAGGCGCGGCGGAAGAACGCATCGGGAAGCTGGATCAGGATTCCGGCGCCGTCGCCCTGCAGCGGATCGGCCCCGGTCGCGCCACGATGGGTCAGGTTCTTCAGAATCTGCAGGCCCTGCCCGATGATCGCGTGCGACTTTCGCCCCTTGATGTGGGCGACGAAGCCGAGCCCGCAGGCATCGTGCTCCTGCGCCGGGGCGTAAAGGCCCTGGGCCTCCGGGGGCCAGGGGTGACCGGAAGGCATTGGGGTAGTACTCACGTCGACCTCGGCACTCGCGAAAGCAGATGGATCATCGCCGTATCCGACGCACGCAGAGCGTCGCCGGAGCACGGCCGAAACCTTTTGATCCTACGCGCGATGCTGCGATGCGGCAAGCAGCGCACGCGGCATCCGCGATGCAACAACGCGCCGTCAGGCAGGCTTTTTCCGCCGGAAAGACTTGCACCGGCCACCATGTTAGGTTTTAATCTGAACAAAGTCCGCTAGATCCTTGTTGCTACGTTTAATTCAGCTGCTGCCCTATCGCATCTTTAGGACAACATCATCAGGAAACCCGCCATGCACGCACACCGACCGACTGGCTGGCTGCGCCCGTTCCTCACCCTCGCCGCGCTGGCCGGCGTGCTCTCCCTCGCAGCCTGCGGCGGCGGGGGCGGCTCGCCGAACAATCCGTTCCAGCCGGGAGGCGGCGCGCTCACCGTCACACCGGCGGCGGCCAACGGCTATTCCGGGGTGCCATTCACGCTCGCAATCTCCGGCGGAACGCCTCCCTACACAGCCACGTCGGCCGATCCGGCGCTTCTGTCGGTGCCAACGAACGCCTCGGGAACCTCGCTCGTCGTGCTCCCTGGTACCGTCGCCGCCGCGACTTCAGTCCAGTACACGGTGACCGACGCGCTCGGGAGGCAACTCACGAGCACGTTCGTCATCAATCCGATGCTGTTCCTTCCTGCAACGATCACGATCACCGGCAACACGAATTGCGCGGCGTCGGGCGCGACGCTGTGCTCGGGCCAGGACGGCACCGCCTCGGTCACGGTGAGCGGTCCCGGCGGCGGCCCGCTCGCCAACCGCGCCGTGCGCTTTGACGTCGTGCAGGGCAACTTCACGATCTCTCCGCCGGGTGGATCGCCGGTGACGTCGCTCGTCGTGAATACCGATCAGAACGGCACGGCGACAGTTCGCCTGCTCGTCGACGTGTCGGCACCGACGCAGATCGCCACGATCCGCGCAACCGACGTGACGAGCGGCAGCAGCGTCGTCGGCCAGTTCACGATCGCCCAATACACCAATGGCGCATCGGTGCTCACTGTCTTGCCGACCGGAACGACGACGTTCACCGGGCCCGACACCGCAACCTGCAATGCAGGTGGCCAGGCGTCGTTCTTCATCTTCGGCGGCACGCCGCCGTACACCGTGCAGACGAACTTCCCGCAGGCGATCACGATTCGCGGCGCGCCGGTGCAGGCGAGCGGCGGCGCGTTCACGATCACGACGACCGGCGTCTGCGTGACCAACCTGACTTTCATCATCACCGATGCGACCGGCCGGGTCGCGACGAGCCCGACCGTCACCAACGTGGTGGGAACCGCCGCTGCGCCACCGCCCGCGCTGGTGGTCACTCCGGCGTCACTCAGCGTTACGTGCAGCCCGGGGTCGTCGTTCACGTTCCTCGCGTCGGGTGGCACGGGTGCCTTCACCAACGCGGTCAACCCAGAATCGGGCGCAACCGGCACGGCGACCGTATCGCCTTCAGGCGCGAACGTCACGGTTTCGTTCAATAATCCGCCGAACGCGGTCAACGCTAGCGGAACGTTCGACGTCAACGTCTCCTCCGGAAGCCAGGTCGTTCTCGCCAAGCTGAAGTGCAACTGACGGCGCAGAACCGGACCTAGGTCCGGTCGGCGGCAATCACGAGCGGCGCCTGCGGGCGCCGCTTTCGTTTCGGCTGACGCCGAGGGCCAGCGTCAGCGCACGATCGACGCTTCGGCGATCGCCTGCATGACGTCCGCTTCGGCGACGTCGCTGCGGACGAGCGCATGGCCGAGCGCGTCGATCAGCACGAACCGCAGCGCGCCGCCTTCGACCTTCTTGTCGCGACGCATCGCTTCGAGCCACCGCTCGGTGGGAATCGCCGGCGGCGCGACCGGCAGGCCCGCCGCGCGAACTAGCGCTTCGAGGCGCGCGACGTCGTTCGCTCGGAGACCGCAACTTCGCGCGGAGAGCCGCGCCGCGCACACCATTCCCGCGGCGACCGCTTCGCCGTGAAGCCAGTTCCCATACCCCGCCACGGCCTCGATCGCGTGGCCGAACGTGTGCCCGAAATTGAGGATCGCGCGCTCGCCTGCTTCGCGCTCGTCGGCGGCGACCACGGCAGCTTTGATCGCACAGCTTCGCTCGATCGCGTGGACGAGTGCTTCGCCGTCGCGGGCGACGAGCGCGCCGATCGCGCCTTCGAGCCACGCGAAGAACGCGCCATCGCGGATGGCGCCGTACTTGATCACCTCGGCGAGACCGGCGCGAAGCTCGCGTTCGGGGAGCGTCGCGAGGCAATCGACGTCGATCAGCACGGCGCGCGGCTGCCAGAACGCGCCGATCATGTTCTTGCCGAGCGGATGGTTGATGCCGGTCTTGCCGCCGACCGAGGAATCGACCTGCGCAAGCAGCGTCGTCGGAACCTGCACGAACGCAATCCCGCGCTGGTAGATTGCGGCCGCAAAGCCTGCGAGGTCGCCGACGACGCCGCCCCCGAGCGCGATCAGGAGCGTTCCGCGCTCGGTGCCGAGTTCGAGCAGGCGCGTCAGCAAGTCGTTGAGCGTCGCGGCATCCTTGTGCGTCTCGCCGTCCGGAACGAGCACGGTGTCGATGCGAATCCCGGCGGCGTCGAAGCTCTTTCGCAGCGTCGCGAGGTGCAGGCGCGCCACGATGGGGTTCGACACGATGACGGCGCGCGCGCCACGGGCGAGCGGAAGTCGCGCTGCCGCTTCGCGCAGAAAGCCGCTGCCGATGTGGATCGGGTAGCTTCGCTCGCCGAGACCGACGTCGACGGTGATCACGTCGCCCCCGCAGCGTCCGACGCCGCGATCACCGGATCCGGGGTCTCGTTGAGCCAGTACGCGAAGCGGATCGCTGCGTCGCGCTCGGATTCGACGACGTGGTGGGCCACCTCGCGGTAGAGCGGATCGCGCGCCGCGTAGAGTTCGGCGAGGCGCGTGCGCGGATCAGCGGTCTGCAACAGCGGCCGGTGACGGCTGCCGCGCAGCCGCTGCCAGAGAATCTCGGGTGGGGCGTGCAGGTAGAGTACCGTGCCGCGGTCGCGCAAGTGCTGCCGTGACGCCTCGCGCAGCACGACGCCACCCCCGGTGGCGAGCACGATATCGGAGAGCGCGGTGAGCTCGGCGCAGAGGACCTCCTCGCGATCGCGGAAGCCGGACTCGCCCTCGACCTCGAACACCGTCGCGATGGCGACGCCGGTCCTGGTCTCGAGCTCGTGATCGGCGTCGACGAAGCGCTTGCCGAGGCGCCTCGCGAGCGTGCGGCCGAGGGTCGACTTGCCCGCCCCCATCAGCCCGACGAGAAAGAGATTGCCGCGATGCAGCGTCATCGCGGCATTCTAGCTGGCGTTCGCTACCGGACGGCGGTCACCGAGTCCTTGACGATCCGCGGTGTGAGGAAGATCAGCAGTTCGGTCTTCTCGGCCGACTTCAGTGTCGACTTGAACAGGTTGCCCGCGACCGGAATGTCGCCGAGGAACGGGACCTTGCTCACCGTGTTGGTGACCGTCTCTTCGTAGATGCCGCCAATGACCGCGGTGTCGCCGTTGTTGACGGCGATCGTCGTCGTGATCCGCTTGGTATCGATAGCCGGAGCGAATCCGCCGCCCGCCTGCGGAACGTTCTGCCCGACGCTGTCCTTGTGGATCTCGACGTACATGATCACGCGATTGTCAGGCGTGATCTGCGGCGTCACGTCGAGCGACAGCACGGCGTCCTTGAACGACGTCTGCGCGGTCTGCGTCGAGCCTCCGCCGCCGGTCGTGTAGGGAATCTGCGTGCCCTGCGAAATCGACGCCTTCTGGTTGTCGGAGGTGACGATGCGCGGACTCGACACGACCTTGCCGCGGTTGTCGGCCTCGAGGGCCTGCAACTCGAGGTTGAGCAGATTGCCGCTCCCCAGGTTGATCAGCGTGAGCGCCAGCGACGCCGGAGTTCCGCTCGCGACGATCGCGGGAAGGTTGACGTTGAGGTTGCCGGGATCCGAGAACGCAGGAGGGTTCTGTCCCGAAGCGATCTGGAATGGCGTCGGGCTCACGCCGGTCGATGTACCGCCGGAGGTGTTTGCGATCGGCGAGAGGCTCCCTGCGCTGCCGAACGCGTAACGGCCCCCGAACAGCGTCGCGCCCGTCTGCTGTCCGAGGCGCACGCCGAGCGACCGGCTGAAGGTGTCGTCGGCGATGACAATGCGCGCTTCGATCTGCACCTGCCGCACCGCCGTGTCGACCTTGTGGATGATGCTGCGCACCTCCTCGAGCCGGCTCGCGATGTCGGTGACGAAGAGAATGTTGGTCCGCGGATCGACGAATGCGGTGCCGCGCTTGGACAGGAACCTGCCGCCGCCTTCAGCGCCGGCTGCGCCCGGCCGCGTCGAATTGATGATGTTGAGGATGTCCGAGGCGCGTGCATAGTTGAGCTGGAACGTCTCGGTCTGCAGCGGCTCGAGGTCGTTGATCTGCGATTGCGACTCGAGCTGCTGCTTCTCCTTCAGCGCCAGTTCCTCGCGCGGCGCGATCAGAACGATGTTGCCGTTCTTGCGCATGTCGAGGCCCTTGGTCTGCATGATGATGTCGAGCGCCTGATCCCAGGGGACATCCTTCAGCCGCAGCGTCAGGTTGCCGGTGACGGTGTCGCTCGTGACGATGTTGAGGCCGGTAAAGTCGGCGATCACCTGCAGCACCGAGCGCACGTCGATGTTCTGGAAGTTGAGCGACAGCTTCTCGCCCTTGTAGCGGCCGCGGCCGCCCTGCACCAGCTTGTTCGGGTCCTCCTGCACCGGCTTCACCTCGACGATGAAGCGGTTGTCGGCCTGGTACGCCGAGTATTCCCAGATGCCGCGCGGCTCGATCACCATCCGTGCATCGCCGTTCTGCGGGAAGGTGTCGACGGTGACCACCGGCGTGTTGAAGTCGCCGACATCCATCCGGCGCTCGAGGTTCTTCGGCACCGCCGTCTTCTGGAAATCGACGATGAGCTGGCGGCCCTGCTGGCGGATGTCGATGCCGGTCGCGTTGTCGGCGAGGTCGACAATGACGCGGCCTTCGCCGCTGGCGCCACGGCGGAAATCGACGTCGCGAAGCGCATGCGGCTCGGAAGTCGGCGCCGCCTCGGCGAAGCGCTGCACTTTTGCGGGAGCGGCCCCGGCAGCCGCGACGGCTGCGGCGTTGTCGGACAGCGTGACGACGACGGCGTTACCTTCCACCTTCGTCTCGTAGGTCTGCGGCTTGTTGAGGTTGAACACCACGCGCGTACGCCCGCCGGCCTCGACGAATTGCAGGCTCCGGAGCGCCGGGTCGTCGACGGCACGCTGATTCGACGGCAGCGAGCTCGTCGTACCCATGAAGTCGAGTGCGATCCGCGGCGGGCTCACGACGGCGAAGCCGGCCGGAGGATTGGCCGGAGCCGCCTTCAGCGTGAAGCGGACGATCGTATTGCCCGATGCGCCGCGCGTCACCGACACCTGCTCGATGCTGTTCGCGGTCTGACCGAGCGCGACGCCGGCAGCGGCCAGCGCGAGAACCCCGGCGAGACGGGCGATCCACGTGTGCAAGGCGCGGACGCTCCTCTCCGCCCTGCAACCGGCGCGATTGGCGTTCATTTCTTCTCCTGTGTCTTCTGGTCAGCCTGCAGCAGGTTCAGCGTGCTCGAGCGCTCGGACCAGTCTCCCGAGCCGTCCTGCACGAGCTCCTTCAGCTTGATCCCGGAATCGGTGATGTCGACGATCACGCCGTAGTCCTGTCCCATGTGGTTGCCGTCGTGCACCTGGTAAATATCGCGCTCCGGCGTCTTGATCAGTGCGTAGCGCGTCTTGCCGCGCTCGATCGTCCCCACCATCGACAGCGACTCGAGCGGGTAGGCCTCGAGCGGCTCCTTGCGCCGCGTGAGGTCGGGAGCGAGCTTGCTGTCGGTCTTTGCCGGTTCGACCTTGCGCGGCTTGAACGGGTCGGGGAGGTCGAAATCGTTGTAGGTGAACGGCTCGTAGGGCTTGATCTG
Source organism: Burkholderiales bacterium (assembly GCA_025981645.1). Lineage (GTDB taxonomy): Bacteria > Pseudomonadota > Gammaproteobacteria > Burkholderiales > Casimicrobiaceae > VBCG01. The sequence goes on from JAICXH010000018.1 coordinate 9,641, forward strand.
CGGGATCGGATCGAGGTGGCCGCGCACGCCCTTGCCCTGGGCATTCATCCAGTTGACGAGGTCCTGCCGGCTCTCGCCGCCGCAACCGGCGACGAGCGCGCACGCGGCGGCGGCAGCGACAAGGATGCGGCTCACGTGCACGATGCGGCTCGGTCGCTGGGTGGGACTCATCAGCGTCTCTTCTTCGCTTCGCGGGCAAGCGCGCGCTGTTTCGCGATCTCGTCCTCGTCGAGATAGCGGAACGTCTTGGCGACCGCATCCATGGTGAGCGTGCCCTTCTCGTTGGCGATCGAGAGGTCGTTCAGCGTGACGATCCGCGGCAGCGCCGCAACGTCGCTCGCAAACGCGCCGATGTCGTGGTAGTTGCCGGTGATCTTGATGGCGATCGGCAGCTCGGCGTAGAAGTCGGCCATCTTCTCCTGCGGGGCCGGCCGGAAGAGATCGAACTGGAGGCCGCGGCCGAGGCCGGCCTGGTTGATGTCGGTCAGGAGCGCATCGATCTCCGACCGGTTCGGGAGCTGTTTGACGAGCGCGCCGAATGCCTGGTTGACCTCGGCGAGCTGCTGCACGTAGAGGTCGTAGTTGATCGCCTTCGCCTTCTTCTCGACGAACTGCGCCTTGAGGCGCACCTCGTCCTGCTGCGCCGACGTCAGCCGATCCCACTGGTCCTTCCAGTCGAACCAGCCGGCGAGGGCGAGAATCGCGATGAGGATCGCGAGCAGTACGACAATGCGCGGACCAAGCGGCCACTTGCCGACCTCGCGCAGATTGAGCCGGCGGAAATCGTCGAGCGTCATGGCCGCGCTCCCTTGGCCGGCGGATGCGCAGGCGGCGCCGCCGGCTGGGCGTGCTTCATGTGGAAATTGAGCGTGAACTGGTTCGTGTGGATCGCCTCGTCCTTGCGCGCGCCGGGAACCGTCACGAGCTTGATCTCGACGAGCTCGGGCTTCTCGAGCCATGGCGAGCCGTCGATGTTGCGCATCAGTGTCGACACGCGCGCATTCGACTGCGCGTAGCCGACGATCGTCACCTTGTCGCCGACCTGCTTCACCGAGCGCAGGTAGGTGCCTTCGGGAAGTTGCCGCACGAGCTGATCGAGCAGGTGCACCGCCTCGTTGCGGTTCGCCTGTAGCGTCTCGACGACCTGCTTTCTCGCCAGCACCTGAGCGATCTGGTCCTTCAGCTTGTCGATCTCGCTGATCTGGCGGTCGAGCTCCGCGATGTGCGTCTTCAGCAGGTTGTTGCGCGCGAGCTGATCGTCGATCCGCGCGGAGAGCACGAGGTGGACGAGGCCGGCGATCACGATACCGGTGATCGCGGTGAGGATCGCCAGCGTTGCGAACTGCCGCTCGCGGGCCTGGCGCGCGAGCTCGCGGTGGGGCAGCAGGTTGATGCGCATCGAACGCCCCCTATTCGAAGCTGCGCAGCGCGAGCCCGGAGGCGATCATCAGCATCGGAGCTTCCTGGGCGAGCTGGCGCGGCCGGATGCGCTCGGACACGCGCATCGACGCGAACGGATTGGCAACCAGCGTGGCGACGCCGGCGCGCTTCGCGATGAGGTCGTCGAGGCCCGGAAGCAGCGCGCACCCGCCGGCGAGGATGATCTGGTCGACCTGATTGTAGGAAGTCGACGTGAAGAAGAACTGCAGTGCGCGCGTCACTTCGAGTGCCAGCGATTCCATGAACGGTTGCTGCACGTCGCGGTCGTAGTTCTCCGGCAGCCCCTGGTTCCGGCGCGCCGATTCGGCCTCGTCGGCCGACAGGTTGAAGGCGCGCTGGATGTCCTGCGTGAGCTGGTTGCCACCGAATGCCTGGTCGCGCGAAAACAGGATCTCGTCGTTACGCAGGACGTAGAAATGGGTGACGTGCGCGCCGATGTCGACCAGGGCGACATTCTGGTCGCGACCGTTGGCCGGCAGCGACGGAGTGATCAGCTTGTAGGCCTGCTGGGTCGCATAGGACTCGACGTCCATGACGCGGACCTTGAGCCCGGCAAGCTCGGCAGCGGCGACCCGATCCTCGACCTTCTCCTTGCGCGACGCGGCGATCAGCACCTCGACCTCGTCCGGATTGTTCGGCGCCGGCCCCAACTCCTGGAAATCGAGATTAACCTCGTCGAGCGCGAACGGGATATATTGATTGGCCTCGGCCTCGACGGTGAGCTCGAGGTCTTCCTCGCGCTGGCCGGCGGCGACGATGATCTTCTTCGTGATGACCATCGCGGCGGGCAGGGCCAGGGCGACGTTGCGGTTGCGGCTGCCGAAGCGCTTCCAGGCCCGCTTCAGCGCGTCGCCGGCGAGCTCGACGTTGACCACATTGCCGTCAGTGACAACGTCGCGTGGAATGGGCTCGATCACGTAGCGCTCGAGCCGGTAGAGGCCCTTGCCCGCGTCGGCGAGCTCGACCATCTTGATCGAAGTCGAGGCAATATCGACACCCAGGAGCGCCGGCGACCTGGATTTGAACATGTCGAACGCAGACGAGAATTGGTCGGCAAGCATGGCGTCTAGGGGGCCCGTTGCTGATAATCTACATTAAACTCTGGCAGCAAGTGTAACTATTGTCAAATTGTTTTGTTTTCGGCCAGCGAGTGTTGCATGCATGCCTATCATCGGGCGGGTAATCCGGCCCCAAACGTAAGTTTTATTCCCCTGTGCTAAAACGCTGGCTCGTCTACACGGCATCGGTCGTCGTCGGCCTGGGAGTGGTCGGCGTCCTGCTCGGCGGCTTCGTCGTGGCGCTGCTCTGGCCCACCCTTCCGTCCCTCGGGGCGCTTGCCGATTACCAGCCCAAGATCCCGCTGCGCGTCGTCTCGGCCGACGGCGACCTGCTCGGCGAATTCGGCGAGGAGCGGCGCTCGATCGTGCACATCGCCGAGGTCCCGGATGTCATGAAACACGCCATTTTGGCCGCCGAGGACGAGCGCTTCTATCAACACGGGGGAGTCGACTATTTGAGCGTCCTCCGCGCGGCGCTGTCGAACGTCAGCGCCGGCGCCACGCAGCAGGGGGCGGGCACGATCACGATGCAGGTGGCGCGCAATTTCTTCCTCACCCGCGAGAAGACGATGTCGCGGAAGCTCCGCGAGGCGCTGCTCGCCTACAAGATCGAAGCCAACTTCACCAAGGACCAAATCCTCGAGCTCTACATCAACCAGATCTACCTCGGCCAGCGCGCGTACGGATTTGCCGCCGCGGCGCAGACCTACTTCGGCATCCCGCTGGCGCAGATCACCCTGCCGGAAGCAGCGATGCTCGCGGGTCTGCCCAAGGCGCCCTCGGCGTACAACCCGATCAGCAATCCGCGCCGGGCCAAGGCTCGCCAGCAATATGTGCTTCGCCGGATGCATGATCTGCACTACATCAGTGACGACCAATGGCGGCAAGCACAAAACGCGCCATTACCGACCCGACAAGCCACGCAGAATGCGCGTGCGGAATACCCGGTCCACGCCGAATACGTCGCCGAGATGGCTCGTCAGGTTGTCTACGACGCCTACGGCGATCAGGCGTACACGCGCGGCATCACCGTCGTCACGACGATCCGCCGGGCCGACCAGGACGCGGCGTGGGCGGCCGTGCGCCGCGGCGTCATGGACTACGACGAGCGGCACGGATATCGCGGACCCGACGCCTACGTCAGCCTGCCGTCGGATCCTGACGAACAGGAGCAGGCGCTCGACCGTGTGTTCGACGACCACCCCGACAGCGACGACATCCTAACCGCCGTCGTGCGCAGCGCGACGCCGCAGGACGTCCGCGTGACGCTGTCGACCGGCGACGACGTCGACATCACCGGCGCGGGGCTCAAGTTTGCCCAGCGGGCGCTGTCGGCGCGCACGCCGGCGAACCAGCAGATCCGCGCGGGCGCGGTGATCCACGTGATCGGCGACGACAAGGGCAGCTACGCGATCACGCAGATTCCGCAGGCCGAAGCCGCGTTCATCTCGTTGCGGCCCGCCGACGGGGCGATTCTCGCGCTGGTCGGCGGCTTCGACTTCGACCGCAGCAAGTTCAACCACGTGACGCAGGCCTACCGCCAACCCGGGTCGGCATTCAAGCCGTTCATCTATTCGGCGGCGCTCGAGAAGGGGTTCACGCCGGCGACGATCATCAACGACGCACCGTTCTTCGTGCCCGCCGACAAGGCGGGTGGCGAAGCGTGGGAACCGAAGAACTACGACGGCAAGTACGAAGGGCCGATGCGCCTCAGGGTCGCGCTCGCCAAGTCGAAGAATCTGGTGACGATCCGCATCCTGCAGGCGATCGGTCCGCAGTACGCGCAGGACTACATCGCGCGCTTCGGGTTCGACCCGAAGCTGCACCCGGCGTATCTGACGATGGGTCTCGGCGCCGGATCGGCAACGCCGCTGCAGATGGCGACCGCCTACTCGGTGTTCGCCAACGGGGGCTATCGGATCACGCCGTACCTGATCTCGAAGATCGTCGACGAACGCGGCGACGTGCTGTCACAGCCGACGCCAGTGGTCGCAGCGAAGGACGCGAAGCTCGCGATCGATCCGCGCAATGCGTTCATCATGACCTCGCTCCTGCACGACGTAATCGCGTACGGGACCGGCGTGCGGGCAAAGGTTCTCGGCCGCGACGATCTCGCCGGCAAGACCGGAACGACGAACGACAACGTCGATGCGTGGTTCTGCGGGTACGACGCCGCCAAGGTCGGCATCGCGTGGATCGGCTTCGACCAGCCGAAGACCCTCGGCACGAACGAGACGGGGAGCCACGCCGCGCTGCCGATCTGGATCGCCTACATGCGCAGTGCGCTGAAAGGTGTTCCGCAGATACAGCCGGCACCTCCGGCGGGAGTGGTCTCGGTGCACATCAATCCCGATACCGGGCTACTCGACGACTCGAGCGCGATGACCGACTGGTTCATGGCCGAGTTCACGCCGCGGCCGGCGCAGGATGCACTCGCCCCGGCCGCAGTTCCGGCTGGCCCCGGCGGCAGCGCAGTTCCCGGGAGCCCGGCCTCGCCCCGCGCCCACACTCCGGCTTCCGGTCCGGCGACGCGAGACGTGCGCAACCAGCTCTTCTGATGGGAAGGCGAGGGGGCGGGCGCGAGGAGGCGCGCGACCGGGCGCAAATCGCCGCGGTGGCGGCGCGTCTGATCCTCGAGCATGGCATCTCCGACTGGTCGCTCGCCAAGCGCAAGGCTTCGCATCAGCTGATGCTCGACGCGCGGGCGGCGCTCCCTGGCGACGACGAGGTCGAGGAAGCGCTCGCCGCCCACCAGTCGCTGTTCGGCGGCGCCGATCAGGCCGAGTCGCTCGCGCGAATGCGCGGTGAGGCACTCCGCTGGATGCGCGAGCTTGCCGCGTGGTCGCCGCGGCTCACCGGAGGCGTCGCCGCCGGCTGGGCCGGCGATCACAACGAGATACGCATCGAGCTCGTCGTCGACGACGCGAAGACGGTCGAGCTCGCGCTCGTCAACCGCGGGGTCGCCTACCGCGGAGCTGCGCCGGCCTCGAACGGCAGCACCGAGCTCAGCATCGACGGCTCGGCTGGGCGCGTGCGGCTCGTGCTGCTGACGCCGGCGGCCGCGCGGCAGCGGCCCCGTGCGCGCGGGCGCCCGCGGCCAAGCCTCGACGCGGAAGCGGTGGAAGCGCTGCTCCCGCCGTAGTGGCTGCGGCGCCGCTGAGCAAGCTCGGCAGACCGCGCCAGACCTCATTTCGCAGATGCGCCGCACCGGGTCGAGCGGTGGGCATGCTACGCCGCGCTCTACACCGACCGCGGAGGCACGGAGTGGGGCACCGTGACCCGCGAGTTCGGCGGCGGAACGCAGCCGGGGTAGAGCGCGTCATGGTGCCCCACTCCGTGCCTCCGCGGTCGAACTCGCGCGCCGCAGCATGCCCACCGCTACCTGGCGCGACGCACCCCTGGAATCGGGGCCCTGGCGATCTTGCGAGGCTTCCTCAGCGGCGCCGCAGCCATGCGGCGGCGTCGAGCGCGAAGTACGTGAGGATCGCATCGGCGCCCGCGCGCTTCATCGACGTCAGCACTTCCAGCACGCAGGCGCGCTCTTCGATCCAGCCGGCTTGCGCGGCCGCTTTCAGCATCGCGTACTCGCCCGACACCTGGTAGACCGCGGTCGGCATCCCGAACGCCTCCTTCACGCGCCACAGGATGTCGAGGTAGGGCAGTCCGGGCTTCACCATGACCATGTCGGCGCCTTCGTCGACGTCGAGGAACACCTCGCGCAACGCTTCGTCGCCGTTGGCCGGGTCCATCTGGTACGAATATTTGTCGCCGCCGCCAAGACCTCCCGCCGAGCCGACGGCGTCGCGGAACGGACCGTAGAACGCCGACGCGTACTTCGCCGAGTAGGCGAGGATGCGCACGTCGAGATGTCCGGCGCGGTCGAGCGCACTGCGAAGCGCGCCAATGCGCCCGTCCATCATGTCGGACGGCGCGACGACGTCGACTCCGGCGCGCGCGTGGCAAAGCGCCTGCTCGACGAGGGTCGCGACGGTCTCGTCGTTGACGACATAACCGGCGGCGTCGATGAGCCCATCCTGGCCGTGGCTCGTGTATGGATCGAGCGCCACGTCGGTGATGACGCCAAGCTCGGGAAAGCGCGTCTTCAGCGCGCGAATCGCGCGCGGGACGAGGCCGGAATCGTCGAACGCGGCCGCGGCGTCGTCCGATTTCTGCGCCGCGGGGATCACTGGAAAGAGCGCGATCGCCGGCACGCCGAGCTCGAGGCAGCGCTCGGCGTCGGCGAGCACGAGATCGATCGACTTGCGCGATACGCCGGGGAGCGACGCGACCGGCTCGCTGTGTCGCGCGCCGTCGCAGACGAACACCGGATAGATGAAGTCGTCGGCAGCGACGCGCGTCTCGCGCGCGAGGCGACGGGAGAAGTCATGGCGGCGCATGCGTCGCATGCGGGTGCGGGGAAAGGCCCCGGCAAAGCTCTTCGTCATCGCACTCTCCGCTGCGCCCGCTACCGCGATGGAACTCCGTGAAGCCGCGCGAGTCTCAGAATCAGACGGTCTACGTCTCCCGCTTTCCTCCCTGAGCGGGTGCCGACACCAGCTTCGCTGGTGTCGGCGTTTCGAGGCCCCGGGTCACTCCCCTTGACCGCGGGGCCGCTTCTTTTTGCGGTCACGCCGCCCATTGTGCGAGCACCGCGTCCGCCGCTTCCAGACCGAACGCGCGAAGCGCCGAAAAGGCGACGACCGCGATTCGCCCGGCGTGCGCCGGATGTTCGCGGAGCACCGCGTCCCGGATCGTCGCGGCTGCCATGCGCTGCATCCGGTCGGCGAGCTTGTCCGCCTTCGTCGCGAGGATCAGCACGGGTCTTCCTGCGGGCAGATACAGGTCGAGCAGCCGCCGGTCGAGATCCGACAATCCCCGCCGCACGTCGACCACCAGCACGAGACCGACGAGCTGAGTGCGAGCACTTACATACGACCACAACAGGTCCTGCCAGCTTCGCTTCACCGACTCGGGGACGGCCGCATAGCCGTATCCGGGCAGATCGGCCACCCGCGAGCCGTCACGCAGTCGGAAGAAGTTGATCTCGCGCGTTCGGCCCGGCGACCGGCTCGCGCGGGCGAGGCCGCGTCGGCGAGCGAGCGCGTTGATTGCGCTCGACTTGCCCGCGTTCGAGCGTCCGGCGAAAGCGATCTCGCGCTCGCCCGACCCGGGAAATTGTTCCGCGGCCGCGGCGCCGGTTTCGAATACGGCGCCGACCAGCGGCATCGACGCCCCGGTTTGCGCGTCCGGAGCAACCCGGCCCTTCGCCGCGACGGCCCGATTCGCTAGAATAGATGGTTTAGTCGTCGATACCGACGGCTTCGCCCGCATGAGCTTCACCACGGATTGCGGGCGGCTTTGCAAAACGAATCGAAGAATGGAGCTTTCCCCATGACCCGCAACCGGCTCTGTGCCGCCATTGCGGTGGCCCTGCTGTACGCCGCCGCTGCATCCGCCCAGGAGGCTGCACCTGCCGCCGCGCCTGATCTCAAGAAGGCGCAGCAGACCGCGACGACTGTCTGCGCAGCGTGCCACGGAGCCGACGGCAATAGTTCGGTGCCCGCCAATCCGAACCTCGCCGCCCAAGGGGCCGACTATATCACCCTGCAACTCGAGCACTTCAAGGCGGGCCTGCGCGAGAACGCCATCATGCAGGCGATGGCGGCACCGCTGTCTGGCGCCGACATGACCTCGCTCGGCGTCTACTTCTCCAAGCAGACGCTGAAGGGCGCCGCCGCGACGAACATCGATCTCGTCAAGGCCGGCCAACACCTGTGGCGCGGGGGCAATCAGGAGACCGGTGTGCCCGCGTGCGCCGCGTGCCACTCGCCCGACGGCGCCGGGGTCCCGAAGAATTACCCGCGCCTCGGCGGACAGCACGCCGCCTACGTGCTCACCCAGCTCAAGGCGTTCAAGGCCGGCACCCGCGGCAACGACAAGGCCGGCAAGGACGTCAACGGTCACGTGATGTTCACGATCGCGTCGAGGATGACCGACGCGGAGATGCAGGCCGTCGCGCAGTACGCGGCCGGCCTGCGCTGACGCTGCGGCCGAGCGGTAGCCGCGGGCGCGCACCCGGAGGCGTCAGCTCCCTGCCGGCGCGCACATGATCGTCTGATCGGGGCCGTATCCCTCCGCCACCCAGGTCGCCGGATCGGCACGCATGGCGTCGCGGATCGTGCGGTCGGCCGTGTAGCGGTGATTCGTCGTCACCTGGTTGAAGAAGCGCCACACCGGAACGTCCCCCGCCGGGCAGGCGCCGGAGACCGGATCGGGAAGCGCGACGTAGAACACTGCACTGCTCTCGTAGGTCCAGCCGGGGAACTTCGCTGGCTGCGCAAGCACCGCTTGGCATTCCGCAGGGCTCGCGGAATAGAAATGCGAGTCGCCGAACCCCGGCGTCCGATAGAAGCGGCAGACCGGGCTCGCTCCGGGAACCGGCGACGAATAGGCGAGAAAGCGCAGCCCCGTCCGCTCCCATCCCGGGTGCACGCCGGTGTCGAGATCGTTGATCTCGGGCGGGTTCGTCGTCATGAAGTAATGCTGCAACGTGGCGTTGTAGAACTCGACCACGACCGATTCGGCTGCGCCGGGGAGTGTTCCCGGAGTCAGGTACTCGCGCGTCAGCGGAAGCATCGTGTCGAGGCGTGAATAATCGTCGGTACCCTGCGGGTTCTGGCAGGACGCATCGCCCTGGAACAGTCCCCCGCGCACTTCGTAGTAGCCGCCTGCCGGAAACCAGGTGAGCAGCCCCGCCCCGCTCGATCCCGGCTCGGTCGAACCATCGCTGTATCCGGCGGTGGCGAAGCTCGAGCCGTCGTTGTACTGGGTGTATCCCCGCATCGTGCCCGCGCTCCACTTGAGGAGATCGCCCTCGGGATGGTGCAGCACCGAAATCGGGGTGAATGCGGGCATCGGCTCGGCGCGCCACGCGGCGAAACGCGCTCCCGATGGAGGGTCCTCGTTGAGGCGCACGAGCGTCCAGTCGAAGTCCTCGCTCCGCGCGAGCAGCATCGCCCCCGCCGCGAGCTGAACGTAGGGCGGAGTCGACACACTGCCGCAGGCCGCTGCCCGGAAGAACCAGAACGTGTTGAGCGTCTCGGCGGCATACGCCGAATCGATGCAGTGATTGGCGCTGAAGAAGTACGGCGTGTTGCTCGAGATCGCATCGTTGAGGAGCTGGCCGGTGCACAGGTAGCTGTAGCCATCGTCCTGCGTGAAATCCATTTCGGCGACCGCGGCGGCCTCGTCGTTGAGCGCGCGCGAAGGGGGGCTGACGCAAGCCAGATCGATTTCGCAGCTTCCCGCGGCGCCAATCTGCGTCAGATCCTTGGCGCCGAGCTTGCGGAGTTGCGCGGGGGCAACGACCTGATGCGACACTCCGACGACACCGAGAACCGTGCCGGTGACGCGCGTGCCGGCTTCGGCACTGACCTCGATCGTCGCGCGGTCGCCGGAAAGCACCGGCGTCCAGAATCGGCCGAAACGTTCGGTCGCCGCGGCCACCGCATTGGCCGGTACGGGCCCGAACACCGTGGTACCTTCGCCATCCCCCGCAAAGCGCAGGATGACACCGGGATGGGTCGCGGCGAGCGTCAGCGCGACGCGAAGCGCAAGCGCGCCAGGGGAAGCGATCACGACGTGCGCCGCGCGCGAGCCATCGGCGAGCGTCGTCCACGCGAGCGTGTCGAGGGCGATGCCGCGCGAGCCCGCCGGAATGTCCCGCGGGAACGCGATCGCGAGCGCCTTGGGTTGCGCGCGTCTGGTCGCTCGCACCGCGACAGGCTGGTTTCGCGTGCGCACGAGCGCCAGCTCGGCGGCGGTCGGCTCGGGCAGCTCGATCGTGCGCGCCGGCACCTCCGTGGAAAGCAGAAGCTGCGCGGGCGCAGCCTTCTTCGCGACCTTCGGATGCAGTGCGGCGGGCGGAACCGACGCAATCACGGCCGCTGCCGCGGCGGCCCGATCGACGCCCATCGCGAACACTCCGACCGTCACGAGTACGGCGACCGCGCGACCGGCTGCGCGTCGCCCGCAATCTGCGTGTCGATTCATCGGGCCGATCTCTCGCGACTGTGCCGGTACTCGCGCAACGTGTCGAGCCAGTGCGGGAGTTCGAAGCCGAAGGTCGCCGTGAAGCGACGCGTATCGAGTATCGTCCACGCGGGCCGGCGCGCCGGCGTCGGATGGTCGGCGCTGGCGATCGGCACGATGCGCACGTCCGCCGCATCGCCGAGAATCGCACGCGCGAATCCGTACCACGTCGTCGCACCACGCGCGGACAGGTGATAGAGCCCGCGCCGCTCGGCGAGCCACGGCAGCCCCCGCGCAACGAGCGTCGCGGTCGCGCGGGCGAGCTCGCGGCTCCAGTTCGGCGTGCCGTGCTGGTCGTCGACAATGCGAAGCTCGTCGCGCTCGGCGGCGAGGCGCTCGATCGTCGTCAGGAAATTCCTGCCGCTGCCCGCGTACACCCAGCTCGTGCGGAAGACGAGCGCCAAGCCGCCGGCTGCTTCGATGGCACGTTCGCCTTCGAGCTTGCTCGCTCCGTACACGTTGAGTGGTCGCGCGGGCGCCGCTTCGTCGCGCGGCTCGGGGCTCGCGCCGTCGAAGACGTAGTCGGTCGAATAGTGGATGAAGAGTGCGTCGAGGCGCCTCGCCTCCGCGGCGAGAATTCCGGGCGCGCGCGCGTTGACTGCGAAGGCCGCTTCAGGCTCGGCTTCGGCGCGATCGACAGCGGTGTAGGCCGCAGCGTTGACGACGAGCGCGGGGGCCACGTCGCGCAGCACCGCGACGATGTCGTCGGGACGCGCGAGGTCGAGGCCGCTGCGGTCGAGTGCGACGACATCGCCAAGTGGCGCGAGTACAGTCGCGAGCTCGCGCCCGAGCTGCCCTGCGGCGCCGGTGACGAGGATCCGGGGCACGGTCCCATGCGTCGCGCGCGCGCGCGTCACGGATAGCAGTCGGCGCCGGCGAGCGGAGTTCCCGCGGCGTCGCGCGGCGCGAGCACCGGCGCGAGCGCTGCGGGCCAGGCGATCGCGAGCGCGGGGTCGCTCCAGAGCAGCGTGCGCTCGTGCGCCGGGTACCAGTAGTCGGTCGTCTTGTAGAGGAACTCGGCGGCCTCGGATACGACGATGAACCCGTGCGCGTAGCCGGGAGGAATCCACAGCATCCGCCGGTTCGCCGACGAGAGCTCGACCGCGACGTGCCGTCCAAACGTCGGCGAGCTTCTGCGCAGGTCGACCGCGACATCGAGTACCGCGCCCGCGGTGACGCGGACGAGCTTTCCCTGCGCATGCTCGATCTGATAGTGCAGCCCGCGCAGCACGCCCCGGGCGGAGCGCGAATGATTGTCCTGCACGAAGTCGGCGTCGATGCCGGCCTCCGCGAATGCGCGCCGATTCCAGCTTTCGAAGAAGAACCCGCGCGCGTCGCCGTGAACCTGCGGTTCGACGACGAGGACGTCGGGAAGCGAGCTCGGCGTCAGCCACATCAGCGAAGCACCCGGTCGTCCAGCAGCCCGAGCAGATAGCGCCCATAGCCGTTCTTCGCCATCGTCGCGCCGAGCCGCGCGAGCGCCTCGGCATCGATGTAGCCCAGGCGCCACGCGATCTCCTCGGGGCAGGCGATCTTCAGCCCCTGCCGGCGCTCGATCGTCTCGATGTACTGCGACGCCTCGAGCAGCGTCTCGTACGTCCCGGTGTCGAGCCATGCCATGCCGCGGCCCATCACCTCGCAATCGAGCTCGCCCCATTCGAGGTAACGCCGGTTGACGTCGGTGATCTCGAGCTCCCCGCGCGCCGACGGCTTCAGGCTGCGCGCGACGTCGACGACGCGATGATCGTAGAAGTAGAGGCCGGTGACCGCATAGCGCGAGCGCGGCTCGGTCGGTTTCTCCTCGATGCCGGCGATGCGCCCTGCGGCATCGAACTCGGCCACGCCGTAGCGCGACGGATCGGAGACCGGGTAGGCGAACACCGTCGCGCCGCGCGTCGTCGCGGACGCGCGGGCGAGCTGCGGCTGCAGATCGTGGCCGTAGAAGATGTTGTCGCCGAGCACGAGCACGGAATCGCCGCCGTCGATGAACGATGCGCCGATCACGAACGCCTGCGCGAGCCCTTCCGGGGCCGGCTGCACCGCGTAGGAGAATGCGAGCCCCCACCGGCTGCCATCGCCGAGGAGCTGCGCGAAGCGCGGCGTGTCCTCCGGCGTCGAGATCAGCAGGATGTCGCGGATGCCGGCGAGCATCAGCGTCGACAGCGGATAGTAGATCATCGGCTTGTCGTACACCGGCAGCAGCTGCTTCGACACGACCTGCGTCACCGGATGGAGACGCGTTCCCGAGCCTCCTGCGAGAATGATTCCCCTGCGGGTCATCGAAGCCTCACGCGTAGTGGAGGTCGATCCAGCGCCGATACTCGTCGCTGCGGACGCCGGCGATCCAGTCGCCGTTTTCGAGGTACCAGTCCAGGGTGCGCGCGAGCCCCGACGCGAAGGTCTCCGCGGGCGTCCAGCCGAGCTCGCGCTCGATCTTCGACGCATCGATCGCGTAGCGCCGGTCGTGCCCCGGCCGGTCGGTGACGAACTCGATCGACCGGGCGAATTCGCCGCCCGGCCGACGTTCTTCGAGGATTCTGCACAGCGCGTGCACGACGTCGAGATTGCGCATCTCGGCGCGGCCACCGATCGCGTAGGTCTCGCCGACGCGACCGCGTGCCAGGACCGCGCGCAGCGCGCTGCAGTGGTCGCCGACGTACAGCCAGTCGCGCACGTTCCGGCCGTCGCCGTACACCGGTAGCGCCTTGCCGGCGAGCGCGTTGACAATCATCAGCGGAATCAGCTTTTCGGGAAACTGGCGCGGACCGTAGTTGTTCGAGCAGTGCGTCGTCAGCACCGGCAGCCCGTACGTATGGTGCCACGCGCGCACCAGGTGATCCGACCCCGCCTTCGACGCTGCGTAGGGGCTGTTCGGCGCGAACGGCGTCGATTCCGAGAACGCCGGGTCGGCGGGCCCGAGCGAGCCGTACACCTCGTCGGTCGAGACGTGGAGGAAGCGAAACGCCGCGCGCTCGTCGGCGGCGAGGCCCTGCCACCACGCACGGGCGCATTCGAGGAGTTCGAGCGTGCCGACGACATTGGTGTCGACGAACGCGCGTGGCCCGCGGATCGAGCGGTCGACATGCGACTCGGCGGCGAAGTTGACGATCGCCCGCGGGCGGTGCCGCTCGAGGAGGCTCGCGACCAGCGCGGCATCGCCGATGTCGCCGCGGACGAAGACGTGCCGCGGGTCGCCCTGCAGCGTCGCGAGGCTCGAGAGGTTGCCGGCGTACGTCAGCTTGTCGAGGTTCAAGACTGCCTCGCCGCCCGCCGCGAGCCAGTCGAGGATGAAGTTGGAGCCGATGAAACCGGCGCCTCCGGTGACGAGGATCATGGTCAGGCGCGATAGTAATCCCGGTACCACGCGACGAAACGCGCGAGCCCGTCGTCGAGCGAGGTCGCCGGGGCGAAGCCGATCGCCTCGCGCAGCCGATCGATCGACGCGAACGTCGCCGGGACGTCGCCGGGCTGCATCGGAAGCAGCGTACTCCGCGCCTTCCTGCCGAGCAGCCGCTCGAGCGTCGCGACGAAGGCGCCGAGCTCGACCGCGCGATGGTTGCCGATGTTGTAGATCGCGAACGGGGCGCGATCGCTGTCGCGCTCCGGCGTGCGCACCGTCACGCGGACGACTCCTTCGACGATGTCGTCGACGTAGGTGAAATCGCGCTCCATCCGGCCGTGATTGAACAGGCGGATCGGCTCGTCCGCGAGGATCGCGCGCGTGAACAGCATCGGCGCCTGGTCGGGGCGCCCCCACGGCCCGTAGACGGTGAAGAAGCGCAGACCGGTCGCCGGCAGTGCGAACAGATGGCTGTAGCTGTGCGCCATCAGCTCGTTCGCGCGCTTGGTCGCCGCGTAGAGGCTCACCGGGTGATCGACCGGCTGGTCCTCGGAGTACGGCAGCGTGTGGTTTGCCCCGTACACCGACGACGACGAGGCAAAGACCAGATGCGCGACGCTGCGATGGCGGCAGCCTTCGAGGACGTGCCCGAATGCGACGAGGTTGTTGCGCAGGTAGGCCTCGGGGCACTCGAGCGAATGGCGTACGCCAGGCTGCGCCGCAAGGTGGACGACTCGGTCGAAGCGCCCGCGCTCGAACAGCGCCGCGCAGGCGGCGGAATCGGCGAGATCGACCTCCTCGAAAGCAAAGCCGGCACTTCCGGCGAGCTCTGCGACGCGCGCACGCTTCAGCGAGACGTCGTAGTACGGATCGAAATTGTCGATGCCGGTGACGCTCGCACCCGCCGCGAGGAGCGCGCGCGCGGCGTGCATGCCGATGAATCCGGCGGCTCCGGTCACCAGCACACGTCCGGGCGACGGCGTCGCCGCGTTCATCGGTTGCGCTCGTCCGCGGCGCTGCGCATTGCCGCGTCGTGCTCGAGCGCGCGCAGCTTGACGTGCTTCATGAAGCTCGCGAACGCGCCAATCGCGCTGTGCGCGAATCCCGCCGCACCGTCGAGAAAACCGAGCCGCAGGACGTAGTTCCTGACGAAGCGGACGAGCGGCGAGACGAGCATCGCCGGTGCCGCGCTGCGCACGCCGCGCAGGTAGAGCAGGTCGGCCTGCAGCGTCGTGTAGCGGTTCTGCTTGGCGATGTAACGCTCGATCGAATCGGCCGACAGATGCAGGAGGTCGCCGTCGAGCCTGCCGATCTGCCCGGACACGTCGACGTGCTCGTGCACCGCGTCGGCGCTCCAGCGCGCGCGCCGCCGGTCGAAGCATCGCACGATGCGATCCGGATAGCCCTCGCCGTGCGCGAGCCAGCGGCCGAGGAAGCGGTTGCGCCGGGCGACCTCGTAAGCGGCGCAAGCCGGCTCGCCGCGCGCGAAGACCGCGTCGAGCGAGCGAGCAAGCTCCGGCGTCACGCGCTCGTCCGCGTCGAGGCAAAGCACCCAGTCGTGCGTCGCGACCTCGACGCCGAACTGCTTTTGCGGTCCGAATCCGGTCCACGCCCGTTGCAACACGCGGGCGCCGCAGGCACGCGCAACGTCTACGGTATGATCGGCGCTGCCCGAATCGACGACCACCGACTCGGCCGCGAACGCCGCCGAAGCGAGGCATTCGGCAATGTCGCTCTCGGCGTCGCGCGTGATCACGATCATCGACAGGGGAAGGGTTGCGGGCATGAATGGGGTCCGGGACGCCGCGCACAGGACAGGGCGCATCGCTCCGACCACCGCCACGCCGCCGAAGCTCGCGCGATTTTACGTGTTCCGCGCGCCGGGCGAGACGGAGGCGGCTACCTGCCCCGCATGAGCGCAGCCGGCAGCGATGCGCCCGGCGTGCTCGTCGTGCGCCCATCGTCGCTCGGCGACATCGTCTATGCGCTCGCGGTGGCCACCGACATCCGGCGACAACGGCCGGAGCTCGCTGTCGACTGGGTGGCCGAGCCCGGCTTCGCGCCGCTCGTGTCCATGTGCGCGGACGTGCGCGCGATCGTGCCCTGCAACCTGCGCCGCTGGCGCGGCGCTCCGTTTGCCGGGCGCACCTGGCGCGAAGTGCGCGCCTTCCTCCACAATCTGCGCGGCACGCGCTATGCGGCGATTCTCGATTTGCAGGAGCAGATCAAGGGCGCGGCGATCGCGAGGCTCGCACGCGGACCGCGGCACGGCTTCGACCGCGCGAGCATCCGGGAGCCGCTCGCGACCCTCGGCGACGACTTCCATCATCGAGTCCCGCGCGAGCTTCACTTCGTCGAGCGCGTGCGCGCGCTCGCCGGCGCCGCACTGGGCTACCGCGTCGATGGGTTGCCGGTGTGGAAGCTCGTTCCTCCGGCGGCGTCGCGCGCGATGCCGTCGCGTCCGTACGTGATGCTGCTGCACGGGACGAGCCGCAACGAAAAGCTCTGGGCGGAGGACGACTGGCGCGCGTTGATCGAGCGCTGCGAGGGTGCCGGCTACGTGTGCGTGCTGCCGTGGGGGGACGGCGCCGAGGAAGCTCGCAGCCACCGTCTCGCCGCCGGCTTCGACCTCGCCGCGGTGCCGCCACGCCTCTCGGTGCCCGAGGTGGCGGCGATGCTCGCACGCAGCCAGCTCGCCGTCGGCGTCGACACCGGGTTCACCCATCTCGCTGCCGCGCTGGGAACGCCGACGATCGCCATCTTCTGCGCGACCGACCGGCGCCGCCACGGCGTCGCCTGCGCGGGACCCCACGCGGAGGACCTTGGCGATGCCGGCGCGCCAGCTTCGCGCGAGCAGGTCATCGCGGCCGCGGGCCGGCTGCTGCCGATCGCGCCGGACTGAACCGATGCGCGAGCGCGCTGCGCGCCTCGTCTACACGCTGCTCGGGTCGCTCGTGCTGCCGTGGGTGCTCGTCCGTCTGCTGTGGCGCGCAAGGAGCGAGCCCGTCTACCGGACGCACTTCAGCGAGCGCTTCGGGTGCTACGACGAGCCGCCGCGCCCGCCCGGAGCGGCGCGCCCGATCTGGATCCACGCAGTGTCGATGGGCGAGACGCGCGCGATCGCACCGCTCGTCGAACGGCTCGCAGCGCTCGACCCGGCGCCTCCGATCCTGCTCACCCACACGACGGCGACGGGACGTGCGACGGGGCTTGCGCTGTTCGGCTCGCGCGTGATCCAGGCGTGGCTTCCCTACGACCTCCCGGGGTCGATGCACCGGTTCCTCACCCACTTCAGGCCGCGTGCCGGGCTTCTCGTCGAGACCGAGCTGTGGCCGAACCTCGCCGCGCTCGCGTCGGATGCGGGGGTCCCGCTCTTCGTCGTCAATGCGAGGATGTCGGCGCGCTCGGCGGTGGGGTACGCGAGGATCGCCGTTCTCGCACGCCCGCTGATCCGGTCGCTCAGCGGCGTCGCGGCGCAGGGCGACGCCGACGCCGGGCGGCTGCGCGCGCTCGGCGCGCGCGACGTGACCGTCACCGGCAACCTGAAGTTCGACGCAGAAGTTCCAGCCGCGAAGCGCGAGCGCGGCCGGCAGCTTCGCGCGGCGATCGGCGACGACCGCCCGGTGATCGTCGCGGCATCGACGCGCGAAGGCGAGGAGGCGGCAATCGTCGACGCCTGGCGGGCGCGCGGCGGCACGCTCCCCGCGCGGACGGTGCTCGTCATCGTGCCGCGTCACCCACAACGCTTCGATGCCGTCGCGGCGCTCATCGCCGGCCGCGGCATCGCGTTCGCGCGCCGCAGCAGCGGGGCACGCATTCCCGGCACCGTCGACGTGGTTCTCGGCGACTCGCTGGGCGAGCTTCTCGCCTACTACGCGGCCGCCGACGTCGCGTTCGTCGGCGGCAGCCTCCTTCCTCTCGGCGGTCAGAACATGATCGAGCCCATCGCCGTCGGCGTGCCGACGCTGATCGGCCCGCACACCTTCAACTTCGCCGATGCGGCCGATGCGGCAGTCGCCTGCGGCGCCGCGCGCCGGGTCGCCGACGCCGGCGAGATGATCGAAGCGGCCGCGCAGATCCTCGCGAGCGAGGCGCTGCGCGTCGCGATGCGCGATGCCGCCCGGCAGTTCATGTCAGCGCACCGCGGCGCCGACGCGCGGCTGTGGGCATGGCTCGCCCCGCGCATCGGGCTGCGCTGAGCGGGACGCCAGGCGCGACCTCGCGGCGCGCAGTGCGCCCCGCCGCGCGTCAGCCGGCGAGCCTGCGGTTCGCGTCCTGCAGATCGTCGATCGACAGCGTCCCGGTCGCAGCCTTGAGCTGGAGCACGCCGAGCAGGTAGTTGAAGTACGCCTGGGCGAGGTCGCGCCGCGTCTGGTACACCTGCTGCTGTGTGTTCAGCACGTCGAGATTGGTCCGCACGCCGACCTCCTGCCCGGTCTTGTTCGACTCGTAGGCGACCTGCGCCGATTTCAGCGCCTGCTCGAACGCCTTGACCGACGCCACCGCGCTGGTGACTCCGGTGAAGCCCGTCTGCGCGCCGGAGCGCGCGGTGCGTCGCGCGAGCTCGAGGTTCTGCCGCGCGCTCTCCTGCAGGGCGACCGCCTGGCGAACCTTGGAATCGATGAAGCCGCCGGTATAGAGGGGCACGTTGAGCGCGATGCCGATCATCGTCTGCGCCGAGTTGCTGCGCACGCCGACCTGCACGGTCCCGTTCGATGCCTGCGCGTTGACGCTGCCGACGAGATCGAGCGTAGGCAGGCGCGCGGCGCGCTGGCGCTCGACGTCGAGCCCCGCGATGTCGCTGTTGTACTGCGCGACTTTCACCGCGAGATTGTCGGTGAGCGCGCGCTGGACCCAGTAATCGAGCGAATCGGGCTCCGGCAGCGCCGGCTCGAACGAGGGTCCGAGTCGCTTCAGCGCCGGCGGCGTGTGTCCGATGATCGCGCGCAATGCGGTGCGCTTGTTCTCGAGGTCGTTCCTCGACGAGATCTCCTGCGCGGCGATCTGGTCGTAGGCCGCCTGCGCCTCGTTGGTGTCGGTGATCGTCGCGACGCCGACCTCGAAGTTGCGCTTCGCCTGAGCGAGCTGCTCCGACACCGCGGCCTTCTGACTTTCTGCGAGCTCGACGTTGAACTGCGCGAGAAGGATGTCGAAGTAGGCACCCGCGACGCGCAGGATCAGATCCTGCTGCGCGGACTTCAGCGTGTATTCCGCCTGCGCCGCCTGCTTCTCCGCTTCGGACAGCGCGACCCGGTTCGCGTACCGGTAGAGCGGCTGCGATGCGGACACCGTGAGCCCGCCGAACCAGAAGTTGCGATCGATGTTGACGCGCGGATCGGTGAACGCCGATGCGTCGTAGCGGTTCACGTTGGTCTGCGCTTCCAGATTGACGTTCGGCAGCAATGCCGAACGCGCCTGCGGCACCGACTCGAGCGCCGCCTCGTAGGTGGCGCGCGCGGCCGCGAGCGTCGGATCGTTGCGGCTCGCGTCCTGATAGACCTGCAGCAGGTCCTCGCCACGGACGGGGACTGCCGCGGCGATGCCCGCTGCGAACATCGCTGCGGCGAGAAGAGCACGGTTCATCGTTGGCCCATCGGGAAGGATCGCTGAAGGTGTCTCATGACCGGCGCCGGCTCGCGCCCGCAAAAGGTCAGAAGCGGAAGCGGTCGGGCGCCGGTGCGTTGACGAGCGGCTCGACGACGGTTTCGAAGAGATCGACGTTAAGCCGCGCTCCGGGAGTGTCCCAGCGGATGATTCGAGCCTTCATCGCAGGTGCGTCGCCGACGACCGCGAACAGGCGACCGCCGGGGGCGACCTGGGCGATCAGGGCCTCGGCGACGATCGGCGTGGAGCCCGTCAGAACGACCGCGTCGTAGCTTTCGCTGCCCCACCCGTTCGCGCCATCACCCGTCTCGACGCGCACGTTGTCGAAACCCATCCGCGCGAGCCGTGCGCGCGCGGACTCGCCGAGCGACGGATCGATCTCGACGGTGACGACCTCGCGAGCGAGGCTCGCCATCAGTGCCGCGAAGTACCCGCTGCCGGTGCCGATCTCGAGCACGCGATCGGATTGCGCCAGCCCAAGCTCCTGCAGCACCCGCGCCTCCATGCGCGGCGGCCACATCTTCGCGCGGCCGGCCAGCGGCAACTCGAGGTCGGCGAAGGCGAGCGCGCGCCACTGCGGCGGTACGAAGCGCTCGCGCTTGACCCGAAAGAGGAGATCGAGCACACGCTGGTCGAGCACGTCCCAGGTACGGACCTGCTGCTCGACCATGTTCGAGCGCGCTTGCTCGACATCGAGCGTCTCCATTGCGGAACTCATAAATGACCGTCGGTCATTGTAGCAAAGCGATCATCGCTATCCGATGCGCCAAGACGCCGCTCCGGATTCACCATGTGGCGCCTACCATGGGGCACCTCGACATCGTATCCGGCATCGACGGATCAATCGAGGGTCCGCCGGTAGCGCAGCATCGCGACTCCCGCCACGACGGCGAGAAACGCGGCCAGCGGCCACAGTTCGGGTGCGATGTCGGAGACGCCGTTGCCCTTGAGAAGGATGCCGCGAACGATGCGCAGGAAATGCGTGAGCGGGAAGATCTCGCCCAGCCACTGCGCCCACGACGGCATGCCGCGAAACGGGAACATGAAGCCCGAGAGCAGGAGCGACGGCAGGAAGAAGAAGATCGTCATCTGCATCGCCTGGAGCTGATTCTCGGCGACCGTCGAGAACGCGAATCCGAGCGCGAGCAGCGCCGCGATGAACAGCATCATCGCCGCCACCAGGAGCCCCATGTCGCCCTGCATCGGCACGTCGAACAGAAGCCTCGCCGCCGCGACGATGATCACCGCCTGAACGAGGCCGACGATGACGTAGGGCGCGATCTTGCCCAGCATCACTTCGAACGGACGCACGGGAGTCGCGAGGAGCGACTCGAAGGTTCCGCGCTCGCGCTCGCGGGTCACCGCGAACGCCGTCATCATCACCATCGTCATCTGCAGGATCACGCCGAGCAGCGCGGGGACGATGTTGTACTGGGTGACACCCTCCGGGTTGTAGCGGCGCTGGATGTCGATCGAGAACGGGGCCGGGCCCTGCGCGAGACGCGCGAGCGGACCGGTCAAGTCAGGTGCGAGCGCACTCGCCGCGGCGACGCCGACGGCCGCGAGCGCGTTGCCGGCGGCAGCCGGATCGGTCGCGTCGGCTGCCAGCAGCAATACCGGCCGCTCGCCGCGCACGAGGCTCTTCGAGAAGCCGGATGGGATGACGATCGCGAACTGGATCGCGCCCTGCTCGAGCAGGCGGTCGGCCTGCGCTTGCGACGCCACGTCAGGGACCAGCGCGAAGTAACCGGTGTTGGCGAGGCCGGCGACGATGCTGCGCGTGAACTCGCTGCGATCGTAGTCGACGACCGCGGTGGGGAGGTGGCGCGGATCGGTGTTGATCGCGTATCCGAACAGCACGACCTGCAACAGCGGGATGCCGACGATCATCGCAAAGGTCAGCCGGTCGCGGCGCATCTGCACGAACTCCTTGAGCACGATCGCCCACACGCGCGCAGTCGAGGACCCCGGGCCGACGCGCCGCCCCCCGTCAGTGCTCACGGTCGGAAGACCCCCGGATCAGGGCGACGAAGACGTCCTCGAGCGACGGTTGCGCCGCCGCGACCGTCAGCGTGGGCGAGGCGCGAAGCTCTTCGAGCGTAGGCGCGATCGCCGCCGGGTCGAGCGCCGAGATCCGCAGTGTCGCCCCGAGCGTCACCAGCGTGGTGACGCCCGGTGCTTCGCGCAGGCGTGCCGAAAGCTGCGTGAGCTCGGACTCGCCGGTCGCGGCCGAGACCACCCAGGTCGAAAGCCTCGAGCCGGCGATGACGTCTTCGGCGGTTCCGCTCGCGAGCAGCCTGCCCCATGCGATGTAGGCGAGCCGGTGACAGCGCTCCGCCTCATCCATGTAGTGCGTGCTGACGAGAACGGTGATGCCTTGGGCGGCGAGCGCGTGGATCTCGTCCCAGAAGTCGCGCCGTGCACGCGGGTCGACCCCCGCGGTCGGCTCGTCGAGGAGCAGCAGTTGCGGCGAATGCAGCATGCAGCTCGCCAGTGCGAGCCGCTGCTTCCAGCCGCCGGAGAGCGTGCCCGCGAGCTGCCTGCGCCGCCCGCCGAGCGACAGGCGATCGAGCGATGCCTCGACCGCACGCCGCCTTGCCGGCACCGCGTAGACGCGCGCGACGAAGTCGAGGTTCTCCTCGATTGTCAGGTCGTCGTACAGGCTGAAGCGCTGCGTCATGTAGCCGACCTCCCGCTTGATCGCTGCGGCATCGCGGCGAAGATCGTAGCCAAGGCAAGTACCCTCTCCGCCGTCGGGCGTGAGCAGCCCGCACAACATGCGGATCGTCGTGGTCTTGCCGCTGCCGTTCGGGCCGAGGAAGCCGACGATGCGGCCGCGCTCGACGACGAGATCGAGGTGATCGACGACGGTCCGCTCGCCATAGCGCTTGGTCAGTCCGTGAACGTCGATGACCGGCGCGGGAGTCACTTCGGGCTCGTCGCCGCCGCGGTGACTTCGACCGGTAGTCCCGGGTGCAGACCTGAGGCTTCAGCATCCGGCCAGGCCTCGACGCGGTACACGAGCTTCGCACGCGTCTCGCGGCTGTAGATCACCGGAGGAGTGAACTCGGCTTGCGGGGACACGAAGCGCACGCGCGCAGCGATTGCCCGCTCGCAGCCGTCGCAGCGAACGTCGACGCGCTCGCCGATGCGGATCGCCGCGAGTTGCGTCTCGGGAACGTAGAACACGACCTTCACGTTGCCCGGCGGAAGCAGCGAGACGACCGGCGCACCCGCGGCGACCCATTCGCCGGGAAGGTAATAGGTGTCGTCGACGAGGCCCGTCGACGGCGCCCCTTGCGACTTCTGATCGACGCGCCATTGCGCTTGCGCGAGCGCGTCGCGCGCGGCCTTGGCGGCAGCGGTGGCGGCGGCGATGGCATCACTTCGTGCCGGCAGGTTCGCGATCTCGACCTCGAGCGAGAGCTCGGCGACCTGGGCGCGGTTACGATCTCGCGCCGCGAGCGCCGCATCGAGCTGTTGCGGCGGCAGGAAGCGGTCGGCGACGAGCTTTTGCGTGCGCGAGAGATCCGCCTCGCTCTGGCGCAGCGACGCCTGCGCCTGCGCGAGCTGCGCGCGCGCCGCACCCACCTCGGGCGGCCTCCTGCCCTTCTCGAGATCGGCGAGCGACGCCTGCGCCTGCGCGAGCTGGGCCGTGGCCTGCGCGCGGGCCGCGCGCTCGTCCTCGCTTTCGAGCGTGAACAGCGGGGCGCCGGCCGCAACCTCGTCGCCGCGCCGCACGCGAAGCGTCTCGAGCGTTCCAGCGAGCGGGCTCGCGACGCGTACGTATTCGCCCTCCGCGTAACCGGCGAAGTATCCGGGCGTACGTTCGCCGCAGCCGGCGACGATCACCGCCGCAGTGGCGATCACGGCGAACGTCGCGCGCGTCACCGGCGCAGTCTCCGCGGCACCCGGGCCGCGCGAACGGCGCGCTTCGCGTGCGCCGCGGGCACCGCGAGCCCGGCGAGCGCGCACTCGGCGCGCACGGCAATCGCAGAGTTGGTCGCGACGGCGTCGGCGAACGCGCGCGCACTCGCGCGTCCGGCGAGGTGCGTGTCGGTGAGCGCGGACGCGACGACGAGCGGCGCCGCAACGCCCCCGCCGAGAAGGGCGACCGCCTGCGCAACCGGCATCCGGCGCAGCGCACCCTCGCGCTGACCTGCCTCGACGAGCCGCGCGAGGACGCCGAGGTGACGCGGCACGTTCGCGCGGAGGAACGCGCCCGCGTGGCGATCGCCGGCGAGCGCGTCGACGAACAGCCGCCGCAGAAGCTTGGCGTGGTCGCGCGCGAAGCGCCCGAGGACGCACAGCGCTGCATGCAGCGCCGTCGGCGCCGGTCCGCTCGAGGCTGCGAGCTCGAGATGGGCGAACATCGAGTCGTAGATGTCCTGCAGCAGACGCGCGACGAACGCGTCCTTCGTTCCGAAATGATAGTGGAACATCCCCGGATTCACCCCGGCGTGCGCCGCGACGCGGCGGACGCTGAGGCCCGCCGCCCCGAGCTCCGGAAAAAGCTCGCGCCCGGCAGCGAGCAGCAGCGCGTCGATGTTGCGTGACGGTCGACCCATTGCGCAAACTGTACGCACGTTTAATTATACAGTCAACCAGTTTGCTCGAGAACCGATCGGCGGCCAACTGCGCCGGATGGCGCCCAACGGCGCCGGACACTGCGGGCCGCTTCCCGCGCGCTCGGATGTCCGCAAACGCCTGCCAGCGGGTACCCGGCGCGACGGCGCTCGAGCGAATCGTGCAGATCACGGTGCTGGCGGGCTCCCTTGTCGCGCCACCCGCTGCGGCAGGCGCTTCCACTCGCGCGCGGGAAGCGACCCACAGTATCCGGCACAGGGCGGCTCGAAGCGCGCGGCGAGGTCCGTTGCGCAGGGCGCCTGAGGCGCAGTCGTCGCAAGCGGGTGGTGCGGCGAGCACTCTCCAGGCGATCGCACGGCACCGGCGCACACCTCGCGAGCCGCACCGGGACCCGCTCGACGACGCGGGTGCGCCGTTGAAGCCCTGCGCAACGGACCCCGCCACGCGCGCCGCCCGACGACGCGAATGCGCCGTCGAAGTCCTGCGCAATGAGCCCCACCGCGCGCGCCGCCCGACGACGCGGGGTGCGCGGTCAGTCGCTCGCGCTCTGCGGCGCGGTGGCGGGAGCGGCAACACGCACAGCGCGGGCGCGGCGCCTGCGCTTGCGGCGTTCGTGCCATTGGTCGAGGTAGGTGTAGAGCACCGGCACCACGACCAGCGTCAGCAGCGTCGACGTGACGACCCCGCCGATGATTGCGCGTCCCATCGGAGCCTGCTGCTCGGCGCCTTCGCCGAGTCCGAGCGCGAGCGGCAGCATTCCGCCGATCATCGCCGCGGTCGTCATCAGAATCGGCCGCAGCCGCACCTGCCCCGCCGTCAGCAGCGCTTCGTCGAGCGAGGCTCCGGAGCGCCTCGCACGGTTGGCGAAGTCGACCAGCAGGATCGCGTTCTTGGTCACGAGGCCCATCAGCATGATGAAACCGATGATCGAGAAGAGGTTCAGCGTCGTTCCGGTGAAGAGAAGCGCCAGGAACACGCCGATCAGCGAGAACGGCAGCGAGGCCATGATCGCAACCGGCTGCGTGAAGCTCGCGAACTGCGACGCGAGGATCAGGTAGATGAAGATCACCGCGAGCGCGAGTGCCGCGACCGCCGCGCGGAAGGACTCCTGCATGTCCTGCTGCGTGCCGGCCGCCTTGATGCTGTAGCCCGGAGGCAGCTCCATCCGCTCGGCGATCTTCTGCACGTCCGCGCCGACGTCTCCCGACGCACGCCCCTCAGCATTGGCGTAGATGCCGATGCGCCGCTCGAGCGCCTCGCGCTTGATGATCTGCGGACTGGTCGTCGGCACGATCTCGGCGACCTGGCGAAGCGGGACCATTCGCATCTGCCCGTCGGGACCGCGACGGTTGGTCGTCAGGTAGAGATTGGCGAGATCCGACGAGAGCTGACGTTGCGAGCGCGGAAGCTGGACGTTGACCTCGTAGTTCTGACCGTCGGGTCCGAGCCAATACGTGACCGTGTCACCGGCGACGAGCGGCCTGATCGTCGACCCGACCTCCTGCACGCTGATGCCCAGGTCAGCCGCCGCGGCGTTGTTGACGCGGATCGACAGCGCCGGATTGGCGTCCTTGTCGGACGACTCGAGGTCGGCGATCCCGGGAACCCTGGCGACCTTCGCCGCGAACTCGCGCGCAAGCTTCGACAGCGTGTCCGGATCGGGGCCGAGCACGTTGAACCAGATCGGAAAATCGTAGCCGACCGAGAGCTGGATGCCCGGGATCGGCTTCAGCGCTGCACGGATTGCGCGCTCGATCTCCTTCTGCGACCGCGCCCGGCGGCTGCGGTCGACGAGCTTCAGGTTGACGCGGGCGTAGTTGCGTCCCTCGTCGGTTCCGACCGTCGTCATCGCGAGGTCGATCTCGGGAAAGCGCTTCAGCACCCGCTCGACCTCGGCGACCTTGGTGTTCGTGTACTCGAGGCTCGA
>JAICXH010000109.1 GCA_025981645.1 Burkholderiales bacterium
AACGGTGGCGGCGCCAGCGCGCCATCCCCACGCTCGCCTCGACCTCGTCGAGGTTCCTGCGATAGCCGGTCGAAAAATTGTCGAGGCCGACGACGCGCTGATCGAGACCGAGCAGGGCTTCGACGAGGTGCGAGCCGATGAAGCCGGCGCTGCCGGTGACGAGCCAGCGCAGCGGACGCTCGCGCAGCTTCGCCGCGACGCTCGCGAGCGGATCGGCGTTCGTCGCCGCGACCGTCACAGCCGCCACACCGCGAGCCCGCGCGCGCGCAGTGCTTCGGCGTCGGCGCGGCACTTGACGTCGACGACGATGCCGCCCGGCTCGAGCTTCGCGACGTGGTCGTCGATGGTCCAGTCGGCGAAAGCGCGATGCGCGACCGCCATCACGACCGCGTGCGCCCGCGGCAGGCGCTCGCGGGGCGTGAGCTCGATGCCGTACTCGTGCACGGCCTCGGCGGGATCGGCGACCGGGTCGTGCACCGCGACGTCGGCGCCGTAGCTCCGGAGCTCCTGGATCACGTCGATCACGCGCGAATTGCGCAGATCGGGGCAATTCTCCTTGAACGTCAGCCCGAGCACGTTGACCTTCGCACCCTTGACCGGGTGCCCGCGCTGAATCATCTGCTTCACCGTCTGCTCGGCGACGTACTTGCCCATGCCGTCGTTGATCCGCCGCCCGGCGAGGATCACCTGCGAGTGATAACCGAGCCTGTCGGCCTTGTGCGTCAGGTAGTAGGGGTCGACGCCGATGCAATGCCCGCCGACCAGTCCCGGCCGGAAGGGCAGGAAGTTCCACTTGGTGCCGGCCGCTTCGAGGACGTCGGTCGTATCGATGCCGATGCGGTGGAAAATCAGCGAAAGCTCGTTCATCAGCGCGATGTTGAGGTCGCGCTGCGTGTTCTCGATCACCTTCGCCGCTTCGGCGACCTTGATCGACGCCGCGCGGTGCACACCCGCCGCCACCACGCTGCCGTACACGGTCGCCACGCGTTCGAGCGTTTCCGGAGTGTCGCCCGAAACGACCTTGGTGATCCGCGTCAATGTGTGCTCGCGGTCTCCGGGATTGATCCGCTCGGGCGAGTAGCCGACGAAGAAGTCCTTGCGCCACGTCATGCCCGAGTGACGCTCGATCACCGGCACGCAGATCTCCTCGGTGGCACCCGGATAGACGGTCGACTCGAACACGACCGTCGCGCCACGCTTGAGGTTCCTTCCCACCGCCTCGCTCGCACCGAGGAGCGGACCGAAATCCGGTTGATGCGCCTCGTCGATCGGCGTCGGCACCGCAACGACGATGAAGTCCGCGCGCGAAAGCGCCTTAGCGTCGGTCGTGACTTCGAGCCCCTTCGCGGCGGCGAGCTCGTCGCGACTCACTTCGCCGGTGGGATCAAAGCCTCGTCGATAGGCGTCGACCTTCGCCTGCGACAGATCGAAGCCGATCGTCGGATAGCGCCGGCCGAAGGCGACGGCGAGCGGCAGGCCGACGTAGCCGAGGCCGACGACCGCGAGGGTGGACGGTGGAAGGGCGGTGGGGGAGCCAGGCTTGTCGGGCATCGCGAACGGAGTCGGGTTGTGGAACGGCAAACGGCGCGCGGTGCGGCGTCAGAGGGTGGACAGGAGCTTCTCGGCCTCGGCGCGTACCGGCGACTTGGCGTCGAGCTTGGTGAGCTCGGTCGCCTCCTTGCGCGCGCCAACCTTGTCGCCCGACTGCGCGAGCGCCTGCGCGTAGTGAAGGCGGATGTCGGGTTCCGTCGGCGCGAGGTGCGTCGCCATCTGCAGGAGCTGCACCGCCCGCTTTGCATCGCCCCCGCGCGCGAGCGCGAGCCCGTAGGTGTCGAGGACGTTGGGGCTGAACGGCGCGAGCTGGTGGGCGCGCTCGGCGTATTCGAGCGCTTTCGGATCCTTCTCCTCGCTCAGGATCCACGCGAGGTTGTTGAGCGCGACGATGTTGTTGGCATCGATCGCGAGCACCTTCGCGTAGCCGGCCTTCGCGTCGGGGACGCGCTTCTGCGCCTGCGCCTGCTGGGCGAGGAGGAGCGGCATCGTCGG
This sequence comes from Burkholderiales bacterium, assembly GCA_025981645.1. Taxonomy (GTDB): domain Bacteria; phylum Pseudomonadota; class Gammaproteobacteria; order Burkholderiales; family Casimicrobiaceae; genus VBCG01. Next base: position 2,047 of record JAICXH010000109.1, read on the forward strand.
GTCGTCCGGGTGCGCCTTCATCCACTTGTCGGCCATCGCCGCAGCGTCGCCGGACTGCCCGGCGTTCGACAGCGCGAGGTAGTAGAGCGAGGCGACCTGCGGCACCGGCTGGCGGTCGAGACCCATCTTGAATGCGAGCGCGGCCTCGTTCCACTTCTTCTGCGCGAGCATGATCTCGCCTTCGAGCGCGAAGCCGGCAGCCTTGTCCGGGTGCTCCTTCTGGATGCCGCGCGCCGTCGCCAGCGCCTCGTCGGGCTTGCCAGCGATCAGGTAGGTCTTCGTCAGCGCGCCGATCGTCGCGGCGAGGTCGGGCTTCATCGCGAGCGCCTTCTTTTCGGTCTCGATCGCGCCGCCGAGGTCCTTGGTCGCGACCTGCGCTTCCGCGACGCGCAACAGCACGAGCGGATTCTGCGGCTGGAGCTGCGCAAGCTTGCGGAAGGTCTCGAGGGCCTGGTTCGCCTCGCCCGCAGCGAGCTGCGCAGCGCCGAGCGCTTCGGTCAACTGCGGATTGTTTGGAATCGCGGCGAGCGCAGTCTGCGCGGTGCCGACGGCCCCCTTCGCGTCGCCATGGCGAGCCTCGAACGCGACCAGGGCGAGGCGCGGGCCAGGCGCCGCAGCGTCGGCTCGGACGGCCTTGTCGATCGTCGCCTTGATCGCTTCGTTGCTGTCCCCGGCGATGCCTTGCACCTCGGCGAGCGCCAGCAGCACCGGAGCGTTCTTCGGCTTCTTCGCGAGCATCGCGTCGTAGCGGTCGCGCGCCGACTTCACGTTGCCGTCGCGCAGATCGAGGATCGCCAGGTTGCGCGCGGCCGGGAGATATTCGGGATCGATCTCGAGCGATTTCGAGAAACCGGCACGCGCGCTCTTGAAATCACGTTTTGCCAGATAAACAGTTCCGCGCAGATTTTCGATCAGCGCCGAATCGGGCTGCTTCTTCGCCAGCGCGTCGACGTCGGCGAGCGCCTTGTCGAACTCGCGTCGCTGCATGTGTGCCGTGTAGAGCGCAAGGTCCGGCTGCTCCGACGACGTGTCCTTGGCGGCGAGCGCTTCGAGATCGGAAAATCCGCGTGCCGTGTCGCCGGTAGCGAGCCGCACCTGGGCCAGGCGCACTTCACTGCCGACGTTGTTCTTGTCGATCGCGTTCGCGGCCGCATAGGCCTTCTCGGCCTGTGCGGCGTTGCCCGCCGCGAGCCACGCCTCGCCCGACGTGCGCAGCAGCGACGGATCGTTCGGCCGTTTGGCGAGCACCGGCGCGAGGACGTTGAGCGCGTCCTGCGTCCTGCCCGTGCGCAAATAGGTGAGCGCCAGCAACCGCGTCGTGCCCGGATCGTCGGGAATCTGCGTCATTACCTTGCGCAACGAGTCCTCCGCGGCGGCGTAGGCGCCCAGCCGATAGTTCAGCAACCCGGCGAGGAACAGACTCGGCAGGTGATCGGGATGCGCGCCGAGAATGCGCTGCACCTCCTGCAGCGCATGGTTGTTGTCACCCTGGGAAGCGGATAGCAGCGCGTCGGCATAGATCACCCGGAAGTCGTTCGGCGCGACTTCCTTCATCTTCGCGAGCTGGGTCTTCGCCGCATCGACCTTGCCCGCCCGGAATGCGACCGAGAAGAGCGCAGAACGCGCCGCGACCGAGTTCGGGTGCGCGTCGACCGCCTGCTCGAGGAGCTTCTGCGCATCGTCGGGCTTCCCCTCGGCATAGGTGAGCTCGGCGTTCGCAAGCTGCATCGTCACGTCGCCCGGCACCGCTTTCACCGCCCGATCGACGTAGCCGCGCGCTGCGGCCAGCCCGCCAGGGCCATTCGCCGCGAGCTGCGCCTCGAGCAGCAGCACGTTGGGATTGTCCGGCGCCGCGGCGAGTGCCGCATCGGCGAGCGCCTTCGCGCCGGCAACGTCACCCTTCGACGCATGGGCGGCCGCGAGCACGACGTCGAGCTGCGCGCTCGCCTTGGCGTCAGTGAGCTTCCTGTCGCCGAGCTCGCGGATCACGTCGGCAAGTTTTCCCTGCGCGGCGAGCGACTGCGCGAGAAGCGGGAGCGTCGAGTCATCGGCGTAGTGCAGCGCGATCGCCTTCCGCACCTCGGTTTCGGCGCCCGCAGGGTCGCCGGTGGCGAAAAGGCTTTTCGCGAGCAGAAAGCGCGCCTCGGCGTTGTCGGGCGCCTTCTGCAGCGCGTTCTTGAGCTGGATGATCGCCGCCTTGTAGTCCGACTTCCCGATATAGGTCTGCGCGGACGCGACGTACGACGCGGGGTCGTTGCGCGAGCAGCCAGCGACAGCGACGACAATCCCGGCGGCGAGCCCGGCGGCAAGCGCGAGCGACAGGGTCCGGCGGTGGAAACGATTCATGGACGATCCTCGGGGATGGGGGGCGCGCCTACGGACGGCAGTCGCGTCTACTTGAGGCCGAAACGGCGCATCAGGTCGTACAGCGTGGGACGGCTGACACCGAGAAGCTCGGCCGCGCGGGAAAGATTGCCGTCAACGCGCGCCAGCACGCGGACCAGCGCGCCGCGCTCGGCGGCATCGCGGACCTGGCGCAGGTTGAGCGCCTCGGCATTCTCGTCGGGCGCGGCGAAACCTACGCCGGCGGCGTCGATACTGTTGCCGTCGACCATGATCACCGCACGTTTCACCGCATTCTCGAGCTCGCGCACATTGCCAGGCCAGGAATGCGCCGAGATGGCGGCGACCGCATCGGGACGCAACGACATCGCGCCGCGGCGCTGCTCGGCCGCGGCCTTGCGCACGAACGCATGGGCGAGGAGCGCGGCATCGCCGTTGCGGTCGCGCAGCGGCGGAACGTCGACGACGATCTCGGCGAGCCGGTAGTAGAGGTCCTCGCGGAAGCGGCCGTCGACGATGCGCTCCTTCAGGTTCTGGTGCGTCGCGCAGACGACGCGCACGTCGACCGGGATCTCCTGCCTGCCGCCGATGCGCTCGATCACGCGCTCCTGCAGGAAGCGCAGGAGCTTCGCCTGCAGCGCCGGCGGCAGATCGCCGATCTCGTCGAGGAACAGCGTGCCGCGATGCGCGGTTTCGATCTTTCCCAGCGTCTGCTTGACCGCGCCGGTGAACGCACCTTTCTCGTAGCCGAAGAGCTCGCTCTCGAGCAGCGTGTCGGGAATGGCCGCGCAGTTGATCGCGACAAAGCGCCCGTTCTTGCGCGGGGAAAGGTCGTGCAGGGCCCGCGCGAGGAGTTCCTTGCCGGTGCCCGACTCGCCGAGGATCAGCACCGTCGCGGACGTCGGAGCAACCTTCTCGATCGTGCGGCAGATCCGCTGCATCTCGGGATCGCGCGTGATGATGCCCGCCATCGCCGGCGAGTCGTGCGACTCACGCAGACGCGCGTTCTCGGCCTGCAGATCGTGCACGCGAAACGCGCGCTCGACGGTCCACGTGAGGAACTCCGGCTCGAACGGCTTCGGGCAGAAGTCGTGCGCGCCGAGACTGATCGCCTTCAGGGCGTTGGCGCGGTCGTTCTGGCCGGTCAGCACGATCACCTTGGTATCGGGGGCGAGCCCGTGGATCTCCTCGAGGAGCTTCAGACCTTCGGCCGGGTCGTCGGGTTGCGGCGGCAGCCCGAGATCCATGGTGACGACCGCCGGCTCATAGCGGCGCAATTGGGCGAGCGCGCTCTCGCGGTCGCCGGCGACCACTGTCTCGTACTGGTCGAACGCCCACTGCATCTGCTTCTGCAGGGCAGGGTCGTCCTCGACGATCAGGAGCGAGCGGCGATTCTCGGTCATGCGGCAGACTCTCCAACCGCACGCCCACCCCCAACCACATGCCCGTCGGCCGGAAGTGGCGTCTCCTTCGGGGCCGCGAGTGGAAGACGCAGGAACACGCGCGTGCCCTTGCCGGGCGCGCTGTCGACGCTGATGTTTCCGCCGAGTCCGGCGACGTACTGCGAGCTCTCGTACACGCCGATCCCCATGCCGGTCGGCTTGGTCGTCTGGAAGGGCTTGAACAGCCGCTCTCGCACGAATTCCGGCGTCATGCCGGCTCCGTGGTCGCGGACTTCGAGCAGCGCGCGATCGGCCTCGACGCCGACGCGCACGCTGACCTTCGCAGGAGTGGTACTCGCATCGATCGCGTTCTGAATCAGGTGCCCAAGCACGTGCTCCAAGCGATCTTCGTGCCCGAGGGCCGCCACCGGTCCGGTGGCCTCGACGGCGATCCCGACGCCGGAACCCGCCTTGGCGGCGACGACCCGCCGGGCCAGCGCCGGGAGGTCGACCGGGCGCGCGGCGTCGATCGGCGTCGCCCCGACGCGCAACTGGAGCATCAGGGCGTTCATCCGGCCAACGACGTGCTCGACGGTCTCCAGCATGTCGGCCTGGAACTTCGGATTGTCGCGGTGGCGCTCGGCGTTCCTCAGCATCAGCGAGAGCTGCGCGACGAGGTTCTTCAGGTCGTGTACGACGAAGGCCGACATGCGGTTGAACGCGTCGAACTTGCGCGCGTCGACCAGCGCCTCGGTCGCGCGCATCTGCGCGAGGTAGCTCGCTGCCTGCCGGCTCGCGGTCTTCAGCAGGTCGCGCGCCTCCCAGTCGACCTCGATCGGCGCGCGCGGCGTCGTCAGAACGACCCAGCCGAGGAGCTCGCCCGCGTCCAAGGCGAGCGGCACGACGATCCACGCCGACGTGAACAGATCCAGCCACGCCGGCACCTCGAGGTCGCGGTAGCGCGAAGGCATAGCACGAAGCTCGGGAACGGTGACGATCCAACCGGTCTCGGCGAGAAAGCGCGCAAACGGCGCGTCGACCGGCTCGGCTCCGTCGGCCGCGGGGACGTTCCAGCGCGCCGTGCAAACGTAGCGGCCGGAGTCGTCGTGCATCCACAGCGCTCCAGCCGGACTCTCGACCAAGTCGGCGAGCGCGGCGATCGCGCGATCGGGAAGATTGCTGCCCGCGCGTTCGCCGGCGAGTGTCCGCGTGAAGCGCAGCCACTCGACGCGGTAATCGAAACGGTACGAGAAGAAATGCTTGCTGACGAAGACCTTGAGCCGCGAGCGGAAGCGCCCCGACGTGACGACGACGGCGACTGCAATGGCCGCGGCGAAGACGAGCTCGATCTGCAGCGCGCGGCCCCAATCGCCGCCGAAATAGCGAACGTAGTAGCCGGCGCCGGCGACCAGCAGGAGCACGGCGCCCGAAACCACCAGCGCCGATGAATGCATGACGGCGTCGCGCGAAAGATGCAGGTCGACGGTCCAGCCGGTGTTGCGCGCGGTGGCGAGCGCGATCAGCGGGATCACCAGCGCGTTGGCAAATCCGCGCGCCACCCAGATCACCGGGTCGAGCTGCCCGAAGAGCGCAGCGTCGGCGTAGTAGAAGAGGTCGAACGCGAATACTGCGGCAAGCGCGATGGCGAGCGGTTTCACACCCCAGCGCATCTCCGGGCGCACGCGACGCACGAGGTGCTCGACCAGCACCAGCCCGAACACCGCGGTCCCGAGCCGGATCAGGTGCGCGATCCGTGTCGACGGAATCCACCCCGATTCGGCGAGCGGCGATCCGCTCGCGGTGACTACCCCGGCGACAAGCGCGAGCGCGACGACGATCGCAACCGCGGCTGCGGAGCCTTTCGACAGTGCGCCCCAGCCCTCCTGCATATCCCCGCTAGCGAGGAGGCTGCCGACGAACACGAACCATGCCGCGTAGCGAAGCGCG
>JAICXH010000152.1 GCA_025981645.1 Burkholderiales bacterium
ATCGAACGTGATGTTCAGAAGATCCGAGCCGTAGCGGTAGCGGCCGAACATCTCGGGCGTGACGAAGCTCGTGCCGGCGAAATTGCGCTCGTCGCCGAGGATGCGGTCGAGCTCGAGCGGGTGGCCGATCGATTCATGGATCTGCAGCACCATCTGGTCGGGCGCGAGCAGCACGTCCATCCGCTCGGATGGGCAGTTCGGCGCGGCGAGCAATTCGAGCGCTTCCTCGGCGATGCGCCGGCCCGCGCCCTCGAAGCCGAAGCGCGCGAGGATTTCGATGCCGCCCTGCTGGCAGATGCCACGGTAGCCGTTCAGCGATCGCTGCTGCGTCACGCCGTCGGCATGCGCGGTGACGCCGACCGACGGAAAGAGGAAGCGAAAGCGTTGCACCACGTCGCCGCCTTCGCTGGTGACGAGGCGATGCGTCGCCTCGCGCACGTCAACCAGTGCTTCCCAGTCGACGATCCGCGAATCGAAGCCGGCGCCTTCCGATTCGTGCGCGAGCAGGTCGAACCACTCGCGGCGGCTCGGGAGCTTCGACAAAAGCGACGGCGACGCGTACTCGCCGTGCGGCGCCGGGCGCGGCAGCGTGCGCGAATCGTCCAGCGCGAAGCGGGCGCTTGCGCGTGCCCACCGGGCGGCACGCTCGAGCGCGTTGCGCAGGCCATCGTCGGACGTGTCGGACGTCGCCGCGTAGCCGTAGCCACCGTCGGCGTACACCGAGGCCATCACGCCGCGGTCGGTGAAAAACGAGAGCGGCTGCGGCACATCCTTGCGTACCGTGAAGGATTGGCCGGACTCCTCGACGAAGCGGAGCGACCAGAAGTCGGCGTCGACGCGAAGCGCAGGTAGGTGAAGATCGTCCATGCGGGGTTTACCAGGGCGCTGCAGGCAGGGGGGCCGGCAGCGGAGGGATTGCGAAATGTCGATTATCGCCGATCGACGCCTGGACGCCGCGGCCGGTCAGCTTGTCGCAGCCCCGGAGGCGAGCCGGTCGAGCGCCTCGCCGGTGACCCGGACGAACCGCCAGTCGCGCAGGACCTTCGCGCCGAGGCTTTCGTAAAACGCGATGGCGCTCGCGTTCCAGTCGAGCACCGCCCATTCGAAACGGCCGCAGCCGCGTTCCCGGGCAAGCGCCGCCAGTGCGACGAGGAGCGCGCGGCCGATCCCGCCGCCGCGGTGCGCGGGTTCGACGAAAAGATCCTCCAGCCACAGACTCCGCCGGCCGAGGAATGTCGAGTAAGTATGAAAAAACAACGCGAATCCCGCGCAATCCTGAGATTCTGCGTCAAGACGTGCAATCAGCGCCTCGCAGGCCGGGTGCGGACCGAAGAGCGCGTCCGCCAGATCGACCTCGCTGGACGTGCAGATCGCGGTCAGTCGCTCGTAGTCGGCCAGCGCGCGGACGAGGCGCTGCAGGTCCGCGACATCGTCCGGTCGCGCTGGATGGATCCGGAACGAACGACCGTTCGGTGCCCGGGGAACCGCTTGTTGCATCGTCACAACGCGCGTCCGAGGATCACGAGATCGCGGCGGACATCGTCGAGCTTCGCCACCCCCGGCAACAACCCCCAGTCGGCGAACCCCGCACGGCGGAACAGCGTGAGGCTCGGCGTGTTGTGCGCGAACGTGAAGGCGAGCAGCGTCGTGATTCGAAGGGCGGGCGCCGCGCGCAACGCATGCTCGAGCAGGGCGCGGCCGTGCCCGCGGCGCTGCGCCTCGGGCGCGGTGTAAAGACCCACTTCCACCGTGCCGTCATAGGCCGGCCGACCGTAGAACGAGCGCAGCGACAGCCACGCAAGCGGCCTGTTTCCCGCGTCGTCGCAGGATATCCAGATCGGCCGGCGTGCCGGATCGAAGTCCGCGAACCATTGCCGCCTGTCGGCGACGCTCACCGGCGAGAGATCGGCCGTCGCCATGCGGCCGGGGATCGACGCGTTGTAGATCGCGACGATTTCAGCCAGGTCGGCTTC
>JAICXH010000059.1 GCA_025981645.1 Burkholderiales bacterium
AGAACGGCCGCGAATACACGGCGCGCCTCACGCCCATCGAAGGCGGCAGGAAGCTGGAGATGCGCGGCTCCTTCGGCCCGTTCGGCCGTACGCAAACCTGGGTGCGCGTGCAGTAGCGCGCAGCAAGAAGCAAAGCATGAACAAGACCCGATTCCAGGTGAAGAAAGTCGCCGTTCTGGGCGCGGGCGTGATGGGCGCGCAGATCGCCGCGCACCTTGTCAACGCCGGCATTCCGGCGCTCCTCTTCGACCTTCCGACGCAGGGCGATCCGAACGCGCTCGCCAAACGCGGCGTCGACGGGCTCGTGAAGCTCGAGCCCGCTCCGCTCGGGCTGAAGCCGCTCGCCGCCGAGATCGAGGTCGCCAACTACGACGACGACTCCGCAAAGCTCGCGGGCTGCGACGTCGTCATCGAGGCAATCGGCGAGCGCCTCGACTGGAAGCGCGATCTCTTCGCGAAGATCGCTGCGTCGATCGCGCCTGGCGCGGCGCTCGTCTCGAACACGTCGGGGCTGTCGCTCGCGACCCTCGCCGCGTCACTCCCGGCGGAGCTGCGACGGCGCTTCTGCGGTGTGCATTTCTTCAATCCGCCGCGCTACATGCGCCTGGTCGAGCTGACCCCGACGGCGGACACCGATCCCGCGCTTCTCGACGCGCTCGAGACCTGGCTTACGACGACGCTCGGCAAAGGCGTCGTTCGCGCACACGACACGCCGAATTTCATCGCCAATCGCATCGGTATCTTTTCGGTGCTCGCGACGATGCACCATGGCGCCTCCTTCGGGCTGCGTTTCGACGAGGTCGACGCGCTCACCGGACCGCTGATCGGACGGGCGAGGAGCGCCACCTTCCGTACCTGCGACGTCGTCGGCCTCGACACGCTCGCACACGTCGTGCGCACGATGCAGGATGCCCTTTCCGACGATCCGTGGCACGCGATCTACGCGCTTCCTCCAGTTCTCTCGAGGCTGATCGCCAAGGGAGCGCTGGGCCAGAAGACGCGGGTGGGCTATTACCGGAAGAAGGGTGCGGCGATCGAGGTGCTCGACCCGGCCGCGGGCGACTACGTCGCGAGCGGAGCGGGCGTGGCGCCCGAAGTCGCCGCGCTCCTCGCCGAGCGCGATCCGGCGAAACGTCTAGCCGCACTGCGCGCATCGGGGCACCCGCAGGCGCGCTTCCTGTGGGCGATCCATCGTGATCTCTTCCACTATTCGGCGTTTCACCTGGCCGCGATCGCCGGCAACGCGCGCGACGTCGACCTCGCGATCCGCTGGGGCTTCGCTTGGCGCCAGGGCCCGTTCGAACTGTGGCAGGCGGCCGGATGGAGCGCCGTCGCCGACTGGATCGACGCCGACCGCACTGCAGGCAGTGCGCTCTCGTCGGTTGCGCTCCCGCCATGGGTACGCGGCGCCCGGGTCGCCGAAGCGAATGGGGTGCACGCGGCGGTGGGCGCATACAGTCCGGCCAGGGACGCGTTCGTTGCGCGCTCCGCGCTCCCGGTCTATCGCCGGCAGTCCTTCCCCGAAACGGTGCTCGGCGAGCGCAGTGACGCAGGCACGACGATCTTCGAGACCGACGCGCTTCGTTTCTGGCATCTCGATGCCGACATCGGTATCGTCTCGTTCCGAACCAAGCAGAGCACGATCTCCGACGCCGTGATCGAGGGCCTGCAGCGGGCGCTCGATCGTGCCGAGCTGGATCTTGCGGGACTCGTGATCTGGCAGTCGCGCGAGCCGTTCTCGCTTGGCGCCAACCTCGCCGAGTTCGCGCAGGCGGTCGAGCGCAAGGCGTGGGGCGCGATCGAGGCGTCTGTCGCACGCTTCCAGCAGACGTCGCTGCGGTTGCGCTACAGCGCGGTGCCGACGATCGCGGCAGTGCGCGGAATGGCGCTGGGCGGCTCGTGCGAGTTCATCCTGCATTGCGACCGCACGGTGGCGGCGTTCGAGTCATACATCGGCCTCGTCGAGACCGGAGTCGGTTTGCTTCCCGGCGGCGGTGGCACCAAGGAGCTCGCGCTCCGTGCCGCGGACGAGGCGCGCCGCGGCCACGTCGGCGGCCAGTGCGACCAGTTTCCGTTCCTCCGCACGTATTTCCAGACGGTGGCGAAAGCAACTGCGTCGCGCAGCGCCTGCGAGGCGCGCGAGCTCGGGTTCCTGCGCGCGTCCGACGTTGTCGTCATGCACCCCGACGAAGTGCTGCACGTCGCACTGGGCCAGGCGCGAGCGCTCGCCGACGCCGGTTATCGGCCGCCGTTCGTGCCGCGAGCGATTCCCGCCGCCGGGCGCACCGGCATCGCGACGCTCGAGATGCTGCTCGTCAACCTGCGCGAAGGGGCGTTCATCACCGGCTACGACTTCGAGGTCGCGCTGCGCTTCGCGCGCGCGCTTTGCGGTGGCGAGGTCGACGCCGGTACTCTGGTCGACGAGCAATGGCTGCTCGACGTCGAGCGGCGCGAGTTCATGGCGCTCGTCGCCGATGCCCGTACGCAGGCGCGGATCGCGCACACGCTCGCGACCGGCAAGCCGCTGCGAAACTGAGGCACGACCGGGGGCCGGACGACGATGATCGGGTGGTTGGACGCAGGAGTGGCGAGGGGATGACGACGCAACGAAGCGATGCATGGGTGGTGGCGGCAACACGCACGCCGGTCGGCAAGGCGCCGCGCGGGATGTTCCGCACGACGCGCCCCGATACCCTTCTCGCGCATGCGCTGACGCACGCGCTCGGAGCGGTGCCGGCGATCGACCGCGCGCGCGTCGACGACGTGATCGTCGGCTGCGCGATCCCCGAGTACGAGCAGGGGATGAACGTTGCGCGGATCGGCCTCCTGCTCGCCGGGCTGCCGTCGAGTGTGCCTGGGATGACGGTCAACCGCTTCTGCTCGTCGGGGCTCAATGCCGTGTCGATCGCCGCCGACCGCATCCGCGTCGGCGAAGCCGACATCATGATCGCGGCGGGCGTCGAGAGCATGAGCATGATCCCGATGCTTGGACGGCTCGCCCTCAACGCCGATGTGTTCGAGGGCGACGAGAACGTCGGTATCGCCTACGGGATGGGGCTCTCGACCGAGAAGCTCGCGACGCAGTGGAAGGTCTCGCGCGAGGACCAGGACGCCTTCGCGCTCGGCTCGCACCGGAAGGCGCTCGCCGCGCAGGCCGCCGGAGAGTTCGCGCAGGAGATCTCGCCGGTCGACGTCGTGCTGCGCGCCCCCGCGCGGGCGCGCGGCGACGATCCGAAGCGCGGCGAGGTCGACGTGCGCTCGCGCAAGGCCGCGCAGGACGAAGGACCGCGCCCCGACATCAGCGCCGAGGGCCTCGCCAAGCTGAGGCCGGTGTTCGCGGTGAAGGGCACGATCACCGCCGGCAACAGCTCGCAGACGTCCGACGGCGCCGCGGCGGCCGTGCTGGTAAGCGATCGCGTGCTGCGCGAGCTCGACCTCGCCCCGCTTGCACGCTGGAGAAGCTTTGCAGTCGCGGGCGTGCCTCCGGAGCTGATGGGCATCGGTCCGGTGAAGGCGGTGCCGAAGGCGTTGGCGCGCGCCGGCCTTGCGCTCGCCGACATCGATTGGATCGAGTTGAACGAGGCGTTCGCCGCGCAGAGCCTGGCGGTCATCCACGACCTCGGGCTCGATCCCGCGAGGGTCAATCCGCTCGGCGGCGCGATCGCGCTCGGCCACGCGCTCGGTGCGACCGGTGCGGTCCGTACCGCGACGATCGTGCACGGCCTGCGACGCCGCCGGCAGAAGTACGGGCTCGTGACCATGTGTGTCGGCACCGGCATGGGCGCCGCGGGCATTTTCGAAGCCGCGTGAGCGTTGGAGGCCGTCTGATCGTTCGAAGCCGCCTGAGCGCAAGCAGTCGGCGTCATTGCAGAATGGAGGAAGCGAGCATGACCAAGGCGCAGCATCCGACCGGAACCCGCACGCCGATGCGCGCGGCCGCACGCGCGGGAGCGAACCGCACCGGCCTGCTGACGTCGGTGATGACTGCCGTCGTGCTGCTCGCGTTCGCCGCACAGGGTGCGTCGGCCGTCGAAGTGCAGGGTGTGCGTCTGGCGGACCACGCGACGGTCGGCGGATCGGATCTCGTACTGAACGGCGCCGGACTTCGCACCAAGCTCTTCTTCAAGGTCTACGTCGGCAGCCTCTATCTTCCGGCGAAGGCGACAACGTCCCAGGCGGTGCTCGCCCAGTCACCGCGGCGCATCCAATTGAACACGCTGCGCGATCTCACGGCGCAACAGTTGATCGACTCACTGAACGAGGGGCTGACCGCCAACACCACCGATGCCGAGCGAAGCGCGATCAAATCGCAGATCGAGGCGCTGGAGACGATCATGCGCTCGTTCAACGAGACAAAGTCGGGAAGCGTGGTCACGCTCGACTACATCGGCGACGTCACCCACATCAGCCTCGACGGCAAGGAGCGCGGAGCGATCGGCGGCGATGCCTTCAATCGCGCGTTGACCAACGTCTGGATCGGAGCGCACCCGGCGCAGGACGATCTCAAGAAGGCGCTCCTGGGCGGTGCCTGATTACTGGCGCGGCTGCGGCTACCGGTTGCTCGCGCCGCGCGTCGACGGGCGGCTCGACGTCACCGACCGCTTTCTCGCGCGCTACCTCGCCCGGCCCGAGCTCGCACCCGTTGCTGATTCCTGCGCGGCCGAGCTCGCCCTGCACGCGAAACTCACGGAAGATCCGCGCGCGAGCGTCACTGCGCAGGAACTCTCCGCTTTCGCCGACGCCGATGCGCGCGACAACTACGCGATCTGGCTGCGCTTTCGCGACCGGCTCGCGGCCGCGCAATCGCTGGAAGCTGCCTACGTCGCGCTGTTTCGCGGGGGGGGCGTCGACGTTCCGCCCGACTTCGTCGCCGAGCTGACGCAGATCCTGCTTCGGCACGTTCTGGGGGACGCCGCCGATCCGATTGCTGCGCGCGCCGCCGAGATGCTTTTCCGGCCGCAGAAAATCGCGGTCACCGACGACGGTGCCGTGATGGCCGCCGACGAAGCGACCGTCGAGCGCTTCGCCGAGGGGACTGCGTTCGGATCGCTCGGCGAGCTCCTGGCGAAGAACCGCGTACCGACTCGCTCGATCGACCTGGACGTGCTGTCGCGCGACAACGCGGAGCTTTACTGGGAGCGCGACGAGCGCCACGATCTATCGATCGGTCTCAATCGCGGCCAGCCTGCGCACACGGCGCTGATGCGCGTGATCGAGGCGTGGATCACCCATTTTCTCGGAGTGCGGGTCGAGGTTCGCGGCGAGCGCGAGATCGGCGAGAATCCGTGGGCGTGGCACGTCGGACTCGACGCCGAGGCGAGCGCGCTCCTGAACGACCTCTATCGCGGTGAGGAAGTCGACGAGGCACGGATGCATCTGCTCCTCGCGCTCTTTCGACTCGATTTCGCCGACGCTGCCGATATGCGCGCCGACGTCGCCGGGCGGCCGGTGTGGCTCGCGATGGCGATGGACGCGAAGCATCGGCTGCGCATGAAGCCGCAGAACCTGCTCGTCAATCTTCCCCTCGCGCGGGCCCAATGATCGGGGCGGGGGCGGGCTTTCCTGTGGTGGAGTGACTGACAGCACCTTACGCTGTTAAGGGCGACCACCGCCACGTGGGAGGGATGGAACAGGATTATTCCTTCTCGGCGGTGGAGACGCTGATCAAGGATCTCGAGGCTGTGCGATGCGCGGACGCCAGAGTGTCATGACCGATCGATTCCCGTGCGATGTGGCCCGCAGTCATTCTGTCGCCGCACTCGCGCTCGGGATCGCGCTGGGTGCTTGGGCGGGTCAAACGATCGGCGCCGGGGCCCCGGCGGCGGCGCACGCGGCGCCGGATCAAGCCAGGCAGCACGCAACGCGCGCTGGGCCCGCGCAGGCCGCCGTCGATCCCGCGCTGGCACCGTTCACCTGGCTCGAAGGCTGTTGGCGCGGCGAGGTCAACCAGCGCGAGTTCCGCGAGTTCTGGATGCCAGCGCGCGGGAAGGTGATGATCGGAGTCGGCCAGCTATCGTTGAACGGCACGCTGCAGGATTACCAGTACCTGCGCCTCGAGGCGAAGGACGGCGTGGTGTTCTCGCAGTTCTCGGGCGATCGCAAGGTCTACGCGTTCAAGCTCGTGTCGACCGCGACCGATCAGAAGGACACGGTGTTCACCTTCGATCACACCGAAGCGACCTTTCCCTCGCATCTCGTCTACCGCAGGGGCGCCGAAGGCTGGCTGTACGAAACGGTCGACGGACCGATCGACGGCAAGCCGACAACGGTCATCTACCCGTTTCGCCGCATGAGCTGCGAGACCGGCGAGTTGATCGCGAAGTAGGGTCGCCGCGTTGAGTGCCGATCACGACGCGGCAAGAGGCGGCCAGCCGGCGCCAGGAGCCGCACTCGCAGCGTTCGAACGGATGCTCGCCGCGGGCAAGGACAGTGCGCTCCTGCGCTACTCGATCGGCAACGAGCACATGAAGGCCCGAGACTGGCGTGCGGCGATCGGGGCACTCGAACGCTCGGTCGCGCTCGATCCCGGCTTCACCGCGGCGTGGAAGCTCTACGCCAAGGCACTCGACCAGGCGGGCGAGCCGAGCGCAGCACTCGACGCCTATCGCAAGGGCATCGAGGTGGCACAGCGCAAGGGCGATCGGCAGGCCGAGAAGGAGATGACGGTGTTCGCGCGCCGGATCGAGCGCACGCTAGGCGCCCGCTGAAGCCATCGACGTCGCTCAGACGCCGGCTACCATGTAGAGCGAGCCGCGCGCCGCGCGCTTGCGCATCGCGACGAGCGGCGCGTATTCGGGAGAGCGGTACCAGCGTCTCATCGCGTCGGCGTCGGGAAATTCGATCACGACGACGCGCTTCGGCACGAAATCGCCTTCGAACACCTCGACCGCGCCGCCGCGCGCGAGAAAGCGTCCGCCGTGGGCCTCGATCGTCGCGGTCACTGCCTTGCCGTATTCGGCATACGCCGCAGGGTCGACGACTTCGAGCTGCGCGATGACATAAGCTGCCATGTTCGTTCTCCTGGCTGTTGCTCCGGTGTTCAGCGCTGTGCGTCGGCGCCGCGGTTCGCGAGCGCGTCGGCGCGGTCGTTGCCGGGCGTCCCCGCATGGCCCTTGACCCAATGCCAGCGGACGTGGTGCCGGGCCGCCTGCCGGTCGAGCTCGCGCCACAGGTCGGCGTTCTTGACCGGCTTGCGGTCGCTCGTACGCCAGCCGTTCCTTTTCCAGTTGCCGATCCAGCTCTCCATCCCGTTCTTGACGTACTGGCTATCGGTATGGATCTCGACCTCGGTCTCCGGCGGAAGCGCCTCGAGGGCGCGGATCACCGCCGTGAGTTCCATCCGGTTGTTGGTCGTCGCGCGCGCGCCGCCGAAGAGCTCCTCTTCGCGTCCGTTGCGCGTGACGATCGCGCCCCATCCGCCAGGGCCGGGATTGCCCTTGCAGGCGCCATCGGTGTAGACGATCGCGGCGGTCACTTCCCGGTGCGCGTCGTGAGACTCTCGCGCGCGCCGTGCGCCGGGGCGAGCGCCTTCTTGCGCCTTTCGCGGCCCTCCCACGCGGGAGTGAGCAGCCGCATGCCGGCGACCCGCTTGCACGCGCGCAGGTAATACACGCCGCCGGTAATCGGCCACCAGCGATCGCCAGCGCGCTCGAAGAAGCCGAAGCGCGCGAGCCATTTCTGCTGCGAGAACGGCGGCACGTAGCAGTCGAGCCTGCCGCCGATTACCTCGAAGCCGAGCAGCGACAGCCAGTCCTTCAGCCGGTAGAGTGCGATGAAGTTGCCGTTCCACGGCGGCGTCGCACCCCGGCCGAAGTAGCGTCGCGCGCCGAAGAGCGAGAACGGATTGAACCCGGCGATGACGATCTGGCCGTCGGGGCGCAGCACGCGCCAGGCCTCGCGAAGCATCAGGTGCGGATCGGCAGCGAATTCGAGCGCGTGAGGCATGATCACGAGGTCGATCGTGCTCTCGGCGAACGGCAGCTCGTGCGGATCGGCGACGAGGTCGGCGGGGCAGTCGTCATCGAGCGTCCATTTCGATACGATGCGGCATTGCGCGAGCAGCGGGCAGCAGGTGAGCCCGATCTGCAGCGCGTGGTAACCGAAGATGTCGGCGACGGTGCGGTCGAAATAGCCCTGCTCGCGTGCGCAGAGGTAGGCGCCGAGCGGTGACTCGAACCATCCGGCGAGCGACGACGGCTCGACCCCGACTGAAGCGCAGGGCTCATCCATGGCAACGATTATCCCCATCCCCGCATTCACCGACAACTACATCTGGATGATCTGCGAAGGATCGCATGCGGCGGTGGTCGACCCGGGCGATGCCGCGCCCGTCGAGGCGAGGCTCATCGCGGACGGCCTCGAGCTCACCGCGATCGTCGCCACCCATCACCACGGCGATCACGTCGGCGGCATCGCGGCGCTGACGCGCGAGCGCGACATCCCGGTGTTCGCCCCCGCCGGCGAGCGCGTCGCTGGCGCGACCCGTCGCGTCCGCGAAGACGATCGCTTCGAGCTCCCCGGTATCGGCGTCGCTCTGCGCGTGCTCGACATTCCGGGGCACACCGCGGGGCACATCGCCTGTGTCGCCGATGACGCAGGATGGCTGTTCTGCGGCGACACGCTGTTCGCCGCGGGTTGCGGGCGCCTGTTCGAAGGGACACCGGAGCAGATGTGGTCGTCGCTTTCGAAACTCGCCGCGCTTCCAGCGGCGACCAAGGTTTACTGCGGTCACGAGTACACCCTTGCCAACCTGCGCTTCGCAGCGGCGGCCGAGCCGGGCAACGCCGAGATCGCTTCGCGCAGCGTGCGCGAGCGCGCGAAGCGCGATCGCGGCGAGCCGACGTTGCCAACGACGATCGGCATCGAACTCGCGACGAACCCGTTCTTGCGCGCGAATCTTGACGCGCTCGCATCCTCCGCCGCTGCGCACGCGGGACGCGCGCTGCGGTCTACGGTCGAGGTCTTCGCTGAGCTTCGGCGCTGGAAAGATGGATTCTGACGGTCTGATGGGGTCAGGTCTTGCCCGTTGCCTGGTCCCACCAGGCAAGGGGCAAGCCCTGACCCCATCAGATGAACCCATCAACGGGTTGACGGGCGCGCCCCGCGCGGCCTACCATCGCCGCACTTTTCAACGAACCGCGGCACGAACCGCGGCTTTCGTATTGGACCTGCAACATTGCAGATTCGACGATACCTGATCTTGCCGATGATTCTCGCGCTCTCCGCGTGCGCGAGCATGACCGCAGCACCGCCGGCCACGCAGTCCTCCTCCGACGTGGCACTCGGCGAAGTCCGCTTCCCTCCCGCCCCGCCCAAGATCGCCATCGTCAACCCGTTTGCGGGGCTGCCCGCGGGGCTGGAGCCGCTGCCGGCGCCGACGCATGACCTGTGGGAGCGGATCGTGCACGGCTACGCGATTCCGGACATTCAGGGCCCCCTCGTCGACCAATGGGAGCAGTGGTACGAGGATCGTCCGGATTACGTCGCGCGGATGGTCGAGCGCAGTCGTCGCTACCTCTATCACATCGTCGCGGAGGTCCAGCGCCGGCACATGCCGCTCGACCTCGCTCTGCTGCCGATGGTCGAGAGCGCGTTCAATCCCACCGCGCTGTCGTCGGCGCGGGCCTCGGGAATCTGGCAGTTCATGCCGGCGACCGCGAAGACGTGGGGATTGGAGCAGAACTGGTGGGTCGATTCGCGCCTGGACATCGTCGAAGCCACCAACTCGGCGCTCGACTATCTGCAGCAACTCTACGCCGACCTCGGTGATTGGCAGTTGGCGCTCGCCGCGTACAACTGGGGCGAGGGCAATGTCCAGCGCGCGATTGCGCGTAACCGGACCAGGGGGCTGCCGACCGACTTCGAAAGCCTGCGTGGTGTACCCGGCGAGACGCGCAACTACCTGCCCAAGCTGCAGGCGATCAAGAACATCGTTGCCGACCCCGAGCGCTTCCACCTGGCGCTCGCCGACATTCCCGACGCACCGTACTTCACGGTCGTGCGCACCACGGTGCACATGGACGTGAAGCGCGCCGCCGAGCTTGCCGAGATGCCGCTCGACGAGTTCCTCGCGCTCAATCCGCAGCACAAGCGCCCGGTGATCTTCGGCGCCGACGATTACGCCATCCTGCTGCCGATCGACAAGGCCGAGATCTTCGCGGCCAAGCTCGACCTCATCAATCAGCCGCTGGTCTCGTGGGAGGCGCACCGGATGGTGCGCGGTGAGTCGCTCTCACAGGTCGCACTGCGCTACGGGATGTCGCTCGAGACGCTGAAGTCGGTGAACGGCATCGGCCCCCATTCGACGGTGCCGCCCGGCTACTGCCTGCTGGTGCCGACCCAGCGTCCGTCGGAAGCCAATGCCGAATCGCTCGAGAACGCGGTGTTCACGACCGTCCCGGTCGGGCGCACGGTCTACTACCGCGTCCAGCGCGGCGACACGCTGAACCGCCTCGCCGCGCGCTACGGCGTGTCGACGCAGGACATCCGGCACTGGAACCATCTGGCGAGCAGCACCGTGCGTATTGGGCAGAAGCTGCGGATCACCAGCGATGCGGTCCGCGCCCCGGTGCGCGAGGCGCACGGCGGCCGTACGCGCGCCGTTCACGTCGCCGCGCGCAAGCCGGTACCGGCGCACCATCACCGCGCGACGCATCGCACCGCCAAGACCCGCGTCGCCGCGTCTCACCCGGCGCACGGGCACGCCTACGCAGCGAAGCACCGGGCAGCCGGCACCGAGCTCGCCGAGTCGTCGGCGCACGCGACCGGCACGCGCTGACCCACCAAGAAAAACGGGCGACGCTGTGCGTCGCCCGTTTTCGTCCGACGCAGATCTGCGACGGACCCTTTTCGAAGAAGTTACTTCTTCGCGGCCTTGCGCTTGGTTGCCTTGCGCTTGGTTGCCCTCTTCTTCGGGGCGGCCTTGCGCTTCGTCGCCTTGCGCTTGGTGGCCTTCCGCTTGGTCGCCTTCTTCTTCGGGGCGGCCTTGCGCTTCGTCGCTTTGCGCTTCGTGGCCTTCCGCTTGGTCGCCTTCTTGGCGGCCTTGCGCTTCGTCGCCTTGCGCTTGGTGGCCTTCTTCTTGGTCGCCTTCTTCTTCGGGGCGGCCTTGCGCTTCGTCGCGGCCTTCTTGGCAGCCTTCTTAGGGGCGGCCTTGCGCTTCTTCGCCTTCCGCTTCGGCGCCGCGGCGGGGGCCGCCGGGGTCATCATCGACATCATGTCAGCCATCATCGTTGCATCTCCTGTCTGAGTTCAATGTACCTGTTATGGACTTACCTGGCAGGTGTTGCTGGAGTCGCAGAGCGGCCGGGCTGATACAGCTTTTTTTCCGACTGCCCCTTGACAAAACCACTGGCACCTGCTGCCTGCATTGTAGCCACGTTTCACGCTTTTGCAAGATTTGTACCGCGATTGCGCCGCGCGTCGGGACCACTGTTGCGTATTCGCACACGCGCATTCCGCCGTTTTCCGTCACGCAAGCGCGCAGTTCGCCGACGCGTCGCGCACCCGCTCTTTACCGCAGACGCCGCTCCTGCGCATACAGATCGGCGATCGTCTCGCGCCGGCGGATCTCGAGTGTGTCACCGCCGTCCACCATCACTTCGCAGGCGCGCGGGCGGCTGTTGTAGTTCGAGCTCATCGACATCGCATACGCACCGGCGCCGCGAATCGCGAGCAGGTCGCCTTCGGCGAGTACCAGCGCCCGGTCGAGGCCGAGGAAATCGGCGCTTTCGCAGACGGGGCCGACGACGTCGTAACGCCGGGTTTCGCCCTGTCGCGGCCGCACCGGATCGATCGCGTGCCACGCGTCGTAGAGCGACGGGCGCAGCAGGTCGTTCATCGCGCTGTCGACGATCGCGAAGTCGCGCGGAGTTCCCCGCTTGAGGTAGCGCACCCGGGTAAGCAGCACGCCGGCATCGCCGACGAGCCGCCGCCCAGGCTCGACGAGCAGCGTCTCGCGGCGCCCGCGGAACAGCTCGCGCAGCATGCGCGCGTAGTCGTCGAGCGCCGGCGGCACCTCGTCGCGGTAGCGGATACCGATGCCGCCGCCGACGTCGACGTGGCCGAGGTGGATGCCGTCCGCCGCCAGCGCGTCGACCAGCGCGAGGACACGCGTCGCCGCGTCGCGGATCGGCGCGAGGTCAATGAGCTGCGACCCGATGTGCATGTCGATGCCGCGAATCTCGATCGACGGCAGCGCTGCCGCGTGCCGGTAGAGCGCCGCGGCTTCGGCGAAGGCGACGCCGAACTTGCTCTCGCGCAGCCCGGTTGCGATGTACGGGTGCGTGCCGGGATCGACCTCCGGATTGACGCGGAAGCTCACCGGCGCGCGCACGCCCAGGCGCGAGGCGACGGCGGCGAGGTGCCCGAGCTCGCTCGCTGACTCGACGTTGATGCACAGCACCCCGGCGGCGAGCGCGGCCTCCATTTCGCGGTCGCTCTTGCCGACGCCGGAGAACACGACTTTGCGGACATCGCCCCCCGCGGCGACGACCCGCGCAAGCTCGCCTTCGGAGACGATGTCGAAGCCGCTCCCGAGCCGCCCGAAGAGGTCGACGACGGCGAGCGACGAGTTCGCCTTGAGCGCGTAGCAGACGAGCGACGGCATGCCGGCGAGCGCGCGCTCGTACGCCCGATAGTTGGCGGTGAGTAGCTCGCGCGAGTAGACGTAGCACGGCGTGCCGTGACGCTCAGCGACAGTCGAGAGCGCGACGCCTTCGACATGGAGCTCGCCGCCGACGTAGTGGAAGCCGTTCACGACGGAGGCGTCGCAGGTGCTTTGCCGGGCTCCGGCGCGGGCGGCGAGGTCGCGCCCGGCAGCGGTGCAGCGTTCGGCGTCGTCGCGGGTGCTTGTGCCGGTGCCTTCCGCACCGTCTCGGGCGCCGGCTGCAGCGGACCCTTGACGCCGCAGCCGCCGAGCGCGATCACCCCGGCGAGCGCCGCGGCGAGTATCGCCGCGAACGTCGCGCGAGCGGGCGGATGGCGATTCATCGCGCTCGATGCTAGCACGCGGCAAACCGGAAATGCCCTGCGATCACGCCGGCACCGGCAGGTCCAGCCGGCAGCGATGCCGCTATGCTGCGAGGAGCGCGGTCCAGTCGTCGAGCTCGCGGCGCAGTGCTGCATAACCGGGGAGCATCGCGCCGACCACCGCCCAGAAGCGCGGCGCGGGGTTGAGCTCGACGCTGTGGGCGACCTCGTGCGCGACGACGTACTCGGCGAGCTGCGGCGGGAGCTGCACGAGCCGCCAGTTGAGGCGGATCTCACCGCGCGCGTTGCAGCTCCCCCACTCGCCGCGCGCATTCGAAAGCCGCAGTCCGGCCGGCATGCGGTCGATGCGCGCCGCATAGGCGGCGACGCGCGCCGCGACGAGTGTCCACGCCTGCTCACGGAACCAGCGCCTCACGCCGTCGGCCACCTGCTGCTCGTCGTCCGCGCGCGGGTGTCGCACGACGAGATGGAAAAGGTCGGCGGCGATGGCGAGCGTGCGCGCGTCGTGCAGCTCGAGGGTGAGCTCGTCGCCGCGATAGACAATCGGCGCGCCCGATTTCCAGCGCCGCGGCATTACCTCGCGCCGGCGCCCGCGCCATTCGGCGAGTGCGCGGACGATCCATTCGGCACGCTCGGCGAGGGCGCCCTCGATTTCACGGATGCCTACCCAGCGCGGCGCGCGCACCGACAGTCCGTCGAGATCGACCTCCATGCCGATCGAGCGCCGCCGCACGCGGACGAACCGGTACTCGATCGCCTGCCCGCAGAGGGTCACACGACGCGTCGTGTGCGCGGCAGCGCGCGTCACGCCGGCTTCCCGAGCCGAGCGACTTCCTTTTCGATCCACCTTTCGATCTCGGCAGTGAGCGCGTCCGGATCCTTGCTGGTCGAATCGATCGGAGCGCCGATCGACATCGTGACCGTTCCCGGCCGCTTGCCGCCGCGACCCTTCGGCCACAGCCAGCCCGCATTGTGGGCGATCGGAAGGACCGGCACGCCGAGCGCGATCGCGAGCCGTGCGGCCCCGGTCTTGTAGCGCGCCCGCGTACCGGCACGAGTGCGAGTGCCCTCCGGATAGACGGCGATCCAGAAGCCCTGGGCGAAGCGAGCACGGCCCTGCTCGGCCATCTGTATCATCGCGTCGCGACCCGCGCTGCGGTCGATGGTGATCGGCGACGCGAGCGAGAATCCCCAGCCGAAGAATGGCACCGCAAGGAGTTCCTTCTTCGCGACGTAGGCGAGTGGCGGCAGCAATCTCGACATGAACAGCGTCTCCCATGTCGAGCTGTGTTTGCACGCGACGACGCAAGGCGTCGCCGGGATGTTCCTGGCGCCGATCACCCGGCTGTCGATCCCGCAGATCCGCCGCGCGCCCCACAGGTTGAGCGCGCACCAGCCGGTGATGAAGCGGTAGCGGGGCACGCGCGGCAGCCAGAACAGTGCGACGACGAGCACCGCGTAGACCGGAGTGACGAACCCCTGGTACAACGTGAACAGCATCGATCGGAGCGACGTCCCGACGCGCGCCATGCGTTCAATCGGTGGCGAGGAGCGCCGACGCCGCGAACGCGAGATCGGGGAAGATCAGCGTATGCGGCGGGAAGCCACCCTCGCGCAGCGTTCGCTCGCCCTTGCCGGTCAGCGCCAGCACCGGCAGCGCGCCGACCGCTTCGGCGGCCTGCAGGTCGCGCAGGCTGTCGCCGATCACCGGCACACCGGTCATGTCGACTTCGAAGCGGCGCCCGATCTCGATCAGCATCCCCGGCTTCGGCTTGCGGCACTCGCAGCGCGAATCGGCGGCATGCGGGCAGAAGAACACCGCGTCGATGCGTCCACCGACCTGTGCGAGCGCGCGGTGCATCTTGTCGTGGATCGCCGTCAGCGTCGCGAAATCGAGCAGACCGCGGCCGACGCCCGACTGGTTGGTCGCGACGACGACGCGAAAGCCGGCGTGGTTGAGGCGCGCGATTGCCTCGAGGCTGCCGGCGATCGGCCGCCACTCGTCCGGCGCCTTGATGTACTGCTCGCTGTCGTGATTGATGACCCCGTCGCGGTCGAGGACGATGAGCCGCGCCGCGCGCGTGGTCACGACGGCATCCGATGCGAACTGAACCATGCCGGCCCCCGGTCGTCTGCCCGTTCGCTCAGGCAGCGAGCCACGAGAGGTCGGCGACACGATTCATCGTCGCCGCGACAGCGCGCAGCAGGGCGAGCCGGTTGGCGCGGATCGCCGGGTCGTCGGCCATGACCAGTACATCGTCGAAGAAGCGGTCGACGACGGGCTTGACCGAAGCGAGCGCGCGCAGTGCATCGGTGAAGTTGCCGCTCTGACAGTGGCGCTCGACGATGGGTGCCAGCCGCTCGAACGCGAGCCACAGGTCGTGCTCGGCGCCCGGGGCAAGCCGCCCGCGGTCGATCGCGGGGGCCGCCTCGGCATCGCCCTTGCGCAGGATGTTGACGATGCGCTTGTTGGCGGCCGACAGCGCCTGCGCCTCGGGAAGCGTCTCGAACGTGCGCACGGCGGCGAGTTGCGCCTGAACCGCGTCGATGCGCTCGGGCTTCAGCGACAGCACCGCCTCGACCTGGTTGGCCGTGTAGCCCTGGTCGCGCAGATGGACGCGCAGCCTTTCGAACATGAACCCGGCGAGCGCGGCGGGATCGGGTTTCACGGCGGCGACACCGGCGAACGCTGCGAACGCTTCGGCGATCAGCGCGGGGAGCGGAAGTGCGAGGTGGTGCTCGACGACGATGCGTAGCACGCCGATCGCGGCGCGGCGCAGGCCGAACGGATCCTTGTCGCCGGTCGGCAATGCTCCGATGCCGAACATGCCGGCGAGAAGCTCCATTCGGTCGGCGAGCGCGACCACCTGCGCGACCGGACCCGTGGGGAGCGCATCGCCCGCATACCGCGGCAGGTAATGCTGGGCGACTGCGTCGACGACCTCGGCAGGCTCGCCGTCGAATCCTGCGTAATAGCGCCCCATCGTTCCCTGCAGCTCGGGAAACTCGCCGACCATCCCGGTCGTGAGGTCGGCCTTTGCGAGGAGCGCCGCGCGGTCGACGTGGGCGATGTCGGCGCCGACGACCGGCGCGACCGCACGGGCGATCGTGCGCAGGCGCTCGACCCGCTCGAGCTGGCTGCCGAGGCGGTTGTGATAGACGATGCCCGAAAGCGCGCCGACCCGCGAGGCGAGCGCGCGCCTGCGATCCTGGTCGAAGAAGAACTTGGCGTCGGCAAGGCGCGCGCGAAGCACGCGCTCGTTGCCGCGGACGATCGCCGACATGTCGGCCGCCGCATTGTTGGCGACGAGCAGGAACCGATGCAGCAGCCGGCCGTCGCCGCCGGTCAGCGCGAAGTAGCGCTGGTTCTGCTGCATCGTGAGGATCAGGCACTCGTGCGGCACGGCGAGAAACTCGCGGTCGAAGCTGCCCATCGCAACGGTCGGCCATTCGACGAGCGACGTGACCTCATCGACGAGGGCGTCCGGCATGATCACCCGGTCGCCGGCCGCCACATGCAGGAGCTCGCGCACGATCTCGGCGCGCCGGGTGTCGAAGCTCGGCAGCACCTTGCCCTCGGCTTCGAGCGTCGGTGCCCATGCGTCGGCATTCGCGACCTCGATCGCGCGCCGCCCCATGTAGCGGTGACCGTCGGTCGTGCGGCCTGCGGCGAGGCCGAGCGCCTCAATCGGCACGACGTCGCCGCCGTGGAGCGCGACGAGGCGGTGGGCGGGGCGCACGAAGCGCACGTCGTTGTAGTAGCCGCCAGGTCGCGCGTAACTCATCGTCTTGGGGATCGGCAGCGCACCGATCGTCCTGTCGAGCGCCTCGGTGAGGCCACGGGCGAGCGGCTCGCCACGCGCGACGCTCGCGAGGTGGACGTAGTCGGCCTTGCCGTCGCTTTCGATGTAGAGGTGCGCGTCGGGCGAAGCGCCGGACGCGGACGAGCGCGCGGACGCTGACGAATCCGCGAGTTGCGCGAGCGATACGCCGTCGGCGAGTGCGCCGCGCTTAAGGCCGGCGAGCTTCTTCGCGAGCGCCGCGCTCGGGGCGCCGGCGGCGTCGAAGGCGATCTTCGCCGGCATCAGCTTCTGCGTCGTCGCAGCGTCAGGCGCGATACCGCGCACCTGCGTGACGACAACGGCGAGCCTTCGCGGCGTCGCGTACGGCGTCGCCTCGGATGCGGCTTCGAGGTAGCCCTGCTCGCGCAGGTGCCCGACGAGCCCTGCCGCGAACGCTTCGGAGAGCGCCTTCAGCGCGCGAGGCGGAAGCTCCTCGGTGACGATCTCGACGACGAGCGTACGCGGGGTCGACGGTGTGCTCGTCATGCGTGCTCGCGGAGTGCCGC
>JAICXH010000037.1 GCA_025981645.1 Burkholderiales bacterium
CGCGAACGGCTCGAGGATCTTCGCCATCTCGGCTGCGCCGACGTAGTGCAGCGGCACGATCTGCACCGAGAAGCCCTGCGGCAGCGCCCGTGACGTGTTGCCGAGTTGCGGCGTGACGTTTCCGCGCACGGCACTCGCCGCCGGAACGATCTTCCACACCGGACCGTCGCGCACCATCGTCGCGCCGTTCGAGCGCAGCAGCATCTCGAGCGTCGACGGAAGCGCTTCGCGCGGGATGCCGGACGACGTGCGCACCGTGACGGTGCCGCCGACGCTCGGGTCGATCTCGTAGGATTGATGCAGGATGTCGCCGAGGATATTGCGCACGACTTCGCGCAGGTCCGCGCCTTCGAAGTTGAGCACCACTGGCCCGCTCGGAGCCGCCTCACGCGGCGGCGCCGCGGGCAGTCCGCCTCCCGGCGATTGACCGCGCACGACGACGCCGGTGCCGCGGAAGATCTGCGCCGCCGGCTCTTCGCCGGTCGTCGCACCCGCGCCCGCCCCCGGCGCGCTTGCCGCAGCCGAACCTTTCGCGGACGGAACCGCCGCTTTCGCGGTGCCACCGGCCGGCGTGCTGGTTTCGCCGGCAGCGTTCGCGGCCGAGGGTCCGGTCTTGACCGGCTGCTGCGCACAGGCGGCGAGCGTCAGCGCGACAGCGAGCGCAGTCGCGTTGCGGAGTATCGAAAGTTTCATGTGAGCGGTGGCTTCCGTTGGGTCGGTTCTTCGTTCGTTCGTCCGGTGCGGGGTCGCGGCGCGCGCTATCGCTGGGGCGGAGCGCCGGTAGCGGCCGCCGCGGCAGCGCGGCGGCGCTGCGCGAGGATTTCGCTCATGCTGGCGGCACCGGCCGCCGCCCCGTTCGCCGGCGGCGCTGCGGTCGGCTGCGGATACCGCTCGAGGCCCGGCTGCCCGCGCCGCGCGCGGCGCTGGGCTTCGATCTCGGCAGCGCGCAGCGCCTGCAACCTCGCCGCCTCATTCGCGAACGCCGGCTGCCCCGGCACCGCTGCGCCGGCCGCAGGGACGGGCGCCGCGGGCTGCACGGTGGTCTTCGGCCCGGCGGCGATCTTGAGATCGAGCTCCTCGAACTGACCGCCGAGCTTCAGGCGCACCTTGTCCGCTGACACCTCGGCGACGACGAGATCGCCGATCTTTTCGCCCTTCTTCACCACGTGCGACTTGCCGGTCTTCACTTCCTTGAGGACTGCCGCAGCAACCGCGCCGTCGATCGTCGTGCCGGTCAGCACGTACTGCCCCTTGTCGAGCTTGGCGTTCGCGCCGCCAGCCTCCGCGGTGGCAGGAGGGGCCGGTCGGCGAGTCGGATTGAACAGCGCGCGATCGACAGTTTCCTTGCGCGCATCGAGGCCACCGGCGATCCGGTACTCGGGCATCAGCGCGACGTCGACCGGCTTCGGCTTCGACGCTGCCGGCACGGGGACCGGCAAACTGATCCCGTCGCCCCAGTCGGTCTCGAAGCCGAGGATCGCGAGCACGATCGCGAGCGCGATCACCCATCCGAGCGAGCCACGAAGCGAACCCGCGCCGTTCACGCCGCGCGCCTCTTCGTTACGGCCGCAGCCGATTTCCGCGTCGGCGACGCACCCTTCGCCGGCTCCGGAAAGGTCCAGCCGCCGACCTCGAGCTGGACGTTGAGCTCGGGCTCCTGCCCCGGACCCGGCTTGAAGCCGCGGAATGCGTTCAGCGGCCGGATCGTCAGGCTGTCGACGATGAGGTACGGTCGATGGGTCTCGACCGCCATCAAGATCTTCTGCAGGTTCGGCGTCGTCGCAAAGAACTGCACGCTGACGACGATCTCCCGAAAGCGCCCGTCATCATGCGGTGCGATGTTCTGGCTCGTCGTGATGCGCCCGCCGTTCGACTCGATCGCTGCCTTCACGAGCTCCTGCAGCTCGGCGCCGGCGAGATTCGCCGCCGTGTTGGTGAGATAGAAGCCTCGCCCGCTGCGCCGATCCATCGCGATAAGCGCCTTGCGGTATTCGGGCGCCTGGGCGGCGATCCGCTCGTAGACGCGCAGTCGGCTCGACGTGTCGGCGATCGCGCGATCGTAGTGCCGCGACAGCAGGATCCACGGGCCGAGCACGACCGCCACCGCGATCACCACCACGGCGATGAAGAGCCCGAGTGCCAAGGCATGCCGGCGCGCGGGGGAGAGCTTCTGCACGAGCGTCGGAGTCATGGCTTCCGCCTCGGCGCGCTCGGGCGCGAAACCGCCGTCGACGGGAACGGCCCGAAGCCCGACGGCGCCGGTGTGGCGGCCGGCGCAGCGGCCGGCGTCGCCGGGGCCGGCGTCACTGGGGTCGGCGTTGCTGGGGCCGGCTGAGCCGTAGCCGCTGCGGCCGGAGCCGCCGACGCCGGTGACTGCGCCGCGGACGGGGATGTCGGAGGTTGCGCGGGCACCGCCGCCTCCGCGCCCGCTGCGGGGACTGCCGCGGGCGCCGATGTGGTCGCGGGCGCGGTTGCCGGCGCGGGTGCCGGGGGCGTTGGGCGCGGCGCGACGGCCCGCGGCGGAGGCGGAGGCAGCGCCGAGAGATCGATCGATGCGGGCTTCGGAGCAGCATACGGCTCGACCTGGGCGCCGATGTCGAAGATCTCGCCGGGACCCGGCTGGATCTTGGTCGTCGGCGAGCGCGGCACCGCCTGCGTGAAAAGCTTCGAGTCCTGCAGGAGCGCGACGAGCCTGCCGGCATTCGCCGATTCGCCGCGCAGCGCGACCGTGTGTGTCGTGTCCTTCCCGCGGCCGGTCCGATACTCGAATTGCGTGAGCCAGGTATCGTCGGGAAGAACGCGCGTCACGTCGTTGACGAGCTCGACCGTTCCCGGGTAACCGTATTTGCGCGTAAGCGGAAAGTTGTACTCGGCGACCTTGCGCTCGAGCTCGGTCCTCAGCGCGTCGGTCGCTTCGGCGCGATGCCGAGCGGCTTCGGCAACGCCGGTGATGGCGATCGCCTCGCCGCGCTTCTGCCACAGCGGGAGGATCAGCGCGGCGAGAGCGAGCGCGACAAGCAGCAGCGCCGGCACCAGCACCTGCCAGCGCAACCACGGATGGCGCGAGGCGCGGCGCTCGTCGGGGAGGAGGTCGATCTTCGACCATGCCGCACGCTCGGGCGGATCGACCGTCACCGAGGCGACGTCGGCGCCGAATTCCTCGGTACGCGCAAGCAGCGGATCAACGACGTTCCGGCGCGCGGCGACGAGCTCGACCTGGATCGTCCGGTGGAGCGGGTTGCGGCCGGCGACGACAGCGTCGAAGTAGAGGTCGGACGCACGAAACGGCGTGTGGCGATCGAGATCGTAGGCGAGCGCTTCGCGCAGATTCTCTTCGAGCGCGTCGGGAAGCGTCAGGATCTTGCGCAATGCCGTACGCGCGGGAAGCGCAACGACGACGCGCGGCCGCACGACGCCGCCGCGGGAGAGCGTAGCCATCGCGGCGCGGGCTTCGGCGCTGACGGCGAGCACATCGCCATCGAGCGCGATCCGTGCCGATTCGACCATGCGCAGCGCGCCCCCCGGAGCCGGCTGCCAGAGCGCGGCGACGCGCTCGTCGAACGCGAGCACCGGCCTTGCCGTGCGCCGCGCGAGTGCAGCCTGCAGCGGCATCGGGACCCACGACCACAATTCGCGACCCCACCACGACCAGAACCCGGTGAGACCCACACGGCGCGCGAGATCGCGCGAGCGCTGGAGTGTTACCGACAGGGTCGAGGCGGTGACTGGCATCGTCATTGAAGCGCGAGCTGCTGCGCGGCAGGCGGCGCGCCCGCGGGCGCCACGTCCCAGGCCAGCGTGATCGGCGGCAGGCGCGGATCCGGCGATGGACGCAGGACGGCGTCGCGGGCGAAGGTTACACCATCGGGTAGCGTCGCCTGCGCGCGGATCCGCCACACCGGAACCGCCCCACCGGCATACCCCTGCGCCAGCGCCAGCGGGGGCACCGGCAGGCCCTGCGCGAGCGCGTTGGCGCGCTGCGCGATGAACGCATCGACAACGTCCGCAGTGGCTCCGGGGAGCGCCAGCAGCGCGTCGCGGCCCGCGGTCGCCGTGTCGATGCCCGGCAGGTGCGAGTAGACGGTGATCGCATCGCGGATCCGTGCGAAGACCGCGGGTGTCATGCCGAGCACGCGCGAGACTTCGCCGATCGTCTCGAACGGCGCATCCGCGGGGCCGTACGAAAGGTTCGCCGCCTTGTACTCGGGCGCCTTGGCGCCATTGGGCCGGCGCAGATCGCCGGGAGTGCGCCAGTCGACGATGGCGTCGACCAGCGCAGACGCCGAGGCATCGTCCATTCCTCCGACCTGCATCAGCAGGCTCTTGATCAGCGGATCGGGCGCGGAGTTCATGTCGATCCGCGCGCCCTCGTCGACGGCGACGACCGACACCGATGCGTTGCCGTCGGTCCAGCGATGAACGCTGCCGTCGGGCTTCCACGACGCCTTCATTTGCGGGCGCATCAACTCGAACACCGTGCGCTCGATCGCGCCGTCGGCGGCCGCCTGCGCCTCGGCGAGCGACACGGCGTTACGCGCCGCGAGGGCGTCGCTTCGCATGCTGAACGCGAAGCCGCTCGCGATCGCCGTGAGCAGCACGGTGAGCCACAACGCCATGATGAGCGCGATGCCGGACTGGCGGTGCATGGCAGTCGGGGGGACGCGGCGCACGTCACACCCCCGCGCAGAGGCCGATCTGCGCGTTCCACGACCGGCATCCGGCGTCGGGCGACTCGCGCGGCGCGACGACGAGGCGCGGCCACGGATCGCCGGTGATCGGCGTCACGTCGATGCGGATCAGGAGCGGCAGCCGTTGCGCATCGTCCCAGTGGTCGCGCCAGGTCGGCTCGGTGGCGCTCGCGAGCGTTCCGGAATCGCGGCCGTAGTAGCCGATCACGATCTTCGCGATGCCGTCGGCGAGCACCGAGCGGTCGGCGCCCTGGAACTGCGGCGGCGAGTCGGCACCGACGTCGGGCACCATGCGCTCCAGCACGAGCGGACTCTTCGCGTCGTCGGCGAGCACGCGCAGCCGAAAGAACCAGACGCCGCCGGCGGCGACTCGCGCAGGAAGCTGCGACGCATAGCTCAGCGAATCCGCCGTGCCGGTGAAAAGCAGCGGAAACTGCGCCATCTTGCGCATCCTCAGCGGATGCTGCGCTTCGAGGTTCGTGCGCAGAAACTCCTCGGTGAGGCGCATCGACGACGTTGCGTCGGCCTTCGCTTCGCCGCGGCCCGTGCTCTGACCGACAAGCCTCAGCGAGCCGAACAACACCACCGAGAGTAGGGCGAGCAGCACGAGCGCGATGGTGAGCTCGAGGAGCGTGAACCCGGCGCTGTGCCGGCCGCGGACGCGGACGCCACGACGACGCGTGGATGTCCGCATCACGCGGGACTCCTTGCACCGATCCTCACCGTCGAAAGCGAAAGGCGCCGCGTGTGCTGGCCGGCCCCCGGAAATTCGACAACGACGCTGATCCGGTAGAGCCGGGTCGCCATCGTCTGCGACGCCTGCACCAGGTCGGGATCGGCGTCGGGCGGCACCCACGCCGCGACCGTGCTGGTCCAGGTGATCCTGCCGCCGTCGTCGCTCCCTGTGTCGGTCCGCTCGCGCAGCGGGTCGGTCGCCGCGGCGAGCTCGAGGCGGCTCTGCGCGACGAGGAGCGCGCGCGTCCAGTCGTCGGCGGCCGACGCATTGTTCATCGCGCCGCCGGAGAGGCGAAAGAGTGCGGTGACGACGAGTGCCAGGATCACGAACGCGACCAGCACTTCGAGAAGCGAGAAGCCCGCCGTGCGACGGTGCGAGCGCACGGTCATTCGAGAATCGCGACGCGCCCGGTCAGCCAGTCGACGTCGATGTCGAACTTGCGCTCGCCCGCGGCAATCGTGATGCGCCCGCCGTTGCTGCCGCCGTCCGGATAGAAGCGGATCGCGCCGACGTTGCCGCCGACGATGTCATTCTGCGCGGTGAAGAGCTTGAGCTCGACCTTCTTCGGCAGCGCATGCACGTGCGGATCGCGATCGACGCGAAAGCGCCGGCCGGCGACGTCGAGCGTGAGGAAGGTCTCGCGCCGCTGCGACAGCGCTTCGCTCCTCGCGAGACGCAATCCTGCGGCGAGCGCGCGTGCCGAGCCGCGCAGCTCGGACGTCGACACCGGACCGCCGAGCATCGGGAATACCGTCGCGGTGATGATCGCCATCAGCACGAGGACGATCAGGATCTCGAGCAGCGTGAAGCCGCCTGCGCGAGCGGGCGCCGCTACTGGCTGTTCGCGTCCCAACTCGTGATGTCCTTGTTGACGCCGTCGCCGCCTTCCTTGCCGTCGGCGCCGTAGGACATGAGGTCGTAATCGCCGTGCGTGCCCGGCGATTGGTAGACGTAGTCGTGACCCCACGGGTCCTTGGGTGCGGTGTTCTTCTTCCAGTACGGTCCGGCCCAGTTGGAGACGCCGGCCGGCGCGGCCACCAGCGCCTGCAGGCCCTCCTGCGACGTTGGATAGCGCCCGATCTCGAGCTTGAACAGGTCGAGCGCCTGGCCGATCTGCTCGATCTCGATCTTCGTCGCCTTCGCCTTCGCCTGCTCGCTCTTGCCGAGGTAATTGCTGCCGACGAGGCCGAGCACGACGCCGATCAGCGTGAGCACGACGAGGATCTCGATCAGCGTCATCCCGCGCTCGAAGAGGGAGCGCCGGTCGGCCATCGTCATCGTCGCGCGTGAGCGCAATGTCATCGTCTTTCGCCTTTCGAGAGGGCGCCGGGCGCACGACCATCGCGCGCGACCAGGCGTGATTAGACAGAATTCAGACAGCGAGTTCGTTCATGCCCATGACGCCGAGCAGCACCGAGAACACGATACCGCCGACCAGCACCGCGAGCCCGAGGATCAGCACCGGCTCGAGCACCGCGAGGAAGCGCTTGGTGCCGACGGCGACCTCGCGGTCGTAGACGTCGGCGACGCGCGTCAACATCTCCTCGAGGCGCCCGCTCTCCTCGCCGACGAGGATCATCTGTGTCGCGAGCCGCGGATAGAGGCCGGTATCGGCGAGCGGTCGCCCGAATCCCTTGCCCTCCCTGAGCTTCGCGATCACCCCGTCGAGCGCATTCGACAGCACCAGGTTGCCCATCGTTTCCTTGACGATCGCGAGCGCGCCGAGGAGCGTCACGCCGTTGCCGATCAGCGTCGAGAGCGTGCGCGCGAAGCGCGCGACCTCGAGCTTGGTGAGCAGGTCGCCGACGAGCGGCATCCGCAGGAGCCTGGCGTCGCGCGAGCGCCGCACGGCGGGAATGCGGCCACGGCGACGGAACCACAGCACGAAGAGAGCGATCGCGGGGATCAGCGCCCACCACCAGCGCTGCAGAAAGGTGCCGGCGACGATCACCACCTGCGTCGGGATCGGCAGCGCCTTGCCCGCCTGCGCGAACGTGGACTCGAACTGCGGCACGACGAAGACGAGCAGGATCATCACCGACATCACCGCGACGCCGATCAGGATCGTCGGATAGATCAGCGCCGAGCGGATCGACTCGCGCAGCTCCTTGCTGCGATCCATCGTCTCGGCGAGCCGGCGCAGCACCGTGCCGAGGGCGCCGCCCGCCTCGCCCGCGCGCACGATGTTGACGTAGAAGCGCGAGAACGTCTCGGGCCGCGCACCGAGCGCCTGCGACAGCGACTTTCCGCCGCGCACCTCGTCGCGGATGCCCTGCAGCATCGTCGCGACCGGCACACTCGGCGCGAGATTGATGAGAAGCTCGAGCGCGCGGTCGAGCGGGAGCCCCGCCTGCAACAGCGTCGCGAGCTCGCGCGTGATCGAGAGCATGTTGTCGCGCGTGACGCGGCGCGGGGCGAACAGCGCCGTGCGCGATCGCGCCGTACCGCGTGCGGCGGTGCCCGGGGCGCCGGCACCCACCGCCTGCGCGATCTTCATCGGCATCAGGCCCTGGTCGCGCAGGCGATCGACGATCTCGGACTCGTTCGCTGCCTCGAGCTCGCCGCTCGCTACGTCGCCGCTCGTGCTGACCGCGCGGTAGCTGAAAAGCGGCATCGGGTCAGTCCTCGCGGGTCGCGCGCAGGACTTCCTCGAACGTGGTGACGCCCTTCAGCGCCTTGCGCATGCCGTCCTCGTACATCGGGGTCATGCCGCCGCGAATCGCCTCGGTGCGAAGCTCGGTCGCGCTCGCATGCTTCATGACAAGGCTCCGGAGTGCGTCGGTCATCGGCATCATCTCGAGAATGCTGATGCGCCCGACGTAGCCGGTCTGCGTGCAGTGGCTGCAGCCTTTGGCGTGCCACAGCGTGATCTCGCGCTCCTGCGTGTAGCGTGCGAGGTTCATCTCCTCGACGATCTCGGGGAGCGCCGTGTAGGCCTCCTTGCACTGCGGGCACAGCGTGCGCACGAGGCGCTGCGCGAGGATGCCGACGACGGTCGAGGTGAGCAGGTAATCCTCGACGCCCATGTCGAGAAGCCGGTTGACCGTCGATGGCGCGTCGTTGGTATGCACGGTTGACAGCACCATGTGGCCGGTCAACGCCGACTGCACGGCGATCTGCGCAGTCTCGAGGTCGCGGATCTCGCCGATCATGATCACGTCCGGATCCTGCCGCACGATCGAGCGCAGCGCGTTGGCGAACGTGAGGTCGATCTGCGGGCGCACCTGGATCTGGTTGATGCCGGCCATCTGGTACTCGACCGGATCCTCGACGGTCAGGATCTTGACGTCGGGCTGATTCAGCCGGTCGAGCGCCGTGTAGAGGGTCGTCGTCTTGCCGGAGCCCGTCGGGCCGGTGACGAGCAGGATCCCGTGCGGCTGCATCAGCGCTTCGAGGAAGCGCTTCAGCGTCGCGTCGTCGAAGCCGAGGCGCTGGAAGTCGAGCGCGACACCACCCTTGTCGAGGATGCGCATCACCACCGACTCGCCGTGCATCGTCGGCACCGTCGACACGCGCAGGTCGATCTCCTTCCCCTGCACGCGCAGGCGGATGCGGCCGTCCTGCGGCAGCCTGCGCTCGGCGATGTCGAGGTTGGCCATGATCTTGATGCGCGAGATCACCGCCGCCGAGAGCCGCTTCGGCGGCGACTCGACCTCGTGCAGCACGCCATCGATCCGGTAGCGCACGATCAGCCGGTTTTCGAACGGCTCGACGTGGATGTCGGACGCGCGCGTGTCGAGTGCGTTGGTGATGAGCAGGCTCACCAGTCGGATCACCGGCGCCTCCGACGCGAGGTCCTTCAGCTGCTGGACGTCGGCGTCGAGTGAGAGCTCGTCGGGGCGCGCCTCGACGGCGCCGAGAAGCTGTCCCACCGCGGACTTGCCGCTGCCGTAGAGACGCTCGAGCGCGGCGTCGAGCTCGGTCGGGATGGCAACGAGCGGCCGCACCGCGCGGCCGGTCACCATCTCGAACGCCGAGATCGTGTAGGCGTCGGTCGGATCGGCCATGGCGAGCGCGACCTCGGCCTCGTCCTCGCGAACCGGCAGCGCATGCGCGTCGCGCAGGAAGCGCGCCGAGATGCTCTCGTCGAGGATCGGAAACTCGGGATAGCCGCCGGCGTCGACGAGCGCGAGGTCGAGCTGGGTCGACAGCGCCTCGGCGACGTCGCGCTGTGCACAGAGCCCCAGCGTGACGAGGAGCGCGCCGATCTTCTCCCCGCTCTCGGCCTGGAGCCGCAGCGCGCGCTCGAGGTTCGCCGGGTCGAGCTTGCCGCGCTCGACCAGGATCTCGCCGAGACGCTTGCGCGTCGCAACGCCGGCGTCGAGAGTTGAAGCGATGGCGGTTTCGGATTCGGAAATCAACGGATCGAGCGGGAATTCAATGGATCGAGCGCTCCGGTCGGATGGCGATCATAGCACGCGAAACTGCGGGGTGATCAGAAAAATCCGTTGTCCGGCAATGAGTTGCGTGCAAATTTGCAGGGAGTTTTGTCGCCGGACGGCGACGGCGGTCAACCGATGCCGGCGAACGCGGCATCGGCTGCGGCGAGCGTCGCGGCGATGTCGTCGGCCGAGTGCGCCGCCGACACGAAGCCGGCTTCGTAGGCCGATGGGGCGAGGTAGATCCCCGAATCGAGCATTGCGTGGAAGAAGTGGTTGAAGCGCTCGCGGTCACACGCCATCACCGCGGCGTAGCTCGAAGGCGGCTCGGGCGCGAAGTAGATGCCGAACATACCGCCGACCGCCTGCGCCGCGAACGCGACGCCGTGACGCTTCGCGGCGGCGGCGAGTCCTTCGGTGAGCGTGCGCGCGGCTTCTGCAAGTCGTTCGTAGAATCCCGGTGCCTCGGTGCGTGCCAGGGTCGCGAGCCCGGCCGCAACCGCGACCGGGTTGCCCGACAGCGTTCCTGCCTGGTAGACCGGGCCGAGCGGCGCGATCTTTTCCATGATCGCGCGCCTGCCGCCGAATGCCGCGACCGGCATGCCTCCGCCGATCACCTTGCCTAGTGTCGTGAGATCGGGCGTAACGCCGTAGAGTCCCTGCGCCGAGCGCGCATCGACGCGAAAACCCGTCATCACTTCATCGAAGATCAGCACGGCACCGTGGCGATTGCACACGCGACGCAGCCCTTCGAGAAAACCCGGCGCCGGTCGCACGAGGTTCATGTTGCCGGCGACCGGCTCGACGATCAGCGCGGCAATCGCGTCACCATCGGCTACGAACGCGCGCTCGACGGCGGCGAGATCGTTGTAAGGGAGCACGATCGTTTCGTTGGCGATCGCCTCGGGCACACCCGCCGACGACGGCTGCCCGAACGTGAGCGCGCCGGAGCCTGCCTTGACGAGCAGGCTGTCGGCGTGGCCGTGATAGCAGCCTTCGAACTTGACGATCTTCGCGCGTCCGGTGAATCCTCTTGCGAGCCGCAGCGCCGACATCGTCGCCTCGGTCCCGGACGACACCAGCCGGACCAGTTCGAGCGATGGCAGGCGGCGCACGAGCGTCTCGGCGAGATCCACTTCGAGCGACGTCGGTGCGCCGAACGAGAGCCCGCGCGCCGCAATCCGCTGCACCGCGGCGACGACGTCGGGGTGCGCATGCCCGACGATCGCCGGGCCCCACGAGCCGATGTAATCGATGTAGCGGCGGCCGTCCTCGTCCCACAGGTACGCGCCCTCGCCGCGCACGAAGAAGCGCGGCGTGCCTCCGACCGAGCGGAACGCGCGCACTGGCGAATTGACACCGGCGGGAATCACCCGCTGCGCGCGCTCGAAGAGCGCGTCGTTGCGGCCGGCGAAGACCTTCGCGATCGCCGCTGCGGCACGCTCGACGGCCGCAGCCTCGTCGCGCGCGAACACATCGGCGATCACCGCGACCGCGTCGGCTCCAGCATCGACGAGACTGCGCGCGTTGGCTGCGGTAATGCCGCCGATCGCGACCACCGGGATACCGAGCGCGCGCGAACGCGCCAGCACCGACCCGTCGGCACGTACCGCCCCGGGCTTCGTCGACGACGCGAAGAAGCTTCCGTATGCGACGTAGTCCGCGCCGGCGTCGCGTGCGCGCCGGGCACGCTCGAAATCGCCGTAGCACGAGACGCCGACGAGGCACCCGTCACCGACGACCGCCCGTGCGGTCGCAAGGGCGGCGTCGGCGTCGCCGACGTGCACGCCGTCGGCACCGGTCGCGCGGGCGAGCTCGGGCTCGTCGTTGACGATGAAGAGGGCGCCGTGCGCGCGACACAGCGCGGCGAGCCTGTGCGCCTGCTCGGCACGAAGCGTCGCCGCCGCGCCCTTGTTGCGGTACTGCACCGCAGCCGCTCCGCCGGCGAGCGCTGCGGCGACCTTCATGCACAGGCGCGCCGTGTCGGGCTCGTCGGGCGTGACGGCATAGAGGCCGCTTAGCTGCGCGGCGCGCCGATGCGGAAGCACGGCGCCGCGGTGCGGAGCGTCAGTGGCCGCCGGTGACATGCGCAGTCTCCTCGCCGGCCTCGTCGTCGTCCTCCTCGCGGCCCCAGAAAAAACGGTCGGGCACGTACTGCCCCATCCCGGGCCGATACGCCTTCTCGAGTGCGTGCCAGGTATAGTCCTGCGCGTCGCGCACCGCGTCCGCCGCACTGGCGCCGTTCGCGAGCATCGCGGCGATCGCCGAGGCGAGCGTGCAGCCGGAGCCGTGGTAGCTGTGCGGCAACCGCGGCCAGCGATCGCTGCGCACCGCGCCGCGCTTGCCGTACAGCGTGTTGACGACCTCGCGCGTCGGCTCGTGCGTCCCGGTGATCAGCACGTACTCGCAACCCGCTTCGACAAGGCGCTTCGCGCACACCGCGAGCGCGAGTTCCTCCTCGTCGTGTTTCGCGGCGAGTCTTCGTGCCTCGACGCTGTTCGGCGTGAGGATCGTCGTTTGCGGCAGCAGCATGTCGCGCAGCGCCCGCACGAGATCGTCGTTCGCGAACTCGTCGCCACGGCCCGACGCGAGCACCGGGTCGAGCACGAGCGGAATGTCCGGATAGTCCGCAACGATCTCCGCCACGGCCACGACGTTGTCGACGCTGCCGAGCACGCCGATCTTGAACGCATCGACGGCGCTGTCCTCGAGCAGCGCGCGCGCCTGGTCGGTGACCCAGTCTGCATCGATCGCGAGCACGCCCTCGACGCCGGTGGTGTCCTGCACGGTGAGCGCGGTGATGACCGACAGCGGGTGGCAGCCCATGCTGCCGAGCGTCAGCAGATCGGCCTGGATGCCGGCTCCGCCGGACGGGTCGGAGGCCGCGAAGGCGAGAACGATCGGGGGCAACGCGGGACCGGTCGGATCGGACATGGCTGCGCGGCATGGCCGCACCGCGCCGCGTCGTAACGAGGGATTGCTACACTTGGACATTCTAGCGCACGCAATCTTCGTACCTTCGCCCGAACGATGAAAAAATACATGTGCCTGATCTGCGGATACATCTACGATGAGGAAATTGGTGCCCCGGAGGACGGCATCGCGCCGGGAACCCGCTGGGAGGACGTTCCGCCGAACTGGTCATGCCCCGAGTGCGGGGCGCGCAAGGAAGACTTCGAGATGATCGAAATCTGAGCGCCACGGCGCGCTCGGCCCACGAGGAGCTTCACGCAATGCGAATCCTGCACACGATGCTGCGCGTCGGCGACCTTGGGCGCGCGGTCGATTTCTATACCGGCGTCCTCGGCATGGCGCTCATTCGCCGGACAGAGCGCCCCGAGCAGAATTATTCGCTCGCGTTCGTCGGCTACGGCAGCGAAGAGCACGGTGCCGTGCTCGAGCTCACGTACAACCACGGCGTCGACCACTACGAACCCGGCACCGCGTTCGGCCATGTGGCGATCGAGGTCGACGACGCCGCCGCCGCGTGCGATCGGGTCCGCAACGCTGCGCCACGCTACGGCGGCCGTGTCGCGCGCGAGGCGGGGCCGGTCAAGGGCGGCACGACGGTGATCGCCTTCGTCGAGGATCCCGACGGCTACAAGATCGAGCTGATCGAGCGGCGGCGCGCCGGCTGACGCGCGGCCGTCGAAGCAGACGGCATAGAGGGCCGTCAGCCCGCAGCGGTGAGCTCCGAGTGCGCGCGCGCGAGCAGACGCTCGAAATCCGCAGCGAAGCCACCGGTATCCCACAGCGGCAGCGTCGCACGGCCGCGAATCAGCGATTCGGACATCGCGCGCAGGGCGTCGCGGTCGCGCGCGAGCTCGACGAGTCGTGCAGCGTATTGCTCCAGATTCCCGGTGATGAGCTCCGGCAAGCCCGCAGCCGTCACGAGACTCGCACCGACGCGTCCGGCGAATGTCGCTCCGCGACACGTGAGCAACGGCACACCGGCCCACAGCGCGTCGACACCCGTCGTGTGCGAGCCGTAAGGAAGCGTATCGACGGCGAGGTCGGCGCAGCCGACCCGCGCGAGATGGACGTCGTGATCGACGCGCTGCGCGAATACGATGCGCTCGGCCGCAACGCCAAGGCGTTCCGCTTCGGCTCGCAGGTTCGCCATTGCCGCAGGATGCGTCGCGAACAGCCACAGCACGCTGTCCGGGACCTCGCGCAGTGTATGCATCCAGATCGCGAAGACCTCCGGCGCGATCTTGTAGCTCTGGTTCAGGTTCGCGAGAACGAGCGATCCTTCGGGCAATCCGTGCTCGGAGCGCTGCGCCTGCCCCGGTGGCGCGCGCGATCCGTCGGTCACAAAGTAGCAGCGCGGAAGCCTGAATACGCGCTCGTGGTAGAGCGCATCCTCACCGGCAGGAACCACGATGTCGTCGGCGATCAGTCCGTCGATCGCGTCGAAACCGAGGGTCGCGGGGAAGCTCATGTAGTGAAGCTGCACCGGCGCCGGTCGCTCGGCGAGCGGTGCCAGCCGCGCACCCTGCGTGTGCCCCTTGCGATCGATCAGCACGTCGAGCGCATCGGCGCGGATCGCCTGCGCGATCGCGCGATCGGAGCTCGTTCCGAGGTCGCGCCAGTGATCGAACGCCGCCGCGATGCGGCGCCGCAGCGGCGAGTCCTGCGCGCTGCCGTAGCTGTAGCCGAACACCTCGACGCGGCGGCGGTCGTGCATCTCGAACAGGCCCGCCATCAGGCGCCCGGTCGGATGGTCGCGGAAGTCCGGCGACAGGTAGCCGATGCGCAGCCGGTCGCGGAGCGACGCCGGCGCACGTGAACGGGCGACGGCCGCGGGGACGTCAGCCGAAGGCTCAGGCGCGGCGCTGGTCCGGCGAGGCGCCGGCGCGGGAAGCATCGCGCGCGACCAACGCCTCGCCGTGGCGAGCTGCTGCGCGGGCGTGAAGTGAAGAGCGAGTGCGATGAACGGCGAGATGCGCGGATCGGCCTGCGCGTCGTCGAGCGTCGCGGCGAGGCGCGCTTCGAGCGCGGCGATGCCTTCCCACATGCACAGGTACTGCCGGCAATGGACGAGATCGGCGAGCGCCGGAACGAGGTGCGGATCCGTCTGGACGGCGCGCGCGAACAACGCTTCCGCCCGCAAGTAATCGCCGCGCGCCTGCCACGACGTGCCGAGGTTGGCGAGCAGTCCCGGAGTGGGCCGCCCAAGCGCAATCGCCGCCTCGAGCTCGCGACCGGCGCGTTCGGGAAGTCCGGCGTCGAGCAGCGCGATGCCGAGCCCGGCCCGCGCATCGCGACGCGCGGGGTCGGTCTCGAGCGCGTCTTCGTAGGCCCGTCGCGCCGAGGCCGCGTCACCGGCGCCGAGCGCGGCGTCGCCGAGGAGCGCAAGGAGCGTCGCGTCGTGCGGCGCACGCGCGAGTCCCGCTTCGCACCAGCGAATGGCCTGCGGCCAATCGCGCGCGCGGTTCGCGACCCAGGCGGCCGCGGCGAGTGCGCCGCGGCTCGGCGGGACTGCTGCGAGCGGCACTTCGAGCGCGACCCTGGCTTCGGCGTAGCGATCCTGCCCGGCGAGCGCCTGCGCGAGCCCGATCGCCGGCGACATGCGCTTGGGGTCGAGCCCGGCGGCGCGTCGGAAGCAGCGCTCGGCGGCCGCGAAGTCGGCGTCGGCAAGCGCGGCGTCACCGGCATCGAGCAATGCCGGTACATGGTCCGGAAAAGCGGCCAGCACCTGGCCGTGGATGGCTCGTGCGGCGCGCAGGTCGCCGCGCCGCATCGCCTCCTCAGCGCGCTTCAGCGCGTCCGCGACAGTGACCTGCGCCACTCACGCCGCCGCGTCGAGCGGGCCCGCGCCAGTCACGACCGTGCACCGAGCAGGAGTCCGATGTCGTGCGCGAACACGTCGGGACCCTGCCCGTTGGCGACATACAGGCGCAGCCGGCCTTGCGGATCGTAGACGTAGCTGCCGGCCGAATGGTCGACCGTATAGCTTCCCGGCGTCGCGCCGGGAACCTTCTGGTAAATGACGTGAAACTCCTTCGCGACCTTCGCCGTCGCGTCGTCGTCGCCGCGCAGGCCGACGAAGCGCGGATCGAACGCCGGCACGTATTTCGCGAGCAGCGACGCGGTGTCGCGACTGGGATCGACGGTGATGAACAGTACCTGCACGTGGTCGGAGCGGGCGCCGAGCTCCTTCATCGCTTGCGCGAGCGCCGCGAGCGTCGCCGGGCAGACATCGGGACAATTCGTGTAGCCGAAGAACACCACGACCACCTTGCCGCGGAAGTCCTCGAGCGTGCGCGTCCTGCCCTGTGGATCCTGCAGCGCGAAATCGCGGCCGAACGATGCACCAGTGATGTCAGAGGCTTCGAATTTCGGACCCTGTTTCGCGCACCCCGCGGCGAGCAGCGCGACGAGCATCACGGCGACAAGGGCCGCCCGCGGGAACGCTCTCACGACGCGCTCACAGAAGACGCAGGTAGTGATCGACCAGGAGCGCCGAGAACAATGCGGCGAGGTAGACGATCGAGTAGCGGAAGGTCCTGCGTGCGAGGGCGTCACTGTAGGCCACGCGCAGCCGCAGCGCATAGCCGATGAAAACGCCGCCGAGGACGAGCGCCGATGCGAGGTAGAACAACCCGCTCATCCTCACCGCGTACGGGAGCAGCGTCACCGCAGCGAGGGCGACCGTGTAGAGCACGACCATCGACTGCGTGTAGCGCATGCCATGGGTGACCGGGAGCATCGGCAATCGCGCGTTCGCATAGTCGTCGCGCCGATAAAGCGCGAGCGCCCAGAAATGCGGCGGAGTCCAGACGAAGATGATCAGGAACAGAAGGAGCGCCTCGGCCGGGACGTGCCCGGTGACCGCAGCCCAGCCAAGCACCGGCGGCATCGCACCCGACGCGCCGCCGATGACGATGTTCTGCGGTGTCGCGGGCTTCAGCAGCACCGTGTAGACGATCGCATAGCCGACGAAGGTTCCCAGGGTCAGCCACATCGTCAGAGGGTTGACGAGCACGTACAGGATGGCGAGACCGGCGCCGCCGAAGATGCCCGCGAAGGCGAGCGTTTCGGCCGACGTGAGCTGGCCCTGCGGGAGCGGGCGCCAACTCGTACGTCGCATCAGCCGGTCGATGTTCTGCTCGACGAGGCAGTTGATCGCCGCCGCGGCACCCGCGACGAGCGCGATGCCGAGCGTGCCGAAAGTGACGGGGCCCGCCGGCGGGATCCCTGGCACGGCGAGGAACATGCCGATCACGGCGGTGAATACGATAAGCGACACCACGCGCGGCTTCGCGAGCGCGAAGAACTGGCGGGCGCGGAGTTGCGTGTAGGCGGCGGTGGTCACGGTGTGGGGCGTTCAGCGCGTGGTGCACGTGCGCGGTGCGTTCGGCTTCCGGGCCGATTTTAGCGCAGGCGCCATGCCTCAGTGCCGGGGAACGTGCGATGCCCGCCGTTGCGCGGACTTCCCGCCGCTGCGCGGACTGGCCGTCGCCGCACGGGGCGCGGCATCACACGCAGCGGCGCGGCGTCGTGCCGGAACTGCCTTCGCGCGGAGAACGCGGGCACGTGCCTGGCGTGCGTCTATTGACCTGGCGCGAGTCCGATGATGCTCTGGAAGCCGCCCCAGAACATGCGCTTGCCGTCGAACGGCATTTTCGACGGATCCATCGACTCCTTGAGCTGCGGATCCTCCATGACCGCCTTGCCGATGCGATCGCGATCCTCCCTGCTTCGGTAGACAACCCACGCCAGCGCGATGACCTCGCCTTCCTCGAGCTTCACGGCCTGCGGAAACGACGTGAGCTTGCCCGGTTGAACGTCGTCGCTGATCGAGTCGGAGTAATAGAGGGCGCCATGTCGAAGGTGAGCATTGCCCCATTCCGTCGACATCCGCTTGTAGGTGTCAAGGTTGGCGCGGGGAACGGGAATGACGATGGCGTCGATGTAGTGCGACATGATGCCTCCATGGGGGTAGTCGTTGGATCGCACCGGTCCGCTGTCGCTCCGCTTCGAAGTCCGGCGTCAGCGTCGGCGAAGCGATTGTGCGCCGACCGGCGACGCCGCGGCGCTCCGGCGTGCAGCTAGCCGATCTGCGACGCGTGCAGCAGATGCGAGAGGTCGTGCGCGAGCGCCTTGATGTCTGGCGCAACCGGCCAGGCGAGCACCATGTTCCCGAGGGGGTCGACAAGGTAGATTGCGCCACTCCCGCGCGGCAACCTCGCCACCGCCGCAGGCGACACGCGCGCGATCTCGAGATCCGGATGCTCGCGGGCGATCCGCGGCTCCGGCTGCGCGGCATCGGTGACGAGCCACACCCGGAGCACGCGGTCGCGCTCGGCGCTCTGGAGCGTGCGCGCCTGCCGCGTCGCGTACAGCGCCTCCTCGCAGCTCCGGTCGCAAATCGCTCCCGAGGCGTAGAGGACGAGCCAGCGCCCACGCAGCGCATCGGTGTCGAACGTCCCGGGCGCGCCGCCGATCCGTTCGCCGGTGATACGCGGCATCGCCCGTGTCGGGAGGAGCTCGCCGTAGTTGGTGCGCTCGCTGCGCGGCCAGAAGTGGTAGGCAGCCCACGCGAGCACGATCGGCGCAATCGCGATGAGCGCGATCAACGCGATCTGCCGCCGCGTGCGCGCGTCGGTGCCGCCGCGCACGGATGTGCTGCGCTCGTCGGTCATCGTCGCTTCTCCTTGTGAGGTGCTTGCGCCGCGACCGGCGCACGACGTGCGCGCCACCATGGACGCAGCGTGAACCACGCCCACAGGCCGGCCGCCATCGCCGCAAACGTGTACCACTGGAGCATGTAGCCCTCGTGCATCGTGATGCCGAAGTCGGGCGGATTCCACGCGCGCACGAGCCCCTCGCCGGCGGCATCGTCCTGCGCATCGACCACGATCGGCAGCACCTCGGTTCCGGTCGCGGCCGCGTAGCGCTGCGGATCGAGGTGCTCCCACAGCGCTCCTGCCGGCGCCTTGCGTCCTCCGAGCTCGAGGTAGTGCTCGGTCGGGATATCGATCCGCCCGCGCAGCGTCACCCGTCCGGGCGGTGGCTGCGGCATCGGGAGGTTCGCACGCGACCCGCCGAGCGGAAACCAGCCGCGGTCGACGAGCACCCGCCGCCCGTCGCCGAGCTCGAGAGGCGTTACAACGTCGAAGCCCGCGCGACCGTCGTGAATGACGTTGTCGACGAGGATCTGCCCTGCAGCGTCGAAGGCGCCGGAGACGCGAACATGACGAAAGCGCCACGCGCCCCAGTCTGTGACTTCACGCGGAAGCTCGACCATCTCGTCGCGATCGGCCGCCGCAATCCGATCGCGAAGCGCCTCGCTCTCGCGCAGGCGCCGATGCTGCCAATTGCCGGCGCTGACGAACAGCGCGACGGCGATCAGCGCGGCAACGGTCGGGATCCACGCGGGCCGCCGCTGCTTCGCGCCGGCGTTCCGGGAGGCGTGCGCGGTGCGCGCGTCGGGCTCACTCATGCCGGTGCTACACTCGGACGCAGCGGGAGCGCGCCATCAAAGTCGTTGTCATCATCTTCCTCG
This sequence comes from Burkholderiales bacterium, assembly GCA_025981645.1. GTDB lineage: Bacteria > Pseudomonadota > Gammaproteobacteria > Burkholderiales > Casimicrobiaceae > VBCG01. The sequence continues at coordinate 19,315 of JAICXH010000037.1, forward strand.
TCGCGATCGTCGGCGCGCTGTTCACCGCGCTCGTATTCCTGTACCGCGATCAGGGTCGCGGCAATCGCGTCGTGATCACGCTTGCGATTCGCGTCGGGCTGTCGATGACGCTGATCGTCCTGCTCGTCGTCTCGTGGTGGATGGGCTGGCTGCATCCCACCTGACATTCGCTCGCCGGCTACGCGGGCCGCCATCCGATCGCATCGGCTTCGGGCCACACAGACACCGCGCGCCAAGCAGGCGGCGCGGGAAATGGCCCGCGTCGCAGGTCTGGGGCGAAGCGGGCGAAGGCCCGCGCCACCGCGCCGAAGACGCGGACGTCGCCGCTCAGACGAGCCAGTAGACGAGCACGAACAGCAGCAGCCAGACGACGTCGACGAAGTGCCAGTACCACGCGGCCGCCTCGAATGCGAAATGGTGCTCGGCGTCGAAATGTCCGCGGAACGCGCGGACCAGCATCACCGTCAGCATCGTCGCGCCGATCGTCACGTGAAAACCGTGAAAGCCGGTCAGCATGAAGAACGTCGACCCGTAGACTCCGCTCGACAGCTTCAGGTTGAACTCGGTGTAGGCGTGGTGGTATTCGTAGGCCTGCAGGCAGACGAACGAGAAGCCGAGCACGATCGTGACGAACAGCCAGAACTTGAGGCTGCCGCGGTGACCGGACTTCAGCGCATGATGCGCGATGGTCAGCGTGCCGCCCGACGTCACGAGAATGATCGTGTTGAGCAGCGGAATGCCGATCGCCTTCATCGGCGTGAACACGTCCTTCAGGAACGGGCCCACCGTCGGCCACTGCGCGGCATAGCCGGGCCACAGGAAATGGCTCGTCAGCGTGCCGCCGCCGAGGTCGGGCACCGAGATGTTGCGCACGTAGAACAGCGCGCCGAAGAACGCGCCGAAGAACATCACCTCGCTGAAGATGAACCAGCTCATGCTCCAGCGAAACGAGATGTCGACCTTCTTGTTGTAGAGGCGCCCCTCGGACTCGTCGATCACGCGCCCGAACCAGTGGAACATCATGTAGACGAGCACGCAGAAGCCGGCGAGGCACATCCACGGGCCCGCTTCGTAGCCGTTGAACCAGAATGCGGCCCCGGTGCCCATCAGCAGCAGCGCACAGGCGCCGAAGATCGGCCACGGCGACGGTTGCGGTACGAAGTAATAGGGCTTTGCGCCCTGCGTCGCTGCGCTCATCGGATGCTCCTGATCGGATTGCCGGCCGCGCGCCGGTCGGTGTCAAGCGCCGGTCTGGCCATTGCCGGCGCCCTCGACTTCGAAGAACGTGTAGGAAAGCGTGATCGTCGCGACGTCGCGGGGCAGCGCCGGATCGATCACGAAGACCACCGGCATCAGACGGGTCTCGCCGGGTCCGAGCGTCTGGCGCTGGAAGCAGAAACACTCGACCTTGCGGAAGTACCCGCCTGCGAGACGCGGTGCGTAGCTCGGGATCGCCTGCCCGGTGACCGCGTGCCCGGTCGCATTGACCACCCGAAACACGGCCTGCACCACCGCGCCGGGGTGCACTTCGGCAGTGTGTTCGAGCGCGGTGAACTGCCATCCCATGCTGCGGACATTGGTGTCGAACTGGACGCGCACCGTGCGTGTCGCGTCGACCTGCGTGCTGACGATCGTGTCAGGACGACCGAGGTCGCGCAGGCCGAGCGCATCGCATACCGTGTAGTAGAGCGGAACGAGCGCGTAGCCGAAGCCGAACATCGCGGCGGCGACGAGCGCGAGCCTGACGAGAAGCCTCCGGTTCGCGCGCTCGTTCACTTTCGCAGGTGCCGCCCGACCGCGACGATCACGAACACGACGACAGCGGCGCCGACGACTCCCATCGACACGTCGGAGGACAGCCATACTCTCGACGCGATGAAGCCGAAGAAGAAGATCAGCGCGACGAGCAGCAGCCCGAAGCCGGTGCGCCGGGCCGCGGCCCGGCGCCGGGCCTCGAAGTCGTCTTCCTGAGGCACGCCAACGGCGCCTGCGGTCGTCATTGCACGACCGGCGGGGTCGGGAACGAGTGATACGGCGCCGGTGACGGCAGCGTCCACTCGAGCGACGTCGCGCCTTCCCAGGGCTTCGCCGGCGCCGGCTTGCCGCCGCGGATGCACATCACCACGACGTACAGAAGGATCAACTGCGACAGCCCGAAGCCGAACGCGCCGACCGTCGACACCTGGTTCCAGTTCGTGAACTGCTGCGCGTAATCGGGAATGCGGCGCGGCATGCCGGCGAGACCGAGGAAGTGCATCGGGAAGAACGCCACGTTGAAGAAGATGAACGACCCCCAGAAGTGCCACTTGGCCAGCGTCTCGTTGTACATGTGGCCGGTCCACTTCGGCAGCCAGTAATAGGTCGCCGCGAAGAACGCGAACAGCGTCCCCGCCACCATCACGTAGTGGAAGTGCGCGACCACGTAGTAGGTATCCTGGAACTGCACATCGACCGGCTGGATCGCGAGGATCAGTCCGGTGAAGCCGCCGGTGGTGAAGAGGAACAGGAAGCCGAGCGCGAACAGCATTGGCGCTTCCAGCGTGATCGAGCCCTTCCACATCGTCGCCAGCCAGTTGAACACCTTCACCCCGGTCGGTATCGCGATCAGCATCGTCGCGTACATGTAGAAAAGGATGCCCGCGGCCGGCAGGCCGACGGTGAACATGTGGTGCGCCCAGACGAGGAACGAGAGGATCGCGATCGCGCAGAGCGCGTAGACCATCGACGCGTAGCCGAACAGCGGCTTGCGTGAGAAGGTCGGGATGACCTCGGAGATCAGCCCGAACGCCGGCAGGATGATGATGTAGACCTCGGGGTGGCCGAAGAACCAGAACACGTGCTGGAACAGGACCGGGTCGCCGCCACCCGCCGCGTCGAAGAACGAGGTGCCGAAGTGGCGGTCGGTGAGCAGCATCGTGACCGCGCCCGCGAGCACCGGCATCACGGCGATCAGCAGGTAGGCGGTAATCAGCCACGACCAGCAGAACAGCGGCATCTTCATCATCGTCATGCCGGGCGCGCGCAGGTTGAGGATCGTCGTGATGATGTTGATCGACCCCATGATCGACGACGCGCCCATGATGTGGATCGCGAAGATCGTGAGGTCCATCCCCATGCCCTGCTGGATCGACAGCGGCGGATAGAGCGTCCAGCCGGTCTCCGGCGCACCGCCGGGAACGAAGAGGCCGAGGAGCAGCATGATCGCCGCCGGCGGCAGCAGCCAGAAGCTGAGATTGTTCATCCGCGCGAACGCCATGTCCGGCGCGCCGATCTGCATCGGGATCATCCAGTTGGCGAAGCCGACGGCGCCGGGCATCAGTGCGCCGAAGATCATGATGAGCCCGTGCAGCGTGATGAGCTGGTTGAAGCGCTCGGGACGCAGGATCTGCATGCCCGGCTCGAACAGCTCGGAGCGGATCGTGAGCGCAAAGACGCCCCCGACGAGGAACATCGTGAACGAGAACCACAGGTACATCGTGCCGATGTCCTTGTGATTCGTCGTCGTGATCCAACGCATGATCCCCGACGGGTGGTGCTCGTGGCCGCCGGCCGCGTCTCCGTGTCCGCCGATCGGCTGTGTGATGCTGCTCATCTCGACTCCTTCCGGCCTATTTACGCTCGGCCTTGACGTCCTTCGGCTGAACGACGTTCTGCTCGGCCTTGTTGCCCCAGCTGTTGCGCGTGTAGGTGATCGCCGACGCGATGTCGACGTCCGAGAGCTGCGCCCATGACGGCATCTTGCCGCCCGCCGGCGGATGCTGCAGGACGCCATTGGTCTGGCCGTTCAGCACGACGTCGATCTGGTGCTGTGCCGGACCGAGCACGACCTTGTCGCCGACGAGCGCGGGTGCTCCGATCGCAGCGTTGCCGGTGCCCGTCGGCTGGTGGCAGGCGGCGCAGTTGCCGTCGAACACCTGCTTTCCGTGCGCGACGAGCTCGTCCAGCGTCCACACCTTGTCGGGGTTCTCGGTCGCGGCGGCGAGCTTCTGCTTCTCGGCGGCGAGCCACTTCGCGTAGTCGTCTTTCGACTTCACCTCGACGACCACCGGCATGAAGCCATGCTCCTTGCCGCAGAGCTCGGCGCACTGGCCGCGGAAGATCCCGACCTTGTCGGCCTTGAACCACGTGTCGCGGACGAATCCGGGAATGGCGTCCTGCTTGAGGCCGAAGGCCGGTACCCACCACGAATGAATGACGTCGCCGGCGGTGACCAGCACGCGCACCTTCTCCCCGACCGGAACGACGAGCGGGTTGTCGACTTCGAGCAGGTAGTGTGGGTCCTTCGGCTGGCGGTTCTGGATCTGGTCGAGCGACGTCGAGAGCGTCGAATAGAAGCTGAAGCCCTCGTCGATGTAGTCGTAGTTCCATTTCCACTGATACCCGGTGACCTTGATCGTCATGTCGGGCGCGGAGGTGTCGTGCATCGCGAGCACGACCTTGGTGGCGGGCCACGCCATGAACACGAGAATCAGGAACGGGACCACTGTCCACGCGATCTCGATCGTGGTGTTCTCGTGGAACTGCGCCGCCTGGTGCCCGACCGACTTGCGGTGCTTGATCAGGATGTAGAACATCGTCCCGAACACGCCGACGAAGATCACGACGCAGATCCAGAAGATCAGCTCATGAAGGTGCTCGATCTGGTCGGCGATCGGCGACGCGGGTGGCTGGAAGTTCCATGCCCAGTCCGCGAAAGCGATGCCCGGGAACACGAGCAATGCGGCGGCGAGCGTCGCGACCCAACGACGGCGCGCGCCGCCCCTTACTGTCCCCACCATGTTCTCCCCGCTTGCGGCTAAGCCGGTGCCGCCCTGGTCCATTCCTGCCCGGCGCATGTCGTTTCTGTCCCGGAATTCTGTCCTGGAAATACGGCCGGCGCCGCGCGAGCGCGCAGCGCAAACCCTGCCGATACTAGCACGGATCAGCGCCACTTCAGTGCCGCAAGCGCCGCGGAATCGAACCGGAACGGCGCGTCCGGCGCAATCGTTGCGATCGGCGCAACACCGAGCGCAGCGCGGAGGGTCGCCACGTTGTCCGCGCATCGAGGCATGCCGGGCGGCAGCTCGTTCGCCACCCACCCGGCGAGCTCGAGGCCGCGCGCGCGGATCGCGAGCACCGAGAGGAGCGCGTGGTTGAGACAGCCGAGACGCATGCCGACGACGAGCAGCACCGGCAGCCGCAGCACCCGCGCGACGTCGAGCATGTCGCTGCCCGTACCGAGCGGGACCAGCGCGCCGCCCGCGCCCTCGACGACGACGGCGTCGGCGCAGCCGCAGAGTGTCACGAACGCACGCGCGATGACGTCGATGTCGATGCGCACACCGTCGTCGCGGGCGGCGAGGTGCGGCGCGACCGCCGCGCCGAACGCGTAGGGGTTGCGCAGGGCGAGCGGTACATCGACGTTGCCGGCGGCAGCCAGCGCCGCGACGTCCTCGTTGACGTCGGCGCCGGCGTCGATCCCCGCGGCCACGGGCTTCATGCCGACGGCGCGAAGCCCCGCCGCAGCGAGTTCAGCGACGAGCGCGACGGCGACCCGGGTCTTGCCAATGCCGGTGTCGGTGCCGGTGACGAACACGCCCCGCGCCATCGCGCGGCCACCCTCGCTGCCGGCGCTCATCGTGCGGCGCCCGGGCGCATCAGCGTGACGATCGCGTGGCCCTCGGGAGTCCGCGTCGGCTCGGCCTTCCAGGCATGCCCGTAGACCACCTCGAAGGTCGCCGGAATGCGCCCGTCCTTCGCCAGTACTTCGAGACGCGCGAGCATCGCGGCCCAGGTCTTCCTGCCGGTGAGGCCGCGCGGCCTGCCGAGCGTCCGGTTGCTCGCGCCGATCGCCTTCAGCTCGCCCAGCATCGCCTGCGGCGTCGCGTAGGTCAGCGTGAGCGTCTCCATGTCCATCACCGGATCGGCAAAGCCGCCGTGCACCAGCATGTCGCCGATGTCGTGCATGTCGATGAAGCGGCTCGTGTGCGTGCCCGGCCCGAGCCCGGCAAACGCCTCGCGCACCTCGCGCAGCGTGTCGGGCCCGAAGGTGGTGAACGAGAGCAGGCCGCCGACGCGGAGCACGCGGCGAAATCCCTCGAACGCGGCCGGCAGGTCATTCACCCATTGCAGCGCGAGATTGCTCCACACGAGATCGATCGAACGTGGCGCCAGCGGAAGCGCCAGCAGGTCCGCGCAGACGAGCCAAGGTGCCCCGCCACCGAGGCCACCCGCGACCGGCCGCAGCAGCCGGCGCAGCAGCGACGCGCCGGCGTCGCTGCGTCGCCGCGCCGATGCGACCATCGGATACGCGCAGTCGATGCCGAGCAGACGCGCGTGCGGATAGCGCGCGGCGAGTTCGGCGAGCGCTTCGCCGGTGCCGCAGCCCGCATCGAGGATCGCGCGCGGCGCGATCCTGACGACATCGAGCCGCTGCATCATCCGCGATCCGATCTCGCGCTGCAGCGCCGCAGCACGGTCGTAGCTCGCGGCCGCGCGCGCGAAGCCGGCGCGCACCGCGCGCGGATCGACCGCCTGCGGATCGGCCTGCGGATCGGCCTCGTGCCGGTCAGCCATCGGCGCCGCCCGCCGCTGCTGCCGCGCCGCCTGGCACCACGACGCCGTCGAGCGCCTCGAAGAAAGCATCGCGATGCGACAGGAAGGGCGCGTGCGCTGCACCCGCGATCTCGTGCAGCGTCGCCTGGCGCAGCGCGTTCGCGAGCGCGCGCATCGCGCCG
>JAICXH010000013.1 GCA_025981645.1 Burkholderiales bacterium
CAGAATCGCCACAATTTGCGATTCGGTGAACCGTGACTTCTTCATCGGACTTCCCTCCGGCACAAAATCCTGCCAGAAAAGTCCAGTCCGCGCTGTCTACCGCGAGGGGAAGCTTACGACCCAGAGTGTGGCCAACGAGGCGCTGGTGCGGCAACTGCACCGCTGCGACTTCCAGGAGCAGGCGCAGAACGTGGTGCTGGTGGGTGGCCCCGGCACCGGCAACACCCACCTGGCCAACGCCTCCGGCGTGCAGGCGCTCGAACCGCATCGCCGGCGGGTGAGCTTCTTTCCCTCCATCGAGCAGGTGAATGCGCTGGAATTGGAGAAGACCTGCGGCAAGCAACGCCAGATCGCGCATCGCCTGGCCTACGCCGACCTGGTAATTCTCGACGAACTGGGTTACCCGCCGTTCAGCCAAGCTGGCGGCGCATTGCTATTCCATTTTCCTTCGGGTCGCCGAATGCGGCGGCCTATTTGGTGAAGCGATGATGTGGCAGTGATGCGTCAGGCGGTCGACATCAGTTCGATTGCGTACGCACCTGAATCCCTGGCTTGGGCCGATGCGCGGCAAGCGACGTGGCCTTGGCAAAATACGGCATCAGGCGGTCGGTCTCGGCCTTGACTACGGCATAGCACTCGCAGCTGCGTGCTTCGAGGCCGGCCCGATCGATGACAGTGATTTTCCCCCGCACGTAGCGAATCACGCCCGCATGCTGCAGCTTGCCCGTGGCTTCTGTCACACCCTCGCGTCGCACTCCAAGCATATTGGCGATCAGCTCCTGGGTCATCGCCAAGCTGTCGCCTGCTAAACGGTCCAGCGACAACAGCAGCCAGCGACAAAGCTGTTGGTCCAGCGTGTGATGCCGGTTACAGACGGCAGTTTGCGCCATCTGCGTGATCAGACATTGCGTGTATCGCAATATGACCGTGAGGAGTTCGCCGTGTCGATTGAATTCCTCCTTGAGCCGCACGCGCAACAGTCGGTAGGCACTGCCCGCGCTTTGCACGACGGCCCGGCTCGGCGTGCTTTCGCCCCCCAGAAACAGCGAAACACCAACGAGGCCCTCATTGCCCACAACAGAGATCTCGGCGGAGGCGCCGTTTTCCATTACATACAGCAGCGAAACGATCGAGTCCATGGGGAAGTACACATGGCTCATCGCGGCGCCGGACTCGTAGACCACCTGGCCCAAGGCGAAAGGCACGAGTTCAAGGTGCACAGCAAGCCGGCCCAGAACTTCAGGGGAAAGTGCATCCAGAATATGGTTCCGGCGTATTGCTTCGGTAATCGACACGGCTTCCCGAAAGTTGATTTCCATCTGAGCACCATAGAAAGGTGATTTATGTGGGTCTGTGCGGTAACGAACATAATAAACTCCCTTCAGGATCAACCGGGCGCGGCGACGTGAGCCGCTGTGGCGAAGCCGTTCTCGATGTATGCCAAAACTTCTTGCGGCAGGCTTCCGCGGCAACGACCGATCGGACAACACTTCGATCCGAAGAGATGCCGCTACCGGATTCGGCGAGCGAAGAGGTTGATTTGGCGCGCCCTTGGACTTGAGGCTGAACCCGATTCAGTACCGATCGGAGGTGGAAATTTCCGGCTCCGTTGCGACCCACGATTGGGCTGAACGCTCCGCCTGGCGGGCGAATTCGGCAGGTGTCGTCCACCCCAGAGCAGAGTGGGGACGCGCCTGGTTATAGTACTCGCGCCACGCCTTGATTTTGCGCTGCGCGTCGGCGAGCGACAAGAACCAATGCGCGTTCAGGCACTCGGCGCGGAATCGCCCGTTAAACGATTCGACCTTGGCGTTATCGGTCGGCTTGCCGGGACGCGAGAAGTCGAGTTCGACGCCGTGTTCATACGCCCAGCGATCCATCGCCTTGGAGATGAACTCGCTGCCATTGCCGGTCTTGATCGTTCGTGGCTTGCCGCGTACGGCGACGATGCGCGCTACCAGCGGCCGCGCGTCGCGCGCCCGTGACCGGTAGCTGTACACCGACCGGGAGATCCGCAGCACAGCGCACGCCTGGGTCTGACTTGCGCCATAGCGCTGCATCAAGTCCGCCACCATGCGGCGCCTGCGGGAAGGCTTTAGAGTTTTTTGCGAGCACGTCCTGCAGCATCGCCTTGTCGAGCGACAAATCGGCCACCAGGTGCTTCAACTTGCTGTTCTCTTCCTCGAGCTGTCGCAGCCGTCGCAACTCCGACGGACCCAAGCCGCCGTACTTCTTCCGCCAGTTGTAGAACGTGGCGTCGAAATGCCCATCTTGCGACACACCTCCTCGACCGGCGTGCCGACCTCGGCCTGCTTCAGCGCGAAGGCAATCTGCTCTTCGCTGTACTTGCTCCACTTCACGGCACACCCTCCTTCCAGGGTCAAAATTGTGCCGGATCTTCTACTTCAAATCGGTACGAAATCCTGGGTTAGGGTCACGACCAGTAACGCGGTAACGGAACTCCGCGGGATGGGTCCGATGAGCCGTCGTCACGGGCAGTCACCTGCGCCAGTACCAGACGCGCTCGAGGAAGCCGCCTGTACATTTCTGGCTAGGTCGGACGGCCTTTGGACTCCTCTCTCGAGAACACTATTTTGACGAAAGCAATGTGTGACTGGTGATGAACGCGGATTCTGCCAAGTAGAACAGCGACTTATTGGGCTGCGGGCGCGGGACCGTGAATTGCGAAAATTCTTCGCATATGGACATTTGTGCCGAAATTTGACTGGCGTCTGGCGTGCGGGCTTGAAGTCCGTCCGGGGGAGTGGCCCCCGGAGTGTCCGCCTATGCGACACGAATTGCCGAAGTCTTGGACCGCAATTTGACCTATGCCACAGCGCTCGCTGACGCGTCGCCTGCCGACGCGCCGCGGTGATTGCGCGTCAGAAAGCGCTCATGCAGTCGCGGCGAGCCGCTCCCGAAGTGTCGCCGGATCGAGGCTGTCGTAGATCTCGAACGGCTGGTGGATCCACGGGCTGTCGGCGAGGTAGTCGACGCAGTAATCGGGCTTGAACACCGAGCTCGCCTTCCACCACAGCACGGCCGTGCGCAGCTCGGTGATGTGCGGAAAGCGGTGCGGCAGTTCGGCGTGCACGGCGGCGAGCGTATGGCCTGAGTCCACCATGTCGTCGACGAGCAGCACGCGCTCGCCGAGACGCGGCCGCGTCATCGTCATGTGCTCGGCGATCACCAGCTCGCCGCGGATCGTCCCGCCCTCGGCGGCGTAGGAGTGCGTCGAGAGGATGGCGAGCGGCTGATCGAAGATCCGTGACAGCACGTCGCCGACGCGAAGGCCGCCGCGGGCGATGCAGATGATCTGGTCGAACCGGAAATTCGCGTCGTAGACGATGAGCGCGAGGCGTTCGACGAGACGATTGTACTGGTGCCAATCGACATGCAGACTCAAGGGCGCCTCCGTGCGTGGCCTCGGGCTCAGCGGAACGGATGGTGAACGAGGATCGTCTCGTCGCGGTCGGGACCTGTCGACACCATCGCGATCGGCACGCCGGTGAGCGCCTCGATGCGCTCGAGATAGGCGCGTGCGGCGGAGGGGAGCGCCGCGAAGCTCCGCGCGCCGACCGTGCTCGCGGTCCATCCCGGCAGCGTCTCGTAGACCGGCCTGCAGCGCGCGACGGCGTCGGCGCCGCTCGGGATCAGCGTGGCAACGGTGCCGTCGATGTCATAGTGCGTGCAGATGCGGATCTCGTCGAAGCCGTCGAGGACATCGAGCTTGGTGATGCACAGGCCGTCGGCGCCATTCAACTGAAGCGAGCGGGCGAGCATCGGAATGTCGATCCAGCCACAACGCCGTGGCCGTCCGGTGACCGAGCCGAATTCGTTGCCGCGTTTCGCGAGCGCCGCACCGGTCGCGTCGGTGAGCTCGGTCGGGAAAGGCCCGGCACCGACGCGCGTCGTGTACGCCTTGACGATGCCGAGCACATAATCGAGAAGTTGCGGTCCGATGCCGGTCCCGGTCGCCGCCGCCCCAGCAAGGCAGTTCGAGCTCGTCACGTACGGGTAGGTGCCGTGGTCGACGTCGAGCAGCGCGCCCTGCGCGCCTTCGAACAGCAGCGAGTCCCCGCGCGCGCGGGCGCGCTGGATCGCCGAGGCGACGTCGGACACCATCGGAGTGATCCGCCCGGCGAGCGCCAGCGCCTCGTCGCGCATCGGTGCGAACGGCAGCGGCGGGCACTTGTAGTAGTGGGCGAGCGTGAAGTTGTGCAGGTCGAGAAGCTGCTCGAGCTTGGCCGCGAAGCGCTCGGGATCGGCGAGGTCCTGCACACGCAGCGCGCGCCGCGCGATCTTGTCCTCGTACGCGGGGCCGATGCCGCGACCGGTCGTGCCGATCTTCAGAGTGTCGCCAAGCGCAGCCTCGCGCGCGCGGTCGAGCGCCTCGTGGATCGGCAGCACGAGCGGGCACGCGGGTGAGATCGCCAGCCGCGAGCGGACGTCGACGCCCGCGGCCTCGAGCTCGCCGATCTCCTGCATCAGCGCGGACGGCGACAGCACGACGCCGTTGCCGATCAGGATGGCGACGTCGCGGCGCAGGACACCCGACGGAATCAGGCGCAGCACCGTGCGCTTGCCGCCGATCACCAGCGTGTGGCCGGCATTGTGCCCGCCCTGGAAGCGGACAACCCCCTGGGCGTTCTCGGTCAACCAGTCGACGACCTTGCCCTTGCCCTCGTCGCCCCATTGCGCGCCGATGACGACTACGTTCTTGCCCATGGGTAGCGTGCGTCGCGTGTCGAAGGTTCAGGTGCCACCGATGAGACCGGTAAGCTGGCGTAGGTAGAGCGTGAAGCCGGTTGCGGGCCGCGAGCGCCCGAAGGCGCGACCGATGCCATCGTAGCGTCCACCGTTGCCGACGGGCGTCGGTGAGCCTGTTACATAGGACGAGAAGATCACGCCATTGTGGTAATGATAGCCGCGCAAATCGCCGAGATCGACGTGGATCTCGTGCACCTGCGCCGCCGCCGACGCGGCAAGGTCCTCGAGCGTCGCGAGCGCGTTGGCGACGGCCGGGATGTCGGGGAGCGTGCGCCGCGCAGCCGCCAGCACTTCGGCGGCGGGTCCGTAGAGCGTCGTCAGGGCGACCATCGCATCACCCCACGCGCGCGGCAGGCGCGAGGTCAGCGCGGTCACCGCCGGCCGGTCCTTGAGTCGAAGCGCGTCGAAAACGTCTTCGCTCTCGCCGTTGCCGGCAAGGCCCGCCCCGGCTGCCAGCGCGCGATAGATGCCGACGTGGCCGAGATCGAGGTGAACCTGCTGCACGCCTGCGGCGCAGAGCGCCGACGCGAGCAGGGTGATCACCTCGCGGTCGGCTTCGATGCCTGGCTCGCCGAAGAGCTCGGCTCCGACCTGCATCACCTCGCGCGTCGCGCCTGGACCTCCGGAACTCGTGCGAAGCACGCTTCCCGCGTAACACAGGCGCGTCGGTCCCGTTTCGTTGAGGAGGTGGGCGTCGATTCGCGCGACCTGCGGCGTGATGTCGGCCCGCACGCCGAGCAGGTGCCCCGACATCGGGTCGACGACCTTGAAAGTCTGCAGCTCGAGATCACGGCCGCTTCCGGTCAGCAGCGATTCGAGATGCTCGACGAGCGGCGGACGCACGAGCCGGTAGCCGGCACCGCCGAAGTGATCGAGCAGCACCCTGCGCAGACGCTCGACGACGATCGCCTCGTCGGGGAGGAGGTCGTCGATCGCATCGGGGAGGAGCCACTTATGCATTGCCGGTGAGAAAGAGCCCGACGAGCCCGATGCCGATGGAGAGCACGCCGACGAAGCGAAGCTGGCCGTCGGTGAGCTCGGTGAGGCGCCTGAAGCTGTCGCGCCACAGCCGCGGCGCGACGAAGGGCAGCAGCCCCTCGAGGACCAGAACGAGCGCCAGCGCAGTCCACAGCGTCTCAGACACGCGATTCCCCGTCCTTCGGCCCGCGGCGACAGCCTATCTGGCTTTGGCGCCCGCGGGCACCTTGGCGTTGCCGTCCTGCTTGAAATAACGGAAGAACTGCGAGCTGGGATCGAGCACCATCAGGTCACGCCGCCCCTGGAACGCCGCTTTGTACGCGTCGAGGCTGCGATAGAACGCATAGAACTCGGGATTCTTGCCGTAGGCCTGCCCGTAGATCAGCGACGCCTTCGCGTCACCGTCGCCCTTGATCTTCTGCGCCTGTCGGTACGCGTCGGCGAGGATCACCTGGCGCTGACGGTCGGCGTCGGCACGGATCTGCTCGGATTCTGCCGCCCCCATCGAGCGAAGCTCGTTGGCGACACGGCGCCGCTCGGATTCCATCCTCTGGTAGACCGGACCCGTCACATCGGGAGGGAGCTCGACGCGCCGCAGCCGCACGTCGATCACCTCGACGCCGATCGATTTCGCGTCGGCATTCGCCTTCTGCTGCGTGACCGAAGTGATCTTGTCGCGCGCGGAGGAGATCGCCTCGTGGACGTCGTGCTTGTTGAATTCCTGCGCGAGGTTCGCGCGCACCGTCTGCGCAAGCCTCCGGCGGGCAGCTTCCTCGTCACCCTGCACCGACACGTAGTACTGGCGCACGTCGATGATCTTCCACAGCACGACGAAGTCGACGAGAAGAGGCTTCTTCTCGGACGTCGTCATGCGGTCGGGCTCGGGGTTGTCGAGCGTCAGGTTCACCTTGTCGTAGTACTTGACGTTCTGGATGAACGGCCACTTGAAGTACAGCCCGGCATCCGACTTCGTCTCGATGATCTCGCCGAGCTGGAACTTGATCGCGTACTTGCGCTGGTCGACCGTGTAGATCGACTGCGACACGACGAACAGCACTGCGACGACGACGGCGAGGGCGGGGAGCGTCAGTTTCATCGGGTCAGCGCCCCTCGCGGTTGCGCAGCGCGTCGCGCGAGCGCGACGGATCGTAGCCCGATGTGCCGTCGGACGAGCCCGCAGCGGATGCGCCCGCCTTGCCGGCGGAGGAGCCCGACCCTGAATCGGACGCGGCCGGCGGCGACTCGGGCGTGGCCGGCGACGCAACGGAACTCGCGTGGTCGATCAGCTTGTCGAGCGGGAGATAGAGCAGGTTACCTGCATTCTTCTGGTCGACGACGACTTTGCTCGTGTTCGCGAGTACCGATTGCATCGTGTCGAGGTAGAGGCGCTCACGCGTGACTTCTGGCGCCTTCTCGTACTGCGTGAGCACCTGGTCGAAGCGCTGCGTGTCCCCTTCGGCGCGCTGGACGACCTCCGACGTGTAGCCGTTTGCCTCTTCGAGGAGACGCGCCGCCATCCCGCGCGCCCGCGGCACGACGTTGTTGGCGTAGGCCTGGCCCTCGTTCTTCAGGCGCTCGCGGTCCTGGCCGGCCTTGACCGCGTCGTCGAACGCGGCCTGCACCTTGTCGGGCGGCTGCACGTTCTGCAGCGTCACCTGCTGCACGAACACGCCGGTGCGGTAGCGGTCGAGCATCTGCTGCATCAGCTGCTGGGCCTGATTCGCAATCTGCTCGCGGCCCTCGTAGAGCGCGAAGTCCATCTTGCTCTTGCCGACCACCTCACGGATGGCCGACTCGGCGACGTAGGCGACGATCTGGTCGGGCTGGCGGTTGTTGAATACGTAATCCGCAGCGCTCTTCAGGTTGTACTGGACCGCGAACTCGATGTCGATGATGTTCTCGTCCTCGGTCAGCATCACCGCCTCGGCGTCGATCTTGTTCTTCGGCGTGTTGCGATAGCCGATCTCGATCGTCTTGACCTGCGAGAAATCGACGAGCTGGACCGCCTCGACCGGCCACGGCAGGTGCCAGCGCGGACCGGGCAGCGTCGTCTCCGTATAGCGGCCGAAGCGCGTGACCACGCCGCGGCGCCCGGCATCGACGATGTAGAAGCCGCTCGCGACCCAGATCACGATGACGAGCGCGACCAGCCACATTAGCCCGGCCACTGGCACGCCACCCGGAGGAGGACCGCCTTCGTGGGGCTCCTGCGGCGGCTTGCGCCCGAAGAGCTCGCTCATCCGGCGGTTGACGTTGCGCCAGATCTCGTCGAGATCGGGTGGGCCGCCGCCACCGCGCTTTCCCCATTGCGGGTCGTTCAGCGACACGACGGGGCCATCGGGATGTTCGGCATGGGCGGCGAAGACGAGTTGCGCGGGCCCCGGTCAGCCGGTTTGCGCAGTCGTGGACGTTGCGTGAACGTTGGAGTCGAGCGGAAAACGTTCGGCCAGAGCCGTGCGCAGGAGGTCGACCCCGGCGCCGGTCGCAGCACTGACGCGAACCGTGCCGATGTTACCACAGCCATCGCGCTCGATCCCGGCGTCGAGCCCGGCGAGGTCGCACTTGTTGAATACCCGGATCCGCGGCACGTCCGATGCGCCGATTTCCGCGAGCAGCCGCAGGACGGCAGCAACCTGCTCGTCTCGATCGTGCGCGCTCGCGTCGATCACGTGCAGCAGCAGATCGGCGTCACCGGCCTCGGCGAGCGTTGCGGCGAACGCCGCCACGAGGTCGTGCGGGAGGTCGTGGATGAAGCCGACGGTGTCGGAGAGCACGAGCGACCGTGCGCCGGGCGCATGCGCGCGGCGCAGCGTCGTGTCGAGCGTCGCGAACAGCTGGTCCGCCGCATAGACGCGGGCGCCGGTCAGACGATTGAAGAGCGTCGACTTGCCGGCGTTCGTGTAGCCGATCAGCGCGACCGTGCGCAGATCGGCGCGGTGGCGCGCGCGGTTCTGCGTCGAGCGCCGTGTGGCGACGCGACGCAGCCGCTCGCGCAGCAGCTTGACGCGCTGCGTGATCAGGCGCCGGTCGGTTTCGAGCTGCGTCTCGCCGGGTCCGCGCAGGCCGATGCCTCCCTTCTGACGCTCGAGGTGGGTCCAGCCGCCGACGAGGCGCGTCGCCATGTGCGAGAGTTGCGCGAGCTCGACCTGCAACTTGCCCTCGGCGCTGCGCGCTCGCTGCGCGAAGATGTCGAGGATCAGGCTCGTCCGGTCGACGACGCGGCACTCGAGCGCGCGCTCGAGGTTGCGCTGCTGGACGCCGGAAAGCGCGTGGTCGAAGATAACGACATCGGCCGCCGATTCGCGCCTGCGGTCGGCGATCTCCTCGACCTTGCCGCGACCGGCGAACAGCGCTGGGTCGGGGCGCGCGCGGTGCCCGCCGAGCTCGCCGACGACCGTCGCTCCGGCCGAGGCGGCGAGCGCAGCGATCTCCTCGCGCCGCCCTGTGCGACGCTCGCCGTCGACGTCGAGGGCGACGACGAGCGCCCTGTCACGGCCTGCCGGACGCTCGAACAAGCTCAGGCGCCCGCGGGCGTGCCGGCAGCGACCCGCCCGCGCAAATCAGGGCTCGGCCTCGTGGCCGTGATTCGGGTGCGGCATCGCGACCGGCCGCGATGGCACCACCGTGGAGATCGCGTGCTTGTAGACCATCTGCGTGACAGTGTTCTTGAGCAGCACGACGTACTGGTCGAACGACTCGATCTGACCCTGCAGTTTGATCCCGTTCACCAGGTAGATCGAAACCTGCACGTGCTCCTTGCGCAGGGTGTTGAGGAACGGGTCTTGTAGCATTTGCCCTTTGTTGCTCATCGATCGGCTCCGCGTCTCGATTGGTCCCGCGTCGTGCACCCGGTCCGCGCGGCGCGGCCGGCGAACCTGCGCGACTCCCCACCCTGTGGCACGGGTCGCGCTAGCGGCGTGCGGTAGTGTCCGCCCAGGGGTTGGCGCCCGTCTTGAATTCTATCCTAAGCGGGGTGCCGCGCAGTTTGAACGCGTCGGCGAAGAAATGTTCCAGATAGCGCCGGTACGCGGCCGGCACGTGGCGCAGCGCAGATCCGTGGATCACGACGATCGGCGGATTCATGCCTCCCTGATGGGCGTAGCGCAGCTTCGGGCGCACCATGCCCGCGCGCGGGGGCTGCTGGCGCAGCACGGCCTGCTGCAGCGCGCGCGTAAGACGCGGCGTCGGCAGACGCGCCATCGCCGCGGCGTAGGCGGCGTCGACGCCTTCGAGCAGCGCGGACAGGCCGTGCCGCTGGCGTGCCGAAATCGGCTGCTGCTGCGCGAAGTCCGTGAAGGCGAGCTTGCGCTCGATGTCGCGCCGCACGGCCTCGCGCTGTTCGTGCGTCGCGGCATCCCACTTGTTGATCGCGACGACGAGCGCGCGACCCTCTTCGAGCACGTGCCCGGCGAGGTGCGCGTCCTGCTCGCTGATCCCCTCGACGGCGTCGAGCAGCAGTACGACGACGTGCGCGTCGGCGATCGACTGTAGCGTCTTGATCACCGAGAATTTCTCGATCGTGCCGTCGACCTTCGCGCGACGGCGTACGCCCGCGGTGTCGATCAGCGTGTAGCGACGTCCGCGCTGCTCGAAGTCGAGGCGGATCGAATCGCGCGTCGTGCCGGGCTCGTCGAACGCGATCACTCGCTCCTCGCCGAGGAGCGCGTTGACGAGCGTCGACTTGCCGACGTTGGGCCGGCCGACGATCGCGACGACGATGCGCCCGGCGGAAGCGGCGTCCTCGCCGCTTTCGCCGTCGTCCGCGGACGCCGCCGCCTCGGCCGGCGCGGCGCAGCGATCGAGCGCGATCTCGACGAGGTCGCGGACGTTCTCGCCGTGCGCCGCCGAGATCGGATACGGCTCGCCGAGCGCCAACTCGTGAAAATCGGCCGTCGCGCGCTCGCCCGGCATCCCCTCGGCCTTGTTGACGGCGACGATCACCGGGCGCCCCGAGCGGCGCAGCAGCTCGCCGATCTCGCGATCCTGCGGCGCCACCCCGGAGCGCGCGTCGACGACGAACACCACGGCGTCGCATTCGGCGATCGCCGTACGCGCCTGCTTCGCCATCTCGTACAGGAGTCCCGCGGTCGCGACGGGCTCGAAGCCGCCGGTGTCGACGACGATGTAGTCGCGCTCGCCTGCGCGCGCGCGACCGTAATGACGATCGCGCGTCAGGCCCGGAATGTCCGCGACGAGCGCGTTGCGGCTCTTCGTCAGGCGGTTGAACAGAGTCGACTTGCCGACGTTGGGACGGCCGACGAGGGCGATGGTTGGCAACATCGTTGTCGTGGTCCGCGACCGGCCTCGGGCCGGCGGCGCGGCTGCGCGGTCACCTCGCGGTGACCGCGTAGAGATCGCCCTTCTGCGATTGCCACAGGATGCCGTTGCCGAACCGGGCCGGCTGTGCCGTCGCCGCGCTGCCATCGGTGGCGAGGCGGCCGATGTAACGGCCGTCGGCGCGCGCCACGAGGTGCAGGTAGCCCTGGACGTCGATCACCGCGACGTCGTCGCCGATGACCTGCGGCCCGCCGATCCTGCGCTTGGCGAGCACGTCCTGCTTCCACACCGATGCGCCGTTCGTGCGGTCGAGTGCCTGGATGCTGCCATCGGCTGCAACGACGTAGAGGCGCGACGTGTCTCCGGTGATGCCGGCGAGGCTCGAAATGTCGCGCGTCCACAGCAGCGTGCCACGCACGACGTCGAAGCACGCAACGCGCCCCTGATAGGCTGCGGCGCAGACCTCGTTCTCGTCGACGAACGGCAGGCTGGTGACGTCGACGATCCGGTCGAGCTCGGTCGATCCTTTCGGTACCGCCACCGTTCCCTCCCAGCCGATGGCCCCGGTCTCGGTGGCGATGGCGAGGAGGCTCCCGCCGGCCATGCCGACGAACACCGCGCCGCGCGTCTCGACGCCCCCGGCATTGTTGCGGATCGTCAGCGACGGCAGCGTTCGCGGGTCGACCCACTGCGTTTTGCCGGTGTCCGCGGCGAGTCCGTAGATTCTTCCATCGCCTGACTGGACGACGACGATGTTGCCAACGACGATCGGTGGCGAGATCACCTCGCTCGAAACCTGGCCGGTCCAGCGCGCTTTGCCGTCGGCGCCGAACGCGAGCACCTTGCCCTGATCGGTGCCTACCACGACGAGCGCCGTACCGGCGCCGGGCCCCGCCTCGAGCTTCTGCCCGGCGCTGATCCGCCACACGCTGCGCCCGGTCGCCGGATCGAAGCGCATCAGCGTGCCGTCCTGTGCAGCAGCATAGACCGCCTCGGGCGTGATCGCCGGGGCGAAGCCCGGACCCGCCTTGCCGATCTCGGCGCGCCAGATCACGCTCGCTGTTGCCCTGGCGGTCAGCGCAGGGAGCGGACCGGGCTTGTTCGAACCCCCGGTCAGCCAGTCGAACGAAGGTGGCGGAATCGTCGGCAGTGTCAGCGAGTCCGACGACAGGCTCTTGCAGCCGGCGACGAGCGCGGCCGCTGCGAGCGCGACAGCGAGACTCGGGAGCGCGCCGCGCAGCGTCATGGCTTGACCGGCGCGGTTGCCGTAGCCGCAGCCGCAGCCGATCCGGCAACTGCCGCCGAAGCGGTACCCGCCACCGACACGTTGGTGCCGCCCTGCGCGGCAGCCTGCGCCCGGACGGGCAGCGAATCGAGCTTGAGCTGCACGTAATTGCGGTACGGCGACTTCGCGTCGAGCTTGGCGAGCGCGGTCTGATACGCCTTGCGCGCGTCGGCATTGCGGCCGGCCGCGGCGAGTGCGTCGCCGCGAAGGTCCGCGAACATGCCGTCGAAGCTCGGCGGGTGCGCGGCGTCGAGCGCGGCAAGCGCGGCGTCGTATTGCCCGTCGTCGATGTGAATCTGCGCGATCCGGTAACGCGCGATCGCCTTCAGCGCGTCTTCCGACGTGTGCTCAACGGCCCCGTCGAGCTGCGCCAGCGCGGCCTTGTGGTCGCCCGCGTCGTAGAGCATCTTCGCGTAGACGAGCTCCGCGCGCGCGGCGTAGCCGGTGCGGGCGTAGCGATCGGTGAGGTCTGCAACGGCGTCCTTCGCCTTCGCCATGTCCTTGCTGCCCGAGGCGGCGTCGACCGCGGCGTAGAGCGCCGACGCTTCGAGCGCATGCCGCGCGCTCCACCAGCGCCATCCCTGGTAGCCGACGACGACGACGGCGGCGGCGACGACGACGGCGGTGATCGGGGTGCCCCAGCGCACCCACCATGCCTTGAGCTCTTCGATCTGGTCCTGCTCTTCGTGGTCATACGCCGGCATCGCCGCCCCCTGTTCCACTGGTTCGTTCGCGCAGCCACGCTGCGACTGCCGCCGCGGGCACCTCTGCCTGCGGGGCATCGGTGCGCAGCGGTTTGACTGCGATGGCTCCCGCCGCAGCCTCGTTGTCGCCGACGATCAGCGCGAACTCGGCGCCGCTCGCGTCGGCACGCTTCATCTGCGCCTTGAAACTTCCGCCGCCGGCGTGCGTAACGACAGCCAGACCGGCGTCGCGCAATGCCTCGGCGGTGCGCCGGGCGAGCGTGCCGGCGCGTTCGCCGGCGTGAACGACGTAAGCGACGGGCGCTGCCACGACGGCCTTGCGAGCATCCTCCAGCAGCAGGACCATCCGCTCGATGCCCATGCCGAAGCCGCACGCGGGCGTCGGTTTGCCGCCGAGCTGCTCGAAAAGCCCGTCGTAGCGCCCGCCGCCGGCAACGGTACCCTGGGCGCCGAGCCGGTCGGTGACGAACTCGAACACCGTTCGATTGTAGTAGTCGAGGCCGCGGACGAGCCGCGGGTTGATGGTGAACCCGAGACCTTCCTCGGCAAGCAGCGTCTGCAGCGCTTCGAAATGCAGGCGCGAGGCGTCGGACAGTCGATCGACGAGCCTCGGCGCGCGGTCGACGAGCTCGCGCAGCGATGGATTCTTGCTGTCGAGGATGCGCAACGGGTTCGTGTGGAGCCTTCGTTTCGAGTCCTCATCGAGGAGCGCGACGTTCGCCTCGAAGTGGGCGACGAGCGCAGCGCGGTGCGCCTTGCGCTCGGCGGCGTCGCCGATCGAGTTGATCTCGAGCCGTATGCTGCCGGCGACGCCGAGCTCGCGCCACAGCCGCGCCAGCATCACCATCTGTTCGGCGTCGACGTCGGGCCCCGCGAAGCCGAGCGCCTCGACGTCGAACTGGTGGAACTGCCGGTAGCGGCCCTTCTGCGGGCGCTCGTGCCTGAACATCGGGCCGGCCGTCCACACACGCAGCGGCCGCTCGTGAATCAGGCTGTGCTCGATCGCCGCACGCACGATACCCGCCGTCGCCTCGGGACGCAGCGTCAGGCTCTCGCCGCTCAGCCGGTCGGCGAAGCTGTACATCTCCTTCTCGACGACGTCGGTCACCGCGCCGATCGCGCGCACGAACAGCGGCGTCGGCTCGACGACCGGTGTGCGCAGGTTGCGGTAGCCGTACCGGCGGAACACGTCGCGCGTCGTATCCTCGAAGAACTCCCATAGCGGCGCCTCGACGGGGAGCAGGTCATTCATTCCGCGAACCGCCTGCAGCGTCGAAGGCCGCGTCGCCGTCGTCGTGCTCATGGACGTGCTCGTCGTCGCGCTCATCGTGGCGGCGCCTGCACTGCGGTGCCCGCGCCGCGCTGCGCCACCAGGTTCGTCGTCGCAGGCTTGCCGCCCCAGGTCGTCTCGACGTATTCGGTGACGATCGCCTCGAACTCCTCGGCGATGCGCTCGCCGCGCAACGTGACGGTCTTGCGGCCGTCGACGTACACGGGCGCGACCGGCGTCTCGCCGGTGCCGGGCAGCGAGATGCCGACGTTGGCGAGCCTCGATTCGCCCGGCCCGTTGACGACGCAACCCATGACGGCGACGTGCATCGTCTCGACCCCGGGGTAACGCGCTCGCCATGCTGGCATCGATTGGCGTAGGAACGCCTGAATGCGCGCGGCGAGGTCCTGGAAGGTCGTGCTGGTGGTGCGTCCGCAGCCCGGGCACGCGCTCACCATCGGTGCGAACGAGCGCAGGCCCATCACCTGCAGCAACTCCTGCGCGACGATCACTTCGCGCGTGCGGTCGCCGTCAGGCTCGGGGGTGAGCGACACGCGGATGGTGTCGCCGATGCCCTGCTGCAGCAGCACGGCCATCGCGGCAGACGAGGCGACGATGCCCTTGCTTCCCATCCCTGCCTCGGTGAGACCGAGATGCAGCGGGTAATCGCAACGTCGCGCGAGCTCGCCGTAGACGGCGATCAGGTCCTCGACGCTGCTCACCTTGCACGACAGGACGATGCGGTCGCTGGCAAGGCCGAGTGATTCGGCGGCGTGTGCGCTGTCGAGCGCCGACGCGACCAGTGCCTCGCGCAGCACCGCGTCTGCCGCGGCTGGCGCTGCCGCGTTGGCGTTCGCATCCATCATCCGTGCGAGGAGCTCGGCGTCGAGGCTTCCCCAGTTCACACCGATGCGCACCGGCTTCGCGTAGCGGATCGCGAGCTCGATCAGCGTCGCGAACTGCGCGTCGCGCTTGCTGCCGCGCCCGACGTTGCCGGGATTGATCCGGTACTTGGCGAGCGCCTGCGCGCACTCCGGCGACTGCGCGAGCAGGCGATGCCCGTTGAAATGAAAGTCGCCGACGAGGGGAACGCGGCAACCGAGGTCGTCGAGACGGCGCCGGATCTCCGGCACCGCCGCGGCCGCCGCGGCCGTGTTGACGGTGACGCGCACAAGCTCGGAGCCGGCGGCGGCGAGCGCTGCGACCTGCGTGACCGTCGCGGCGACGTCGGCGGTATCGGTGTTGGTCATCGACTGCACGACGATCGGCGCACCGCCGCCGACCGCAACGCCGCCGATCTCGACACGCCGGCTGGCGCGACGGACGATGCGCGGCAGTTCGATGGCGTTCATCGCTTCGCCCCCGTGGAGGGTCACTCGAGCGTGACGCGCGCGACGTCGCCGCGCGTGTAGGGCCCGAGGTCGCGCGGCTGACCGCGGAAGGTGACGGCGACCTTCGGGGCGTCGCCGATCGTGAGCTGGAACGGTGCGGTGCCGTCGACGCTGCGCGTCGTGCCCGCCGCTTCGGTGGCCTTGAGAATCACCCGCCCGCTGGCGTCGCGTACCTCGACCCACGACGGACCGTTGAACTTCAGCACGAGCGGCGAAGCGCCGCTGCTCGCAGGCGTCGCAACGCTGATGCTGCCCGTCGTGCCTGCCGTCGCTGCGTCGGCGCGCGGAGCGGGGGATACCGGAGGGACCGGCGGTGCGATATCGGCGGAAGCGGGCGCCACCGCGGGTTGGGAGGCCGCGGCAGGCGCTGCCCCGGCAGGTCCTTGCGCGGCCGCACCGGGCTCCGCCGCCGGCTCGTGCGCGGCCAGCGGATTGGGAAGACTCGCGAGCTCGGCCGCCGGCGCCGCACTGCTTCCGGTCGGCGTACTGCCTCCGGCCGTCGCGCCGGCCGTCACGGCGGCGACACGCTCGGCGATCGGGTGCAGCATGCCGTGCTGGCGCAGATACTCGTAATAGGCGGCGACGCCGACGATCACGACGAGAACGAGCGGGAACGACCAGCGTAGCGGGGAGCGGCGCGGCGCGCGGTCCATCGGCAGTTCGCCCATCGGACGCCGCACGGGCCCGAAGCCCGGCCGCTCGAGCGCGGGCGCGGCGTCGGCGTTCGGAAGCAGCGCAACGACGGCGTCGGGATCGAGGTGGACGAAGCGCGCGTAATTGCGGGCGAACCCGCGCACGAATGTGCGTCCGGGAAGGTGTCCGTAGTCGTCGTTCTCGAGCGCCTTCACCTGACGCGGTGCGAGCTTCAACTGTTGCGCCACCGCCTCGATCGTCAGCGTTTGCGCCTCGCGTGCGGCCTTGAGCTTCGCGCCTGCGCTCGCGCGCGACGCGGAGGCCGCCGTGCCTGCGCCGGCGCCGCCCTCGGTCGCGCCGGTCACGGGCAGGCCCCGGAGCCGGTGTTGGCCGCCTCGGCGGAATGCGGATAGCGGTTGGCGAGCTGCGACTGGTACGACTGCGCAGCATCGGTGTCGCCGTGCTTGCGCGCGATGCACATGCCGAGGTGCAGTACTTCGGGCGGAGGCGAAGCCTCGCGCACCGCCGGCCGCATCCAGGCGAGCGCCTCGCCGTAGCGTCCGCCTCGGTAGGCGAGGAGCGCGAGGTTGTACGCCGCGACCGGATTGCCGGGCGAAACCGTCATCGCGCGGCGCAGGTAGTCCTCGGCCTTCGCAGTGTCGCCCAGCACCGCCGTGCACTTGCCGAGATTGATGAGCGCGATCTCGGGCTTCTTGAACAGCGGATCGGCGAGCACGCGCTCGAACTCGGGGATCGATTCCTTGGGGTGCCCGGTCCCGCAAAGGAACGCGCCCCAGTTCTCGCGGATCTCCGAATCGGTCGGCGCAATCGACAACGCGTGCTGGAAATTGTCGCGCGCCTTCTGCTCCTCGCCGAGCATTGCGTAGACGAGGCCGTAGATGTCGTAGATCTTCGGGTTGGAAGGATCGAACGAGCGCGCGGTCGCGAGCTCCTGCAGCGCGATGTCCATCTGCCCGCGCTGGTAGTAACCTGCGGCGAGCTCGCGGTGGATCTCGGCGCGCTGCTGCGGAGTCGCCTGCTGTTCCTTGACCGGCGTGTTGTCGGGTTGCGGCGGCAGTTGCGGCGCGGCAGGCTTGTTGGTCGCACACCCGGCGACGGCGAGCGCCGTCACGACACCCCCGGCAGCGAGCCATGCCCGCAGCCGCAGTCCGCAATGTTTCCAGCCCGTCAGGCGAGTCGCTGTCATCGTTTCGCTCAGTGTGCCACCGCCGGGGCGTTCCGCGCAGCGAGTCGGTGGCGCGTGCGATCGCGCACCTGACCGGCGAGTTGCCCGCAGGCCGCGTCGATGTCGCTGCCACGCGTCTTCCGGATCGTCGCGACAATGTCTGCATCCTGCAGCCGCCTTGCGAAGTCGCGAATGCGTTCGCGAGGCGAAACGCGGAACTCGGTGCCGGGAAACGCATTGAACGGAATCAGGTTGAGCTTGCAGGGCACGTCGCGGACGAGCTCGATCAGCGCCTGCGCATGCCACGGCTGATCGTTGACGCCATCGAGCATCACGTACTCGAAGGTGACGAAATCGCGCGGCGCATGCTCGAGGTAGCGCCTACATGCCGCCATCAGCTCGGACAGCGGATGCCTGCGATTGATCGGGACCAGCCGGTTGCGAAGCTCGTCGTCCGGGGCGTGCAGCGAGACGGCGAGCGCGACCGGACACTCGACGGCGAGCCGGTCGATCCACGGCACCAGCCCCGACGTCGACAGCGTCACGCGCCTTCGCGATAGGCCATACGCATGGTCGTCGACGAACAGCCGCAGCGCCGGGACGACGCGATCGAAATTGGCGAGCGGCTCACCCATGCCCATCATCACCACGTTGGTGATCGGCGCGCGGCCGGCGTCAACCCACGGCGCGCGGACGCCGTCGGCGAGGAGCGCGCGGTTCGCGAGCCAGAGCTGGCCGACGATCTCGCCGGTCTCGAGATTGCGATTGAAGCCCTGACGGCCGGTCGCACAGAACGCACAGTCGAGCGCGCAACCAGCCTGCGACGAGATGCACAGCGTCCCGCGGTCGTCCTCGGGGATGTACACCGCCTCGACGGCATTGCCATTGCCGGCGTCGAGCAGCCACTTGCGCGTGCCGTCGGCGGCGGTCGTGTCGCGCAGCACCTGCGGCGCGCGGATCAGCGCCTCCGCCGCGAGTGCAGCGCGCAGCGGCCGCGCGAGGTCGGACATCGCCTCGACGTCGTCGACGAGCCGCTGGTGCAGCCAGCGCGACACCTGCCGCGCGCGAAATGGCTTCTCGCCGCGACCGGCGAAGAATTGCGCGAGCGCAGCCGGTTCGAGGTCGAGCAGGTTGATCATCTGCGGCGGCGCCGCGTCATGCCCCGCGTTCGTGGCGGGCGTAGACGTTGCGCGCAGGGAAGAAGTAGGCGATCTCGGCGATGGCCGTTGCCGGACTGTCCGAGCCGTGCACGGCGTTGGCGTCGATCGATTGCGCGAAATCGGCGCGGATCGTTCCGCGGTCGGCTTTCTTCGGGTCGGTCGCCCCCATCAGCTCGCGGTTTCTGGCGATCGCGTTCTCGCCTTCCAGAACCTGGACGAGCACCGGCCCGGTCGTCATGAAGTCGACCAGATCGCGGAAGAAGGG
Source organism: Burkholderiales bacterium (assembly GCA_025981645.1). GTDB lineage: Bacteria > Pseudomonadota > Gammaproteobacteria > Burkholderiales > Casimicrobiaceae > VBCG01. The sequence continues at coordinate 18,920 of JAICXH010000013.1, forward strand.
ACGTTCGCGATGAACTGCGTAGAACCCCTCGGCATCGGCGCGCGACAGCCACACCATCTTCGCGGCGGCAATGCGGAGCCCGGCGCGCTCGAAGCGGCTGATGATCTCGCCGATGACGTTCTTCGCCACCGCGTCGGGTTTGATGATGGAAAGCGTGCGTTCGACCGCCATGCCCGGGCTCCGCTGGATGATCCTGAATAAACAGCGGATTTTAGCATGGCGAGCCGTCGAGCAACGGCCGCCATTCGAGGCGGTATCCGGACTCGCTGCCGGTGGCCGCGAAGCGTGCGTCGACGCCGATCCCGGCCACCGCGACGAGCACGTCGTCGCAGCAGACGCGCGGCAGGCCCGTTCGTTCCCATGGAGGTACGCCCGCCTCGCGCAGGAGGTCGGCGACGGGGCGGCGCGGCCGGCCGGCGAGGCCAAGCCGCTCGCCGGGGGAGCCCGGCCGGATGATCACGCGTCCTGCTCCGAGCCTCCCCGCTGCGATGCCGGCAGCCTCGACCCGAAGCAAACGTAGCGTCCCGTGGGGCAGCTCGACCGTTTCCGCACCGCTCCACGGCTGTGCCCACCAAAGCGGCTGGGGCCGGTGCACGAAGATCCGGCCGCGATGAATGCCGAGCGCGCGACCCGCATGGACGAGCTTGACCTGCGCGTCGTCGCCGGCATTCGCGAGCTGTCGCAGCATCTCGGCGAGGCGCACCGAAGACGGCGCCGGCAGACCGTGCTCGCGCAGGAACCAGCGCAGCAGGTTCGCCGCGCGCCGCGGACCGAGGGCGCGAAGCGGTTCGCGCGCGAGCGAAGCGCCGTCGTATGCCGAGCGCGCGTCGATCGCGGCGAGATCGTCGAGGAGCGCGCCGGCGTCGGCCTGCAGGCGCGCCGCGCGCACGACGGTCAGCGGGTAACCCGGAGCGAGGGCGCGAAGCGCCGGCACCACGCGTGCGCGCAGCGCGTTGCGGCGATAACGCGGATCGGCGTTGCTCTCGTCGTCGACGTAGCCGAGCCCGCGCACCGCGACGTAGGCATCGATCGCCTCGCGCGGCACCCCGATGAACGGACGCAGCCAGCGGACGCCGCGATCGACGGCGTCCGCCGGCATGGCGGCAAGGCCCTGCGGCCCCGAGCCGCGAACGAGCTGCAGAAGCACGGTCTCGGCCTGGTCGTCGGCGTGGTGGGCGAGGAGCACGGCGCCGGCACCCTGCGCGAGGGCGAGCCCGGCCAGTGCAGCGTAGCGCGCGTCGCGCGCAGTGGCCTCGATACTCGTGCGCGGCCGGCGCGAGACCTCGACCCGGCGAATCGCGAGCGGCACGCCGAGCGCGGCGCAGCGGTCACGGCAGACCTCGACCCAGCGGTCGGCGTGCGGCGAGAGGCCGTGATGAACGTGGAGCGCAACGAGCGCGACGCGCAGGTCGTCGCGGACAGACGCCGCGGCATCGACGAGCGCAATCGAGTCGCGCCCCCCCGAGAGCGCCACGGCGACGCGCGAGCCTTCGAGCCCGGCATCGCGCAGTGCTGCCGCGACGGCGGTGCGCAGCGTGGCGGTTCCCGGCAGCGTCGAGTCAGCCGGCCGGGATCTCCTTGTAGCGTCCATAAGCGAGGATCCGGTCCTCGCGCGCTTCGAGCAGTGACTCGATCGACTGTTCCTGGAGATTGCGCAGCGCTTCGGTCAGCGCCTTCTTCAGTGTGACCATGATCGCCGCATGATCGCGGTGCGCGCCGCCGAGCGGCTCGTTCACCACTCGATCGACGAGGCCGAGCTGCTTCAATCGCGCTGCGGTGATGCCGAGCGTCTCGGCGGCGTCGGCCGCATGCTCGGCGGACTTCCACAGGATCGACGCGCAACCCTCGGGCGAAATCACCGAATAGGTCGCGTACTGGAGCATCAGCGTGACGTCGCCGACCGCGATCGCGAGCGCGCCGCCCGAGCCGCCTTCGCCGATCACCGTGACGACGATCGGGATGCGCAGCGCGGCCATCTCGTAGAGGTTGCGCCCGATCGCCTCCGACTGTCCGCGCTCCTCGGCGCCGATGCCGGGATAGGCGCCGGGCGTATCGACGAAGGTGAAGAGCGGCAGGCCGAATCGCTCGGCGAGCTTCATCAGTCTGAGCGCCTTGCGGTATCCCTCGGGGCGCGGCATACCGAAATTGCGGTGGATCTTCTCCTTCGTGTCGCGCCCCTTCTGCTGGCCGATCACCATGCACGGTGCACCGTTGAAGCGCGCGAGGCCGCCGACGATCGCCGGGTCGTCGGCATATGCGCGGTCACCGTGGAGCTCGTGGAAGTCGGCGAAAAGCCCGTTCACGTAGTCGAGCGTGTACGGCCGCTGCGGGTGCCGCGCGACCTGCGCGATCTGCCAGGCCGAGAGCTTGCTGTAGATGTCCTTCGTGAGCTGCTGGCTCTTCTTGGTCAGGCGCGAGATTTCGTCCGAGATGTCGACGGCCGAGTCCTCGTGGACGTAGCGGAGCTCGTCGATCTTGGTCTGCAGCTCGGAAATCGGTAGCTCGAAGTCGAGGAAGGTCTGCTTCATCGTCGGAACTCGCGGGCTGGCACGAGCGTCGCGCGCATCATAGCGCAGCCACAGGCGTCGTCGCGCGACGCCGCCCGGTCGCCGCGTCTATAATCGGATCCGGTCAGGGGGTCGTCGTGGATCGACTCCCGAAACGGAGTCTCGATGGCAGCGCATCGGATCGCCGTCATTCCCGGCGATGGCATCGGCAAGGAAACGGTTCCGGAGGGGTTGCGCGTGCTCGAAGCCGCGGCGGCGCGCTTCGGTATCGCGCTCGAGTTCGTACACTTCGACTGGAACTGCGACCGCTACCTGCGCACCGGCAGCATGATGCCGGACGACTGGTTCGAGACGCTGTCGCAGTTCGAGGCGATCTTCTACGGCGCGGTCGGCTGGCCGGCGAAGGTTCCCGATCACGTCTCGCTGTGGGGCTCGCTGATCCAGTTCCGCCGCCGCTTCGACCAGTACGTCAACCTGCGTCCGTGCAGGCTGATGCCGGGCATCGCGTCGCCGCTCGCGGGCCGGCGTCCGGGCGAGATCGATTTCGTCGTCGTGCGCGAGAACACCGAGGGCGAGTATTCGTCGATCGGCGGGCGCCTGTTCGAGGGGACCGAGCGCGAGATCGTCGTGCAGGAGTCGGTGTTCACGCGGTGCGGCGTCGATCGTGTCATCAAGTACGCGTTCGAACTCGCGAAGACCCGCACTTCGCGGCACGTCACGTCGGCGACCAAATCGAACGGCATCGCGATCACGCTGCCGTATTGGGACGAGCGCTTCAAGGCGATGGCGGCGCAGTATCCGGAGATCCGCACCGACCAGTTCCACATCGACATTCTCGTTGCACATTTTGTCCGCTATCCGGATCGCTTCGACGTCGTCGTCGGCTCGAACCTGTTCGGCGACATCCTCTCGGACCTCGGCCCTGCAGTGTGCGGGACGATCGGCATCGCGCCGTCGGCGAACCTCAATCCGGAGCGCGATCACCCGTCGCTGTTCGAGCCGGTGCACGGATCGGCCCCCGACATCGCCGGGCAGGGCATCGCGAACCCGATCGGGCAGATCTGGTCAGCTGCACTGATGCTCGACTTTCTCGGTCACCCCGACGCCGCCAGCGCGGTGGTCGCCGCGATCGAGCGCGCGCTCGCCGATCCGGCGGCTCCGCGCACCCCCGATCTCGGCGGTCGTGCGCGCACCGCGGAGGTCGGCCGCGCGATCGCAGCGCTGTTTTGACCCGCGTCGGGTTCGCGCAATGGCGCGCGCGACGCCCGTCCGCGCAGCGCGAGTTGTGGCACGATAGCGGCTGCCTGCGCGCGGCGGCGGTCCCGGTTGCGGTCCCGCGTCGAGCGCAACAGGGGATCACACCATGTTGATCGGCATTCCCCGCGAAACGCGGCCGGGAGAAACACGGGTCGCCGCGACGCCGGAGACCGTGAAGAAACTCGCGGCGAGCGGGAAGCACGAGATCGTCGTCGAGGCCGCGGCCGGCGATGCGAGCAGCCTTCGCGATGCGGACTATGCGGCGGCAGGCGCGCGTATCGGTTCGGCCGCCGAAGCGCTCGGCGCCGCACTCGTGCTGAAGGTGCGCGCGCCCGCCGGCGACGAGCTCGCGCGCCTCGCTGCGGGGAGCGCGCTCGTCGGCATGCTCGACCCGTTCGACGCCGGCGGCATGCGAGCGCTCGCTGCCACCGGAGTCACCGGCTTCGCGCTCGAGCGGCTGCCGCGCATCACGCGCGCCCAGTCGATGGACGTGCTCTCGTCGCAGGCGAACATCGCCGGCTACAAGGCGGTGATCCTCGCCGCGAACGAGTACCGGCGCTTCATGCCGATGCTGATGACTGCGGCCGGTACCGTGAAAGCGGCGCGCGTGCTTGTGCTCGGAGTCGGTGTCGCCGGGCTGCAGGCGATCGCCACCGCGAAGCGTCTCGGCGCGGTGATCGAGGCCTCGGATGTGCGGCCGTCGGTCAAGGATCAGGTCGAGTCGCTCGGCGGCAAGTGGGTCGACGTCCCCTACGACACCGACGAGGAGCGCGAGATCGCCGAAGGCACCGGCGGCTACGCGCGACCGATGCCGGCCGCGTGGATGGCGCGGCAGGCGGCGATCATCGCCGAGCGCTGCCGGCAGATGGACATCGTGATCACGACGGCGCTGATCCCGGGTCGCCCGGCACCGAAGCTCGTGCGCGCCGACACCGTCGCCGCGATGAAGCCCGGCGCGGTCGTCGTCGACCTCGCCGTCGAGCAGGGCGGCAACGTTGAGGGCTCCGAGGCCGGCAAGGTCGTCGCCCAGGGCGGCGTGACGATCATCGGGCTGCCGAACCTCGCCACCCTCGTTCCGGCCGACGCGTCCGCCCTCTATTCGCGCAACGTGCTCAACTTCGTCGCGCTGTCGCTCGACGTCAAGACCGGCGACTATGCGCTGGCCCGCGACGACGAGATCGTGAAGGCGACGCTGGTGTGCGAGAACGGTCAGCCGGTGGCAGGAAAATGATGCGGTCCGCCGCGGCATTGGCGTCGCACCGATTGTAATCGTGATTCGGAGACAACTCGATGGTTGACCATATCGTCTATTACTTGATCATCTTCGTGCTGGCGATCTTCGTCGGCTACCACGTCGTCTGGAGCGTGACGCCGGCGCTGCACACGCCGCTGATGTCGGTGACGAACGCGATCTCGGCGATCGTGCTCGTCGGCGCGATGCTCGCCGCCGGGCCGGCGGCGTTCGACTGGGGCGGCTGGGTCGGCGTCGCCGCCGTGGTGCTCGCATCGATCAATGCGGTCGGCGGGTTCCTCGTCACGCAGCGAATGCTCGAAATGTTCAAGCGCAAGGAGCCGGCGGCGAAGCGCGCCGGCGGGCACTGAGGCCGGGGGCGTGCCGATGAACGCGAGCGCAGGTGACCGCCGGGCCGGGCGGGGAAGTGCCGGCCGATGAGCGCGAACCAGGTCGCCCTGTGGTATCTGGTCGCGTCGATCTGCTTCATCCTGGCGCTGAAGGGCCTGTCGCACCCGTCGACGGCGCGACGCGGAAACCTGTTTGGCATCGCCGGGATGGTGATCGCTGTCGTCGTCACGCTGGCGCTCGTCTACTCGCACACGAAGAACGTGGGAATGATCCTCGCCGGGATCGTCGTCGGCGGGGCGATCGGCGTCGTCGTCGCGCGCCGCGTGCAGATGACGCAGATGCCCGAGCTCGTCGCCGCGTTCCATTCGCTGGTCGGCATGGCGGCGGTGCTGATCGCGATCTCGGCGATCCACGACCCCGGTGCGTTCGGGCTTCCCGTTCCGTTGCCGAGCGGCAACCGCCTCGAGCTCTTCATCGGCACGTTCATCGGCGCGATCACCTTCTCGGGCTCGGTGATCGCCTTCGGCAAGCTGTCGGGGAGGATCCGCAGCGCGCCGGTCGTGTTCGCCGGCCAGCACTGGCTGAACCTGATCCTCGCGCTGGTGATGATCGGCTTCGGCATCGCGTTCTTCCTCGCCGGCGACGCGTCGAAGTGGCCTCCGTACATCGTGATGACGGCAATCGCCTTCGTCCTCGGCGTCTTGATCATCATCCCGATCGGCGGCGCCGACATGCCGGTGGTGATCTCGATGCTGAACAGCTACTCGGGCTGGGCGGCGGCGGGCATCGGCTTCTCGCTCAACAATCCGATGCTGATCATCGCCGGATCGCTCGTCGGGTCATCGGGTGCGATCCTCTCGTACATCATGTGCAAGGCGATGAACCGCTCGTTCGTCAACGTGATCCTCGGTGGCTTCGGCGCTGAGCCGGGATCCGTTGCGGCAGGCGGCGAGCAAAAGACGGTGAAGTCGGGATCGGCCGACGACGCTGCGTTCGTGATGGGCAACGCCGAGAGCGTGATCATCGTCCCCGGCTACGGTCTCGCGGTAGCGCGCGCGCAGCACGCGGTGAAGGAGATGGCGACGAAGCTCCGCGCGAAGGGCGTCAACGTCCGTTACGCGATCCACCCTGTCGCGGGACGGATGCCGGGGCACATGAACGTACTCCTCGCCGAGGCCGAGGTGCCCTACGACCAGGTGTTCGAGATGGACGACATCAACGGCGAGTTCGGCACCACCGACGTCGCGCTGATCCTCGGCGCCAACGACGTCGTCAATCCGCTCGCCGAGCAGAAGGGAAGTCCGATCTACGGCATGCCGATCCTCGAGGCCTACAAGGCTCGCACGGTGATCGTCAACAAGCGCTCGATGGCCGCCGGCTACGCCGGTCTCGACAACCCGCTCTTCTACATGGACAAGACGATGATGGTGTTCGGCGACGCGAAGAAGGTTGTCGAGGACATCGTCAAGGCGTTGGACTGATCGTCTGGGTCTCGCGACATGACGCGCAGGCCCGCGTTCTGGGTGATCTATGCCTTGGCGTCGCTAGTCGCGCTGGTCGTCGCGCTCGAGCTCTTTCCGCGCGCCATCCCGATCGTCAACCTGCACATCACGCTGTCACGCGACGAAGCGCTCGTCCGCGCCCGCGCGATCGCTGCGAAGGAGTCGCTGGCCCCGGCCGACGCGCGCGCGGCAGTGCGCTTCGCGCATGACTCGACGACGCAGGACTACGTCGAGCTCGAGGGCGGCGGCAAGGCGGCCTTCGCGAAGCTGACGCGCGGCGACGTGTATGCGTCGTACTGGTGGGAGGTGCGCCTGTTCACCCTCGGCGCGATCGACGAGACGGTGATCCGCCTGGCGCCCGACGGGCGGGTCGACGGCTTCGTGCGCCGGGTACCCGAGACCTGGGTTCGCGACCCGGCGGCGAAGGCGCTCGATGAAGTGCAGGCGCGCGCCATCGCCGAGGCCGCCGCGACGCGCGACTGGGGCGTCGACCTCGCGCGTTACCGCTTCCTCGAGCATTCGCAGCAGACCGAGCCCGGCGGACGCGTCGATCACCACTTCACCTACGAGCGACCGGAGCCGCTCGGCGAGGCGCGTGTGCGGCTGCGACTCACCGTCGCAGGGGATACGCTCGTCGGCGTCACGCCGTTCGTGCACGTGCCGGAGTCGTTCGCGCGGCGCTACGCGGAGCTGCGTAGCGCCAACGACCTCATCGCCCAACTCGCCGACATCGCCGCCGGACTGCTGTACGGGATCGGCGGGTGTGTGCTGGGCGTGCTTTGGCTCGCCCGCCGACGCGCGCTGGTGATCCGGCCGGCGCTCGTCGCCGGGCTCTGCGTCGGTGCGCTGCTCGCCGGATCGTCGCTTGCAGCAGCGCCGGTCGCGTGGTTCAGCGCCGACACGACGCAGACGCTGGCGAGCTTCTGGACGCGCCAGGCAGCGACCGCACTGGTGATCGCGATCGGCGGCGGAATCGGCTACGCGCTCGCGTTCCTCGCCGCGGAGAGCCTGTCGCGGTCGGCGTTCGCGCAGCAGCCGCAACTCTGGCGGTTGTGGTCGCGCGGCGCTGCCGCGACCCCGGAGGTCCTCGGACGAACGCTCGGCGGATATTTGTTCGTGCCGATCGAGCTCGCCCTGATCGCAGCGTTCTACTACGCGACCAACCGCTGGCTCGGCTGGTGGCAGCCCTCGGAGGTGCTCACCGATCCCAACATCCTCGGCTCGGCGGTGCCCGCCGCAGCGCCGATCGCGATCTCGCTGCAGGCGGGTTTCATGGAGGAGTGCGTGTTCCGCGCAATTCCTCTCTCGCTCGGTGCGCTGATCGGCGCGCGCTTCGGGCGCCGCGGCCTGGGCATCGCGATCGCCGTCGTGCTGCAGGCGCTGATTTTCGGTTCGGCGCACGCGAACTATCCGGGATTTCCTGCGTGGTCGCGGCCGGTCGAGCTGTTCGGACCGGCAATCGTCTGGGCACTGATCTTCCTGCGCTTCGGCCTCTTGCCGACGATCGTGCTCCATGCGTGCTTCGACCTCTCGCTGTTCTCGATCCCGCTGTTCCTCTTCAGCGGCCGCGGCGCGCATGTGCAGCAGGCGCTGGTCATCGCGGCGGCCGCGGTGCCGCTCGCCGTCGTGTTGTGGCGAAGGTTCGAGGCTGGCGCTTGGCGGCCGCTTTCGGCTGCGCTTCGCAACGGCGGCTGGCGCGCGCCGCTGCCGGCGGCCGAGGCGGCGGCGCCTGCGCAGCCTCCGGCTGCGGCCGGAGCCCTCGCTACGCGCTTCCAGCGTGCGCTTCCATTGCTCGGCGTCGCAGGGCTCATCGGCTGGGTGCTTGCGACGCCGTTTCGCGCCGATGTCGCACCGCTGACGATCGATCGCGCGGAGGCGATCAGGGCGGCCGACGCGGCCCTCGCGGCACGCGGCGTGACGCTGTCGCCGGACTGGCATCGCTTCGCCGGCGAGAAGCTCGCAAATTCCGACCCGCAGCAATGGGCGTGGCACCGCTTCGTCTGGGACGAAGCGGGCCCGAAGTCGTACCGCGGGCTCGTCGGCGGCATCCTCGCACCACCCGTCTGGGAGGTGCGCTACGCGCGCTTCGACGGCGACGTCTCGGCGCGCGCCGAGGAATGGCACGTCGGCATCGACAACGACGGCGCCGTACGAAGCTTCGTGCACGTGCTTCCCGAAGGGCGCCCCGGCGCGAGCCTCTCGCGGGATGCCGCGCGCTCGCTGGCTGCGAAGCGGCTTGCGGCCGAGTTCGGCGTCGATGCCGATAAGCTCAAGGAGGTCGCAGCCGACGAGCAGCGGCGACCGGGGCGCGTCGACTGGTCGTTCGTCTGGGCGGACCCGAAGCAGGACGTCGGCAACGGCGCCGAAGCGCGCTACGTGATCGGCATCGGCGGCGACCGGCCGGTCGCGGCGGGACGCTTCGTGCATCTGCCGGAGACGTGGCTGCGCCAGCAGCAAATGCGCGACAACTGGCTGCAGATCCTCGAACTCGCCGCCGTCGCGGTGTTTGCCGCTGCCGCGCTCGCCGCCCTGATCGTCGGCATCCGGAGCTGGATCGGACGGCGCGTCGACGGCCGCGCGCTGAAGGCTGTCGCCGGAATCACGTTCACGCTCGTCGTCCTTGCGGCGGCGAACGGCTGGCCGCAGACGGCGATGGGGCTGTCGACGACCGAGCCGGTGCCGGCGCAGATCACGATCAAGGTCCTCGCCGTGCTGGCGTCGGCGCTCGTCGCCGCGCTGGTCGTCGGCCTGTGCGCGGGAGTCGGCGGCTTCGGCGCGCGCACGGACGCGTCGGCCAGGCTCGCGGGCCGCCTCCCGCCGATCGCCGCTGCCGTCGCGGCCGGTGCCTTCGTCGTCGGACTGCAGGCGATCCTCGCCGCGCTCGGTACGCGCGACGTACCGCTGTGGCCGGATCTCGCGTGGCGTGCGGCGTATTCGCCATGGCTCGCCGCTGCGCTTTCCGGAGCCGCGTTCGTCGTCGTCGCCTGCGTCGATCTCTTCGTCGTTCACGCCGCGTCGCTGTTGACGCGCGGCTGGACCCGCAGCGTGTGGCTTGCCGTCGTCATCGTCGTCGCGCTCGAGTGCGCTGCCGCACTCGCGCACGGGCGCAGCGCACCGGTCGCGTCGCTCGCCGCCGGGCTCGCCGCGGGCCTCGCAGCGTCCGCGGTGGTGATCCTGTTCCTGCGCTACGACTTGCGCCTGGTGCCCGCATTCGCGGCGACGGTCGCGCTGCTCGACGGGTTCGCACAGGCGCGCCGCGCCGACGCGCTCGCGTGGTTCGTCGTCGACGCCGCGGTGACGCTCGTCGTCGCGTGGCGCATGACGGTGTGGCTGCGCACGGAGCCGCCGGCGCCCTCAGCGATCTCCGCGACTCTTCCCGGGTGACCGACGCGCGACCCGTCGCCGACAGGGCCGCGCCGCCCGCGTTCGGCGCGCTGCGTGCTGCCCTCGGCGACATCATGGCGGCGGACGTGGCGCGCCTTCGCGCACGCATCGATCGCAGCGAGCGTGAGGGGGCCGGCGCTTCGCTGCGCGCGAAGATCGCCGCCGAGATCGATCGTTCGCGCGGCATCCGGCGCGCGCGCGCCGAGGCCAAACCCGCGTTCGATCTCCCGCCCGAGCTGCCGGTGTCGCCGCGAGCCGACGAGATCGCCGCGGCGATTCGCGCGTATCCGGTGGTCATCGTCGCCGGCGAAACCGGGTCGGGCAAGACGACTCAGCTCCCCAAGATCTGCCTCACCGCCGGCCGCGGGGAGCGCGGCCAGATCGCGCACACGCAGCCGCGCCGGCTTGCCGCACGCTCGGTCGCAGCGCGTCTCGCGCGCGAGCTGCACACCGAGCTCGGCGACGCGGTCGGCTATCGCGTGCGCTTTGCCGAGCGCGCGAGGCGCGAAGGCTATGTGACGCTGATGACCGACGGCATTCTGCTCGCCGAGACCGAGCGCGATCGCGACCTCGTCCGCTACGACACGATCATCATCGACGAGGCGCACGAGCGCAGTCTCAACATCGACTTCCTGCTGGGTTATCTGCGCCAGCTCGTCGTCAGGCGCAGCGATCTTCGCGTCGTGATCACGTCGGCCACGCTCGACACCGATCGCTTCGCGCGACATTTCGCGGGGCCGGACGGTCCGGCGCCGGTGATCCGCGTATCGGGGCGCGGCTACCCTGTCGAGATCCGCTACCGCCCGCTCGTCGCAACGACGAGCGAGCCCGACGACGAGCAAGCGCTCGAAGACGCGGTGGCCGCCGCCGCCGACGAGCTGTGGCGAGACGGGCCCGGCGACATCCTCGCGTTTCTGCCCGGCGAGCGCGAGATCCGCGAAACCGCCGACGTGCTGCGCCGGGCCTTCGCCGCGCGTCCGTGGGCCGCCGCGGTCGAGGTGCTCCCGCTCTATGCGCGGCTCGCATTCGACGCGCAGCAGCGAGTGTTCGCGCCGTCGCGCGGCCGGCGCATCGTGCTCGCGACCAACGTCGCCGAGACCTCGCTCACCGTGCCCGGCATCCGCTGCGTCGTCGACAGCGGGCAGGCGCGCATCAAGCGCTACTCGCCGCGCAATCGGACCACGCAGCTTGCGATCGAGAAGGTCTCGCGCGCGTCGGCGGACCAGCGCGCCGGGCGCTGCGGCAGGCTCGGCCCCGGCGTCTGCGTGCGCCTCTATGCCGAGGATGACTACGCCGCACGTCCAGAGCACACCGACCCCGAGATCCAGCGCAGCTCGCTCGCCGGCGTGATCCTGCGGATGGCTGCGCTCGAGCTCGGCGACCCTGCGGCCTTTCCGTTCGTCGACCCGCCGCCGCCGCGCGCGATTGCCGACGGCCGGAGGCAGCTCGAGGAGCTCGGCGCGCTCGACGCCGCCGCCGGCCTGACCGCAGGCGGGCGCGAACTCGCGAGGCTGCCGCTCGATCCGCGCGTCGCACGCATCGTGCAGGCAGCGCGCGAGCGCGGCTGCCTCGCCGAAGCGCTCGTCGTCGCCAGCGCGCTCGCGGTACCCGATCCACGCGAGCGTCCGCACGAGCGGGCGCAGTCGGCCGATCAGGCGCAGCTTCGATTCCGCGATGCGCGAAGCGATTTTCTCTCGCTGATCGCGCTGTGGGAGTTCTTCGACGACGCGTTGCGCGAGCGCCAGTCGCACCGGCACCGCGTCGAGGCGTGCCGCGAGCATTACGTGTCGTTCCTGCGCCTCTGCGAATGGCGCGACGTGCACATGCAGCTTCGCCGGGCGCTGGTCGAAGCGGGCTGGCGCGTCGATACGACATTGCCGCCGAAGATCGATGCGCTGCGCTACGAGGCGCTGCATCGCTCGCTCCTCGCGGGACTCCTCGGCAACATCGGCACGCGCGCGACGACTGCGGGTGCCGCACCGGGACAGTACGACGGCGCGCGCGGGCTCGCTTTCCATCTGCATCCCGGCTCGGGCATCGCGAAGAAGCCGCCGCGCTGGGTCGTTGCCGCCGAGCTCACGCAGACGACGCGCCTCTATGCGCGCTGCGTCGCGCTGGTCGAGCCGGCGTGGATCGAGGCCGAGGCGGGGTCACGCGCCGAGCGCGAATACTTCGAACCGCACTGGGACCGCGAGCGCGGCGAGGTGGTGGCGAGCGAGCGGGTCAGGCTCTACGGCCTGACGCTGTGCGCGAAGCGGCCGGTTTCGTTCGGCGCGATCGATCCGCCGCGCGCGCGCGACGTGTTCCTCCGCGAGGCGCTTGTCGGCGCCGAGCTCGGCGTCGCCGCGCCGTTCCTCGACCGCAACCGCGCGCTGATCGACGAGGTGATCGAGCTCGAGCACAAGGCGCGAAGGCAGGACGTGCTCATCGACGAGGCCGCACTCGCCGCGCTCTATGCCGTTCGGGTCCCCGATGGCATCGCGACGCGCGCCGGCTTCGAGCATTGGCGAAGGCGCGCCGAGAGGTCCGATCCCGATTGCCTCGCGTTCACGCGCGACGAGCTGATGCGCCACGCGGCGGCGCAGGTGACCGAGGAGCTCTTTCCCGCGACGCTGCGGATCGCCGGAACGGATCTGCCCCTTCGCTACCGCTTCGCCCCGGGCGATCCGCGCGACGGCGTCACCGTTGTGGTGCCGCTCGCGCTCTTGAACCAGGTCGATGCGGCCGCGCTCGATTGGCTGGCGCCCGGGATGATCCGCGACAAGGCGACCCACCACCTGAAAGGGCTGCCGAAGGCGTGGCGGCAGCGGGTCGTGCCGATCGCGGAGACGGTGACGGCGTTTCTCGTCGACGAGCCCGACCGCAGCCTGCCCGTGACTGCGGCGCTCGCGGCGTTCCTCGGGCGCCGTCTCGGCGAGACGCCGCCGAACGCGTGCTTCGACACCGACGCCGTTCCGACGCAGTGGCAGATGAACATCGAAGTGGTCGACGCCGAAGGCGCCGAGCTCGATTCCGGCCGCGATCTCGACGCGTTGCGCGTGCGGCTCGCCGAGGCGCTGCGACTCTCGCTCGCGGAATCGACGCCGGAGTTCGAGCGGCGCGGACTCGTCGGCTGGGATTTCGGGACGCTGCCCGAGTCGCTCGCCATCGAGACGGCCGCGGGGCGGATCGTCGCCTGGCCGGCGATCGTCGACGAAGGCGAGACCGTAGCGCTCACGCTCGAAGATCGGCGCGAGGGGGCGGCCGCCCTGTCACGTCGCGGCGTCGCGCGCCTCGTTGCGATCGCCATCGGAGCATCGCTGCGTCAGCGCCTCGCTCCGCCGGCAAGCTGGACGGGAACCGCGCTGAAGCTTCGCGAGGCGATGACGCCCGAGCGCCTGCACGAAGATCTGTCGGCGGCGATCATCGATCGCGCCTTCGTCGGCGACGACGCGCTCCCGCGCGATGCCGCCGCGTTCGCGACCCTCGTCGCGCGGGCCCGCGCGCGCCGGCCCGCGGTCATCGACTCGGCCCTGGCGCTGGTGTCGTCGGTGGCCTCCGCGTACCAGCCGCTGTCGCGGCAGATCGACGCGCTTGCGCCGGGTCAGCGCGCGCTCGCCCGCGACGCGCGGGCGCAACTCGACGCGCTCGTGTACCCGGGATTCCTCGCGGCGACGCCGTGGGAGCGTCTGCAGCACCTGCCGCGCTACCTCCGCGCGCTCGAGCGCCGCCTGCAGCGTGCGCGCGAGCATCCCGAGCGCGAGGCGCGGCACGCCGCCGAGGTCGCGCTCTGGTGGGCACGCTACCTCGATCGCGCGGCCGGCGCGCGCCGAAGCGGCGGTCCGCCACCCGAGCTCGAGGCGTTCCGCTGGATGATCGAGGAATTGCGGGTGTCACTGTTCGCCCAGGAGCTGCGCACACCGGCGCCTGTGTCATTCAAGCGAATCGAGCGCGCCTGGGCCGCGCTTTCGCGCTGATCGGCCCCGACCAGCATTGGCACGGCGTCGGCCCCCATGCTAGAGTCGATGCACTCGCACACGCGCCAACCTCCCGAACCGGCTGGGTTCGCCTCCACCACGATGCCCATTGCGCAGCCGCCCCGGAATACGTGAACGCGACGACCAGCGCGGTGCCGGCGCGCCGCCCGATTCCCAGGGAATTCGCGCGCATCCTGTCCGATTGCCGGGATCTCGCCGTTCACCGGCTGCTGCTCACGCTGACGTCGCTCCAGGATCGCGTCGGCGACATGCTGCTCGAACGCGCGGGCAAGTCCTACGTTCGCGACGAGCAGCAGCTCTTCCTGGAGGCGCGACAGACGCTCAAGGTCGAACGTCCGGCGCTGATGGCGGCGTTCGAGAAGTTCCTGCGTGCCGGCATCGAGGCGCGCATCGCGAGCGAGCCTGACTCGAAAGCCGACTTCTCGAAGCTCGACGCCGATGAGCTTTCGCTCGTCGACCTCACGACGCTCAACCAGTCGGTGATCGTCGGCAACATCGTGCGCAGCGTCGAGAACCTCTGCCACGACGAGCTGCAGACGCTCAATCGCGGCGTCGGTCACCTGCTCGCCCGACCCGAGCTCGAATCGCACGACAATCCGCTTGGCCCGGCGACGGTGATCGACGCCTACGCGCGCGCCATCGATGGTCTCGAAGTCGAGTCGAAGGTCAAGTTCCAGATTCTCAAGGAGCTGAACCTCGCGCCGCTTGCCGAGATCGGCGCGATCTACGCCGACGTCAACCGCCATCTCGCGAACCTCCACATCGTGCCGCCGCGCAGCGGGCGCCGGCGGGCCGATCGCACGCCGCCGCAGCGACGCCCCGCGAGGCAGCCCGAGCCGACCCCGCCGCCACCGTCCGAGATGGACATCATGGCGATGTTTCGCCAGATCGCCTCGCAGGGAAATTCCCCACTCGCCGGACATCCCGCGCCGCCGCCGCCGGCATCGATGGTGCTGCCGCCGATGCCGCCGACGCCGTCGGGTTACATCCCCGGCCCGCCGATTCTCGCGAGCAGCGCGCTGCACGAAGGCCTGACGCGCCTGCAGGCCGGCCAGACCGGCTTCGACATCGAAGGCCAGACGATCACCTTCGCCGGTATTCCGATCGGCACGCACAACGTCCTGCGCGATCTGCAGGAATCGCCGCTCGGCCAGCGCGCGAACCAGCTCGAAGCGATGACCATCGAGATGGTCGCGATGCTGTTCGACTTCGTGTTCGAGACGCGCGATCTGCCGGACGGCATCAAGGCGTTGCTCGCCCGGCTGCAGATTCCGGTGCTGAAGGTCGCGATGCTCGACGGCGCGTTCTTCGCGAAGAAGGCGCATCCGGCACGATTGCTCGTCAACGCGCTCGCGGCAGCCGGGCTCGGCTGGGCACCGGAGATGGGCCAGGACGACCCGCTCTACCGGATCATCGATCGCATCGTCCACCGGATCATCGACGGCTTCGCCGAGGACCTCGCGATCTTCGACCAGCTTCGCGGCGAGCTCGACGCGTTCCTCTCGGCCGAGGAGCAGGCAGCCGAGGCGACCTTTGCACCGTCCACCGAGGCGATCAACGAGAGCGATCGGCGCGACCTTGCGGCGGCGATCGCGCGCGCCGAAGTCGAGCGGCGTGTCGAGAGCTACCCGATCCCGCAGTTCCTCGCCGAATTCCTGCGCCGGCACTGGCAGCAGGCGCTCGAGAACGCCTATCTGCGCGACGGGCAGGACAGCGACGCCTGGTCGTCGAGCGTCGCGACGCTCGAGGACCTCGTCTGGAGCGTCCAGCCGAAGAAGGCGACCGAGGATCGGCGCCACCTCGTCGCGCTGCTGCCGTCGCTCTTGAAGCGCATGAACGCGAACGTCCCGGCGGCGCAATGGGCGCCGGGCGAGCGCGACACGTTCATGTCGCACCTCGTCGAGGCGCACGCCGCGGCGGTCAAGCCGTCGCTCGCGTCGACGCCTTCGCCGACAGCGGCGATGGCCGATGCCGCGCGCGCCGACGCGGCGGCAGCCGCCGCGTCGGGCGACGCTGCCGCGGCCGCGCGCGCCGAGGCCCTCGCCGCCGCGATGGCGCCGGCAGAGCGCGCCGAGGAGGCCGCCGCGGTGCTCGACGACGAGTACCTCGAAATCGCATCGAGCCTCGAGCGAGGGCAGTGGGTCGAATTCGAAAACGAGGACGGCCAGATTTCGTTCGCCAAGCTTGCCTGGGTGAGCCCGTTGCGCGGCACGTACCTCTTCACGAATCGACAGGGACAGAAGGCGGTGTCGATGACGGCGGAGGAGCTCGCTGGCCAGTTCCGCGAGAATCGCGCACGGCTCGTCGAGGCCGAGCCGCTGATCGATCGCGCGTTCACGAGCGTCATCAGCGAGCTCTCGGGTCGCTACGAGCTCGCCGCCGCCGGCTGACGTCGCGCGCGCCGGATGAACGGCCTCACCGGAAGCGGGAAGCGCTTCGACGAAGTGCGCATCGGCGACCGCTTCGAGAGCGCGATCACCGTCACCGAGACGCATCTCGTGCTGGGAGCCGGTCTGATCGGAGACTTCAACCCGCACCACGTGAATGCCGAGTATGCGAAAGGCACCCGCTTTGGCACGCCGATCCTGCACGGGATGATGACGTCGGCGATCATGGGAGCCGCGGTCGGCATGTACTTTCACGGCACGGCGATCGCCTACCTCGAACACCGCGTGCGGTTCACGGCGCCGGTCCGCGCCGGCGACACGCTGACGGCGCGCTGGCAGGTGACCGGTCTCGAGCCGAAGCCGAAGCACGGCGGTGGCATCGTCGTTCTCGCCGGGCGGGCGTCGATCCAGGACGGCAGCGAGGTCGCCGAGGCGGAGGCGAAGATCCTGGTCGGCGGGCACTGACGCCGCGAGGGATCCTGCGGGACCCCCTCATGTCGGCGCCCGAACATGTCGTGCTACGATGATTGGGGCGGCAGGAACCTCGACCGGTTGGTCGCGGTCTGACCCGCGAAGCCGACGCCAGTCACGGCCTCGGGCGAAACAACATTGAGGAGGAGAGTCATGGATGAGTTCACCCGGCGCAGGGCGCTCAAGGCCGGTCTCGCACTGGGCGCCGCGCCGCTCGTCGCCCACCCGATCCTGACCTACGGGCAGGGGGAATCGCCGATCAAGATCGGCATGCACGATCCGCTGACCGGAACCTACGCCGCCGAGGGCGAGAGCGAGGTCCGCGGCGCGAAGATGGCGCTCGAGGAGGTGAACGCGAAAGGCGGCATCCTCGGACGCAAGGTCGAGCTCATCGTCGAGGACGACAACGCGAATGCGGGGCTCGCGGCGCAGAAGGCGCACAAGCTGATCGAGAAGGACGGCTGCTCGATGATCATGGGCGCTGTCT
Organism: Burkholderiales bacterium; assembly: GCA_025981645.1. Classification (GTDB taxonomy): domain Bacteria; phylum Pseudomonadota; class Gammaproteobacteria; order Burkholderiales; family Casimicrobiaceae; genus VBCG01. The sequence goes on from JAICXH010000013.1 coordinate 36,474, forward strand.
CATCGGCAACCGCGCTGTCGGTGAATCAGGTCGCGGCGCAGAAGGGCGTCCCCTACATGGTCACCGGGGGCCACACCGATCCGGTCACCGGAAAGGAGTGCCACTGGACGACGTTTCGCATCTGCACGACGACCTACATGCTGGCGGCAGGGCTCGTCAACACGCTGGCGTCGAAGTTCGGCAAGAAGTGGTACTTCATCACGCCCGATTACGCGTTCGGGCACACGTTCCAGGCCGCGTACGCGAAGATCCTGCAGGGAATGGGCGGGACCGTGCTCGGCAATTCGCTGTCGCCGCTCGGCACGACCGACTTCTCGTCGTATCTGATCAAGGCGCAATCGACGAATCCGAGCGTGCTGATCCTGCTCGTCGACGGCCAGGACCTCGTCAACTGCATGAAGCAGGCTGTGCAGTTCGGCCTGCAGAAGAAGATCCCGATCGGTGGTGGGCTGTCCGAGCTCGAGGTGCTGAGGGCGCTGCCGACGGATGCGCGCCTCGGCTGGTGGACGCTCGAATGGTACTGGAGCCAGCCGGGTGTTCCGCACGTCAAGGAGTGGGTCGAGAAGTACAAGAAGACTTACCCGGACGGGAGCTACCCGAGCGCGCGGACGTGGTTCGGCTACGCCGGGCTGCACGCGCTGGCGCTCGGCGCTGCGCACGCGAAGAGCATCGAGCCGGCCAAGCTCGCGCACGCGCTCGAAGGGATGGAGCTGCCGCCCGAGGTGAAGCTGCAGCCGCACAAGGTGTACTTCCGCAAGGAGGACCACCAGCTGATGGCGGGCGAGTTCCCCGGTGAGATCAAGCACGACGGCAAATATCCGGACCTGTTCAAGGTCGCGGAGGTGGTTCCGGGCGACAAGACCGCGCTGCCGGCTTCCGAGACCGGCTGCAAGCTCGACTATCCGGCGTGACCCGGCGCCGGCTGCGGCCGGCGTGTGGCATGATGCCCGGCGGCGGACGGCCATCCGCCGCCGGGTTTTTGTTGCATCCAGGCGACGAGGGGGGCGCATGCAGCTTCTGTTGTTCAACGCGTTCAACGGGCTGATCCAGGGAGTCTTCTACGCGCTGATGGCGCTCGGGCTCGCGCTGATCCTGTCGCTCAATTCGGTGATCAACATGGCGCACGGGGGCTTCCTCGTCATCGGCGCCTACCTCGCCTACACGCTCGCGCCGTACCTCGGATTCTGGGGGGCGCTCGTCGCAGGGCCGCTCGGCGCGGCGGTGATCGGGCTCATCGTCGAGCGCTTCCTCGTGCGGCCGCTCTACAAGCGCCCTGATCCGCTCTACACGCTGCTGCTCACCTTCGGGCTCGCTCTTATCATCGAAGACATGACGCGCACGATCTGGGGCGCGCAGGGCCTGCCGTTCCAGATTCCCGACATCCTCAACTCGTCGGTGAGCTCGGTGCTGTTCTTCATCACCGGTTACCGCGTGCTGGTCGTCGGCATCACGCTCCTCGTCGTGCTCGGCCTGTGGCTGATGCTGCGCTACACGCGCCTCGGCATCCGCATTCGCGCCGGCACGCTCGATCTCGAAACGGTATCGTCGCTCGGCGTCAACATCTACCTCCTTCGCGCGCTCAACTTCGCGCTCGGATGCCTGCTCGCGGGCCTCGCCGGCGTGCTGGCCGCGGGCATTCTCGGGTTGACGCCGCCGATGGGCAGCAGCCTCATCATGCCGAGCTTCGTCGCGATCATCGTCGGCGGGGTCGGCAGCCTCGTCGGCGCCGTCTTCGGGGGCCTCATCATCGGTGTCGCAGCCGGAATCACGACCACCTACTTTCCGGCGGCGAGCGATGCCGTCATCTACCTGATCATGCTGGTCGTTCTCGTGCTGCGGCCGCGCGGCCTGTTCGGCCAGGAAGGCTTGTTCGAATGAACGCGTCGATGACCGGTTCCGACGCCGCCGTGGCCGGGGAGCGCAGCCGCGCTGCATCGCCGACCGCAGCACCGCGGCGCAACCTGCGCGCCGCCGGTGCCGTGGTGTTCTGGCTCGCGCTCGTCACACTGCCGCTGTGGCTGACCCACGTCGGCGGTTACACGGCGCTCGGAACGAAGATCCTCGTCTACGGGATCGCGGCGCTCGCGCTCAACCTCTTGCTCGGCTTCACCGGCGGGCTGTCGTTCGGGCACGCCGCGTGGTTCGGTCTCGGCGCCTACGGCGCGGGCATGACCCTCAAGTACCTGGCGCCGTCGACGCCGCTCGCGATCCTCGTCGGGACCGTCGTCGGCGGCATTGCGGCGACGGTGCTCGGGCCGCTCGTGATGCGCCGGCGCGGCATCTACTTCGCGATGATTACGATCGCGATCGGGCAGCTGTTCTACTTCATCGCCGTGCGCTGGAACAACGTGACCGGCGGCGAGGACGGGCTCGCCGGCTTCGAGCGCGCACCGATTCACATCGGACCCTGGGTCTACGACGTCCAAAACGAGACGAAGTACTACTACCTCGTACTCGTCTGCTTCGCCGTCGCCGTCGTGATCATGAAGCTGCTCCTCGCCTCGCCGCTCGGGCACACGTGGGTCGCCATCCGCGAGAACCGGCGTCGCCTGCAGTTTCTCGGCGTGCGCATCGACCTCTACATCTGGGCGGCATTCGCGATCTCGGGGACGCTGACCGCGCTCGCCGGAACGCTGAACGCGATGCTGTTCAACTTCACGTCGCCGCAGGATCTGCACTGGATTTTGTCCGGGAATTTCGTGATCATGTGCGTGCTGGGCGGCATGCGGAAGTTCTGGGGGCCGTTGATCGGCGTTGCCATATTCGTCGTCGCGCAGGACTACCTGTCGAGCGTGACCGACAACTGGATGACCGCGATCGGGATGCTGTTCGTTCTCATCGTGCTGCTGTTCCCGAAGGGGTTGCTGGGGATGCTCGGCAGGCGCGGCAAGGAGGCAGCGTGACCGCGGGCGCCGCGACGCCCGGCGCCGCGTCTGGCGGGGGACGCGACGGACTGCTGCGCCTCGACGGCGTGTGCCGCCATTTCGGCCGGTTGCAGGCGGTCCAGGACGTGTCGTTCGGGATGCGTGAAGGGGAGCTACGCGCAGTCATCGGTCCGAACGGCGCTGGCAAGACGACGTTCTTCAACCTGATCACCGGCTTCGTTCCGCCGACCGCGGGCGACATCTGGTTCGGCGGCGAGAACATCCGCGACGAGTCGGTGGTACGGCGCGTCCGACGCGGTATCGTGCGGACCTTCCAGATCACCGAGATCTTTCCCGACCTCTCCGTCTACGAGAACACACGGGTCGCCGTCGAGACTGCCGCCGGGCTCAATGGCCGCGCGTGGCTCACCTCGGCGCGCCGGCGCGAGGTGGCCGAGCGCGTCGACGAGCTGCTCGTCACCGTCGCACTCGCCGACAAGGCACACCGCCTGGTGGGCGAGCTCGCGCACGGAGATCAGCGCGTCGTCGAGATCGCCCTTGCGCTGGCGATGAATCCGCGCCTGCTGCTCCTCGACGAGCCTACCGCGGGCATGGGCGATCGCGAAACTGAGCACATGGTCGAGCTGGTGCGAAGGCTTCACGCGGAGCGCGGGCTGTCGATCCTCTTCATCGAACACGACATGGGCATCGTCTTCGGCATCGCGCAGCGGATCATGGTCCTCGATCAGGGCCGCTTCCTCGCCGAGGGAACGCCGGACGAGATCTCGGCGAACGAGAAGGTGCGAGCGGCCTATCTCGGAGAGGCCGCATGAGCACTGTGCTCGAAGCGAAAGGCGTCGAAGCCTTCTACGGCAAGAGCCACATCCTGCACGGCGTGTCGCTGACGCTCGCCGAGCGTGAGATCGTTACCGTGCTCGGACGCAACGGCGCCGGCAAGACCACGACGATGCGTGCGCTGATGGGCCTGACTCCGGCGCGCGGCGGCAGCGTGACGATGCTCGGCAACGATGTCACCCGCTGGCCCGCGTACCGGATCGCGCGCCTCGGTGTCGGCTACGTCCCCGAGGGGCGCAAGATCTTCGGCCACCTCACCGTGCTCGAGAACCTGATGGTGTCGCAGGCGAGTCCGGGGAAGTGGAACCTCGACCGCGTGTTCGAGCTCTTTCCGCGCCTCGGTGAGCGCAAGGGACAGCTCGGCCGGCAGCTCTCGGGCGGCGAGCAGGAGATGCTCGCGATTGCGCGGCCGCTGCTGCTCAACCCGCGGATCATGCTTCTCGACGAGCCGTCGCAGGGGCTCGCGCCGCTGATCGTCCAGGAAGTGATGCAGGTGGTGCGCACGATGCGCGACGAAGGGCTCTCGGTGCTGCTGGTCGAGCAGAACGTGCCGCTGTCGCTCGGTGTTGCCGACCGTGCCTACATTCTCGACGACGGCAAGGTCGTCTATTCGGGGACCGCGGCCGAGCTCTCGGCGAACGAGGAACTCGTCGAGCGCCTCGCCGGAGCAACCGCGCAGCACTGAACCGGGCAACTCCGCTTCCACACCGGGCGCGACGCCCGGTCCATCAGCGGGACGTCGCGCGTACGCACTCGGCGACGAGGTCGGGGCCGCGGTAGACGAGGCCGGTATAGAGCTGGATCAGCGCGGCGCCGGCGGCGATCCGTTCGCGCGCATCCTCACCCGACATGATGCCGCCGACGCCGATCACCGGGACGGCGCCGTCGAGTGCCTTCGCGAGCACCGAGACTGCGGCGAGCGCGCGTAGGCGAAGCGGCGCGCCCGACAGTCCCCCGGCTTCCGATGCGTGGCGCACGCCACGGACGTCGTCGCGGGCGATCGTCGTGTTGGTGGCGATCACCGCGTCGACACGCGCGCGGACGACGAGCGCAGCGATCGCGCGAAGCGCGTCGTCGTCGAGGTCCGGCGCCACCTTGAGTGCGAGCGGAAGGCGTTTGCCGAGCCGGTCGGCGAGCCGGTCGCGCTCGGCGACGACGCGCGCGAGCAGCGCGGCAAGGGCCTCCTCGGCCTGCAGCTCGCGCAGGCCGCGGGTGTTCGGCGACGAGACGTTGATCGTCACATACGACGCGCAAGCCGCG
>JAICXH010000064.1 GCA_025981645.1 Burkholderiales bacterium
CCCGCGCCTTCTCTTCCGGCGCGTTGTCGATCTGGTCGTACGCCTTCGCCTCGCCGCCGAACTTCTTGCTCAGCACCGACGTGATCGCCGCCGTCAGCGTCGTCTTCCCGTGATCCACGTGGCCGATCGTCCCCACGTTCACGTGCGGCTTCGTCCGCTCGAATTTGCTCTTTGCCATGTCGCTGTCTCCAGCCTTATCGTTGATCTTTCCCCGTCGAATCGTCGGGCTCCGCCCGCGATTCGGCGCTGACTCGATCGCGCAAAAGTAGGGGTTTACTTTTGCGCGCTGCGGCTTGGTGCCCATGGTGCGGATTGAACGCACGACCTCTCCCTTACCAAGGGAGTGCTCTACCACTGAGCTACATGGGCGCGCTGTCCGTGCCGTCCTGTCGTTCGCCTGCGGAGTTGGTCTGGAGCGGGTGAAGGGAATCGAACCCTCGTCGTAAGCTTGGAAGGCTTCTGCTCTGCCATTGAGCTACACCCGCGTCAGGGAACCCCCGGAGTGGAGGGGGAAGGATTCGAACCTTCGAAGGCAGAGCCGGCAGATTTACAGTCTGCTCCCTTTGACCGCTCGGGAACCCCTCCGTCGAAACGTGCGATTCTAGCAGTCGCGGCGCCACGCGGTCAAACGCGCGCCGCATATGAGGTTCCCCTCGAACCTCGCGAAGAAGACCTTTATAATCAGGGTTCTGGAGCACGACCACCCGAACGCCATCTCCGCCGTGGACGCTCGCCGCCCGCCGCGCGCGGCCATGCTCCTCCACTGACCTGCAGGAGGACGCCATGGGCTGCTGTCACGCCGATTTCGCATCGATCGAGGGATCCGATCGCGGTTTCACCGTCGGGATGCCGACCTTCACGTTCGGGTCCGGGGTGCTCGCCGAGGCCGGACCGAACGCCACCGAACTCGGATTGCACCGCGTCGCGCTGTTCACCGACCGCGGCCTCGCCGGCGGCGAGCACGTTGCGAAAGTGAAGAACTCGCTCGCCGCCGCGAAGATCGACACGGCCGTCTACGACGAAGTCTCGATCGAGCCCACCGACGCGTCGCTGCAGGCCGCTGCGCGCTTCGCGCGCGAGGCGCGCGCCGATGGCTACGTGTCGGTCGGCGGCGGCTCCGTGATGGACACCTGCAAGGCGGCGAACCTCTACGCGGCGCAGCCGGCCGAGTTCATGACCTACGTCAACGCGCCTATCGGGGGTGGCCAGCGCGTCCCCGGTCCGCTGAAACCGCACATTGCCTGCCCGACGACGTCGGGCACCGGCTCGGAGACGACGGGGATCGCGATCTTCACGCTCGCCTCGATGAACGCCAAAACCGGAATCATCTCGCGGCGGCTGACGCCAACGGTCGCGCTCGTCGACCCCGACGTCACGCGCACGCTGCCGGCGAACGTCGTCGCGTCGACCGGCTTCGATTGCATGAGCCATTCGCTCGAGGCGATGACTGCGCGGCTCTACCCGCGCCGGCTGAGCCGCGCGCAGGGCATCGAGCGGCCGGTGTCGCAGGGTGCAAACCCGTTTTCCGATGCGCTCGCGCTGCAGGCGCTCGACACCGTCGGCAGGTTCCTCGTACGTGCCGTGCACGACGCGCGCGACGCCGAGGCCCGCACCGAGATGATGTACGCAGCGATGCTCTCGGGGATCGCCTTCAACGCTTCGGGCTGCCACTTGCCGCACGGCCTCTCCTATGCGGTCTCGGGACTGATCCGCGACTGGCACGTCGACGGCTATCCGGCCGGCAAGAGCCTCGTCCCGCACGGGATGGCGGTCGTGCTCAACAACCCGTCGGTGTGGCGCTACACGGCGTCAGCGCACCCCGAGCGGCACCTTCGCTGCGCGCGGGCGCTCGGCGCCGACGCGCACGGGGCGGCGGCGAGTGACGCCGGCGATGTGCTTGCCGGGCGGATCGTCGAGCTGATGCGGGCGGCGGGCATGCCGAACGGTCTCGCTGCGCTCGGCTTCGGCGACGCCGACCTCGATGCGCTGGCAACGGGCGCCGAGCCTCAATACCGCGTGATCAAGAACGCTCCGGTCGACGTCGACCGCGAGGCGATCAAGCGGCTGTTCCGCGACGCGCTGCGCTACTGGTAGTGCCCGCTTGCGGCGGGCTCGGCGGTCGTCTCGCCTGCGGACTCGACGCGAACGACACGCGATGCCGGCAGCCGGATCGAGAACGTACTTCCGGCGCCGCGCTCGCTCTCGATCGCAAGCTCGCCGTCGTGCCGCAGCGCAACGTGCTTGACGATGGCAAGCCCGAGCCCGGTGCCGCCGGTCGCGCGCGAACGGCTGCGATCGACGCGGTAGAACCGCTCGGTGAGGCGCGGCAGATACTCGGCGGCGATGCCGATCCCGGTGTCGGTCACCGAGAACACGCCGCTGCCGTCGGGCTCGATGCACCACGACAGCGTGACGCGCCCGGCGGGCGGCGTGTAGCGGATCGCGTTGCTGACGAGGTTTCCGAACGCGCTCGCGATCTCGTCGCGGCCGCCGCGGATCATCGCCGCCGGTCCGGGTTCAACGTCGATCGCATGCGTACCGCGCGACAGCGCCCGCGCATCCTCGGCTGCCGCGCGCAAAAGCGGCGCGACTTCGAAGGTCTCGTCGACCAGCGGATGATCCTCGCTCTCGAGCGCCGACAACGTAAGTAGATCGGCGACGAGCCGCTGCATGTTGTGCGCGTGCTCGCGCATCAGCGCGAGGAAGCGCGCGCGCTGGGCGGGATCGAGCTCCAGATCCTGCAGCGTCTCGATGAAGCCGGCGATCACCGTCAGAGGCGTCTTCAGCTCGTGCGACACGTTGGCGATGAACTCGCGACGCATCCGCGCAACCGCTTCGCGCTCAGTGACGTCGCGCGCCATCAGAAGCTTGCGCCCGGCGGCGAAGGGCACGAGCTGAAGTGCCAGCATCCGCCCCGGATCGCGCCCCGACGGCACCAGCGCGGCATCGCCGAAGTCGCCGGCCTCGAGATAGGCGAGAAATCCCGGCTGCCGGACGAGGTTCACGATCGCCTGACCACGATCGTGAGCGGCGTCGAGGCCGAGCAGCGTCTGCGCGCGCGGATTGGCGATCTCGATGCGGTCGGAGGCATCGAGCACGACGACGCCGTCCGGCATCGCCGATGCCGCAGCCTCGAAGCGCTCGATCACGCTACGCAGTTCGCGCTCGTAGACGTTACGCGCGCGGACGCGCCGGTGGATCAGCGTAAGCAGCGGACCCCAGGCACCGTGACCGTCGGGAACGCGCGCGTCAGCGGGTCCGGCCGCCCACTCGGCGACGCGCCACAGGTGCCAGAGATGGAACGCGACGATCGCCACGGCGCCGACGGCGAGCACCGCGAGCGCGGCGCCGCTCCCCGCGGCGGCAAGGGTTACCAGCGTCAGGACGGCGACCAGCGCCGGCCACACGAGACTCTCGCGGACGGACGGGCTCATCGAGGTGGCGCGAGACGGTAGCCGCTGCCACGCACCGTCTCGATCATCGTCGCCGCGCCGAACGGCTCGAGGGCGCTGCGCAGGCGCCGGATGTGCACGTCGACTGTCCGTTCGTCGATGTCGAGACGATCGGTCCATACGCGATCGAGGAGCTGTGCGCGCGTGTGCACGCGCTCGGGACGCGCGAGCAGGAAGCGCAGCAGCCTGAACTCGGTCGGGCCAAGGGCGACTTCACGGCCGCCGACGGTCACGCGCCGCGTCGCGGGATCAAGGACCAACGCTCCGGTGGCGAGCGGCTCGTCGCCGGTCTCGGGAGCGCGCCGACGCAGCACCGCCTTGATCCGTGCCTTGAGTTCGCGCGGGCTGAACGGCTTCGTCACGTAGTCGTCGACCCACGCCTCGAGCCCGGCCACGCGGTCGGCCTCCTCGCCGCGCGCGGTCACCATGATGATCGGCAGGTCGCGCGTGCGGGGATCGGCGCGGAGCTCCTTCGCGAACGCGAGGCCCGAGCGCCCCGGAAGCATCCAGTCGAGGAGCATCAGCGCGGGAAGCCCTTCGGCGAGCCGCTCGCGGGCGCGCTCGGCGTCGGCCGCGTCGCGCACCTCGAAGCCCGCATCCTCGAGATGCACGCGCAGCAGCTCGCGGATCGCGGGCTCGTCCTCGACGACCAGAATGGCGATGCGCACGCGTCGCGGACCGGGTACGCCGATCGCCTCAGGGCTGGGCGATCTCGGCGCGGATCTCGTCGACCGTCGCGTGGCGCACGTCCTTGCCCTTCACGACCTGCACGACCGCTTCGGCGATGTTTTTCGCGTGATCGCCGATGCGCTCGATCGACTTGGCGATGAACACGATCTCGATCGCCGGAGTGATCGTGCGCGGGTCCTCCATCATGTAACTTACGAGCTGGCGCAGGATCGACGCGAACGCCGCGTCGACGGCTGCGTCGCGGTCGATGACGTCGGCCGCCGCGACGACGTCGAGACGGGCGAAGGCGTCGAGGGCGAGGCGCAGCATCGTCATCGTCGTGCCGAGCGCCTTGGCGGCGTCGTAGATGCGCACCTGCGCAAGTCTCGTGTTGCCCCAGGTTTCGGCGGCCTTCCGGGCGATCTTCTTCACCTCGTCGCCGATCCGCTCGAGATCGTTGACGATCTTGCTCACCGTGAGAATCATCCGGAGATCGACCGCCGTCGGCTGGCGCCGCGCGATGATCTGCGCGCACTGCTGATCGATCGCGACCTGCAGCCGGTTGATCGCCGCCTCGTCTGCGCCGACGGCATCGAGCAAGCCGGCGTCGTCCTCCTTCTCGAGCGCTGCGATGGCGCGCGTCAGTTGCTGCTCGACGACGCCGCCCATCGAGAGGACGCCGCTGCGAATCCCCTCCATCTCGGCGTCGAACTGCTTGTTGGTGTGCTCGGTCATGGTCGTGCTCCCGCGGCCCTAGCCGAAGCGGCCGGTGATGTAATCCTCGGTTTCCTTCCGTTGCGGGCGCAGGAAGATCTGGTCGGTGTCGCCAAACTCAACGAGCTCGCCCAGATACATGTAGGCGGTGCGGTCCGATACGCGCGCCGCCTGCTGCATGTTGTGCGTCACGATGGCGATCGTGTAGTCGGCCTTGAGCTCGGAGATCAGCTCCTCGATCTTCGCCGTCGAGATCGGATCGAGCGCCGACGTCGGCTCGTCGAGCAGCAGCACGTCAGGACGCACGGCGACGGCGCGCGCGATGCACAGCCGCTGCTGCTGCCCTCCCGAGAGCGCGGTGCCGCTCTGGCGCAGCTTGTCCTTCGCCTCGTTCCACATCGCCGCCTTGGTAAGCGCCCATTCGACGCGTTCATCCATGTCGCGCGACGACAGCCGCTCGTAGAGTCTCACGCCGAACGCGATGTTGTCGTAGATCGACATCGGAAACGGAGTCGGCTTCTGGAACACCATTCCGACCTTCGCGCGCAGCAGGTTGAGGTCGGTCTTCGGATCGAGAATGTTCTCGCCGTTGAACACGATCTCGCCGGTTGCGCGCTGGTTCGGATAGAGCGAATACATCCGGTTCAGCGTGCGCAAGAGCGTCGACTTGCCGCAACCCGACGGTCCGATGAACGCGGTCACCTCGCACTCGCCGATGTCTAGAGCGATCGACTTCAACGCCTGGAAGCCGCCGTAGTGGAAGTCGAGGTTGCGGATCGACACCTTCGGTGCCGCGCGCGATGCCGCGGGCTGAGGCGCCGCGTCTGCGCTCGCGGGGGCGGCTGCGATGCTTTCGAAATTCATCGTGCGAGGGGAGTCAGCGCAGGCTGCGCTGGCGGAACGCCGTGCGCGCGAGGATGTTGAGCAGCAGCACGGTCAGAGTGATCAGCAGCGCCGCCGCCCAGGCGAGCGCCTGCCAGTCGGCGAACGGGCTCATCGCGAACTGGAAGATCACCACCGGCAGGTTCGCCATCGGCCCGGCCATGTCGCCGCTCCAGAACTGGTTGTTCAACGCCGTGAACAGCAGCGGTGCCGTCTCGCCGGAAATGCGGGCGATCGCGAGCAGGATGCCGGTGATCACTCCGCCGCGTACTGCCTTCAGCGTGACCATCAGGATCACCCGCCACATCGGGGCGCCAAGTGCGACGGCCGCCTCGCGCAGGCTGTGAGGAACAAGGCGCAGCATGTTCTCGGTCGTGCGCACGACCACGGGAATGGCGATCAGCGCGAGCGCCATCGAACCCGCCCACCCCGAAAAATGGCCGACGCGCACGACGTACACGGTGTAGACGAAGAGGCCGAGCACGATCGACGGCGCCGACAGCAGCATGTCGTTGACGAACCGGGTTGCCTCGGCAAGCCAGCGGTCGCGGCCATATTCGGCGAGCCAGATCCCGGCGAAGATCCCGATCGGCGTGCTGATCAGGGTCGCCGTCCCGACGATCACGAGGCTCCCGTAGATCGCGTTGGCGAGGCCACCGGCGGCGCCGGGCGGCGGCGTCATACGGGTGAAGAGGCCGAGCGACATCGCGCCCAACCCCTTGCCGAACAGGACGGCAAGGATCCACAGCAGAAACAGCATGCCAAGGGCCATCGTCGCGAGCGACATCGCGAGGTTGATCCGGTTGACCCACAGACGCCGCAGGTAGAGCGCGCGGCGTGCGTCGCTCATGGCGCAGCCCCCGCGCGGCGGGCGAGGCGCCCGATCAGGAGGCGCGACGCGGCGAGCACGACGAGCGTCAGCGCGAACAGCACGAGCCCCAGCGCGATCAGCGACGCGCGATGGACGGGATCCGACGCCTCGTTGAATTCGTTGGCGATCGCGGAGGCGATCGAGTTCCCGGGCTCGAACAGCGACCGGTGGATGCGAAACGCGTTGCCGATGACGAACGTCACCGCCATCGTCTCGCCGAGCGCCCGGCCGAGGCCCAGCATGATTCCGCCGATCGCGCCGACGCGCGCATACGGAAGCACGACGTGCCGCACGACTTCCCACGTCGTGCAGCCGATGCCGTAGGCGGATTCCTTGAGCACCGGCGGCACCACCTCGAACACGTCGCGCATCACCGATGCGATGAACGGAATGACCATCACGGCGAGGATCAGGCCCGCCGCGAGCATGCCGATGCCGATCGGCGCGCCCTGGAAAAGCGGCCCGATCACCCACAGGCGGCCGAGCGTCGCGGAGAGCGCCGGCTGGATGTGGTCAGCGAAGAACGGCGCGAACACGAAGAGGCCCCACATGCCGTAGATGATCGACGGCACCGCCGCGAGCAGTTCGACCGCGGTTCCGAGCGGCCGCCTCAGCGCCGCCGGGCACATCTCGGTGAGGAAGAGCGCGATGCCGAAGCTCACCGGAACGCCGATGACGAGCGCGATCGCCGAGGTGACGAGCGTGCCGTAGATCGGCGCGAGCGCGCCGAAGCGAAGCTCGACCGGGTTCCAAACGTTGGTGACGAAGAACGCCGGGCCGAAGCGCTCGAGCGCGGGCGCCGCCGCGATCGCGAGCGCCACGACGATGCCGGCGAGGAGCACCAGCACCAGGATCGCGAAGAACCGTGTCGACTGCTCGAACAGCAGGTCCTGCCAGCGCGACGGCGACCTGCGACCCTGCGAGGTCCGCTCGAACGCGCGGGAACCAGCCCGCAGTCGATGCGGGCCCGCTCCCGGCGCGGCATGGTCGGTCGGCATCGATGGCGGCCCTGACTCGGAGGCCGCCATCATAGCGCCGCGGTCATTTCCAGATCGGATGGCCGGACGAATCCTTGATCCCCGTGTGCCATTCCGTGGCGATCATCGTCGCGACGTTGGCCGGCAGTGGCACGTAGTCGAGTTCCTCCGCCATCTTCTGGCCGTTGTGGAACGACCAGTCGAAGAACTTCAGGGCCTCGACCGAGGCCGCCGCATGGATCGCGGTCCTGTGCATCAGCACGAACGTCGCACCCGCGATCGGCCATGTCGTCCTGCCGGGCTGATCGGTGATGATCACGTAGAAGCCCGGCGAATTCTTCCAGTCGGCATGGGCCGCAGCCGCCTGGAACGACGCGATGTTCGGCTGAACGTAGACGCCTTCGCGGTTGGCGACCAGCGCGTACGCCATCGAGTTCTTCTTCGCGTACGCGTACTCGACGTAGCCGATCGAGCCCTTGATCCGCTGGACGTAGGCGGCGACGCCTTCGTTGCCCTTGCCGCCCACCCCCTCGGGCCAGGAAACCGCCGTTCCGGAGCCGACCTTGTCCTTCCACCCGGCACTCACCTTGGAGAGGTAATTGGTCCAGATGAACGTCGTCCCCGAACCATCGGAGCGCCGCACGACGGTGACCGGCTCATTCGGGAGCTTCAGCTCGGGATTGAGCTTCACGATGGCGGGATCGTTCCAGCTCTTGATGCTTCCGAGGTAGATGTCTGCGAGGAGCGCCCCGGTCAGCTTGAGCGCACCCGGTGCAACCCCCTGGAGGTTCACGACCGGCACGACGCCACCCATGATCGCCGGAAACTGGATGAGGTCCGCCTTCTCGAGATCGGCGACGGTGAGCGGCAAATCGGAGGCCCCGAAGTCGACCGTCTTCGCCTTAATCTGCGCAATCCCCGCACCGGAGCCGATCGACTGGTAGTTGATCTCGGGTCCGCCACCGGCGTGATACGCGGCGGCCCAGCGCGCGAAGATCGGATACGCGAAGGTCGAGCCTGCGCCGGTGATGCCGGCGGCATGGCCAGCCGACGCAACGACCAGCGACGCGAGCGCGGCGATTTTCGCAAGAGCACTGTGCATGACTTCTTTCTCCTCGGTTCCCGGTTCAACGACCGGCCTGCCGGCATTCTGCGTTCGGCTCATGACAGAACGATGACAGTCGGCGCGATCCCACATCGACGGTCGGCGCCGCGGATTTCCGGACCACGAATCGACGCGGCCGACGCATTGCTGTCACAAACAGCCACTACGCTCCATGCAAATGGGGCGGAACGAAGGCGCGCACGGCACCGCGTCCGATCGACCGGGTCGATGGCGCAACAAATGCCGCCCCACCCGTTCGGTGGAAGAGCACACGTTGGCACACATCCGGAGCAACGCACAATGATCGTCACCGCGAGAGTACGCTGTGGCACGCGCAAGCGGGCGCAATCGTGGCCGAAGCTTTACCTTCGGCGACAGGCGAACCCGGCGGAGGCAGTCGAGGACGCCGGAGCGCGGCATGAACGACCGCAAGAACGCTCTGCGCTCGGCAGTCCGCACGCCGCGGCGAACCACTCCGAAGCGCGGCGATCCGCAACCGGGTCCGGGCGATGACCCTGGTCCGCGCGGAGATCGCGATCGTGCTGGGCTCCGACGAAATTGCGTCAGCCATCGGGCGCGCCCTGCACTGCGCCGGATACGGGGTCGTGCTGACCGACGATGTCGATCCCGCGTGCCCGCTTCGTTCGCTGTCCTTTGTCGAGGCCTGGCACTTCGGTACGGCCGAACTCGCGGGCGTCGCCGCGTGCTTCTGTTCTTCGGTCAAGAGCGTACCCGAGGTGATCGACCGGCAGAAGCTCGTCGCTGCGACGACCTGGTCGTGGCAGGGCCTCGCACGGGCCCTCTCTCCGGTGTTCCTGATCGACGCGCGGAGCATCATCGGACAGATCGACGCCACTCCGGTATGCGTCGGTGCCTCGGGCCGCCTGGTGGCGCTCTCGCTGCGGGGAGCCCGCGTTCGCGAGCGCTGCGCGAACCCGTCGCCTGAACCCCGCTCCGCCGCTGAGCGCCGGCTCGGCGGCCAGGACCGGGCGCCGGGGTATCATCAACGGATCGAGTCGCATTGCGGAAGCGCAGCGCCCCATGGCTGACCGTCGATTCCAGGCCTTCCTCGCCGTCGCCAAGCACAGGTCGTTCACCAAGGCGGCCGACGCGCTATGCATGACGCAGCCGGCAGTGACGTTCCAGATCCGCCAGCTCGAAGAGCACTTCAATACGCGCCTGTTCGACCGCGTCAGCGGAGGCATCGTCCTCACGCCTGCAGGACGGATCGCCCTCGATTACGTCGAGCGCATCATGCAGCTCTCCTCCGATCTCGACGCGCGGGTGAAGGAGCACAACGGCGAGGAGGCGGGTCCCCTCGCGATCGGCGCCAGCACGACGATCGCCGAGTTCCTGCTGCCGCGAATCATCGGCGAATTCACGTCGCAGCATCCGGGAATCGTTCCGCAGCTCATCGTGGCGAACTCCGAGTCGGTGCAGGCGCGCGTCGCCGAGCGCGAGCTCGACCTCGGCTTCATCGAAGGCGACTCGCACCTGCGCACGCTGGAGACCGACGTCTGCTGCGACGACGAGCTGCAGATCGTCTGCGCGCCGGACCATCCGCTGGCGAAGCGCGGCCCGGCGTCCCCCGAAATGCTCGCCGAATACCCGTACATCAGCCGCGAGCCGGGATCGGGCACGCGCGAAGTGATCGACCGCTACCTGCAGGCGGCGGGGCTCGGACTCGATTCGCTTCAGCTCGTCATGGAGGCGAGCAGCCCCGAGGCGCTGAAGGGGCTCGTGGCGACCGGACTCGGCTTCGCGATCATCTCGCGCGCGACGGCGGAAAAGGAGGTGCGCCTCGGCGACCTCGTGCAGATCGCGCTCGAGCCGCCGCTGATCCGCCATCTCTCGGTCGTCTATCCCCGCGAGCGGATCCTCGCGCGGGTCGTCGTCGAGTTCGTGCGATTCGCGAAGGAGCGGCTCGCTTCCGGAGCTTCGGCAGCGACGGACGCAGCCGGGTCCGGACGCGCTCGCGCCGCCGGGTCAGCGCGCCGAGTGCCCGGTCGCGCGGACCGCGATCTTGTCGCGCGGATCGAGTGACGCGTAGTACCCGCGCAGGACCTCGAGCACTTCGGGGCGGCTGAATTCGGGCGGCACCGGCTGGCCCTCGGAGAGCCACATGCGCAGCTTCGAGCCCGAGACGAGCAGCCGGTCGACATCCTCGTGCGGGCAGGTGCGTGCCGATGCCATGCCGCCACAGCGGTAGCACCAGAACGTCCAGTCGATGCGCAGCGGCTCAATGACCAGCGCATCGCGTGGAATAGAGTCGAAGATGCGGTGTGAATCGAACGGCCCGTAGTAGCTGCCGACTCCGGCGTGATCGCGGCCGACGATCAGGTAGGCACAGCCGTAATTCTGCCGGAACAACGCATGCAGCAGCGCCTCGCGCGGCCCCGCGTAACGCATGTCGAGCGGGTAGCCGGCCTGCATCACGGTTCCCGGCCTGAAGTAGCGCTCGATCAGCGTCGCGATCGCGCGCGTGCGAACGTCGGCCGGGATGTCGCCCGGCTTGAGATGGCCGAGCAGCGAGTGCACGAGCACGCCGTCGCACACTTCGATCGCGATTTTGACCAGGTATTCGTGAGAGCGATGCATCGGGTTGCGGGTCTGGAACGCCGCGACGCGCGACCAGCCGAGCTGCTCGAATTCGGCGCGCGTCTCGGCAGGCGTCTTGAAGAGCGCGCCGTAGCGGGCGCCGAATCCCCCGTCGCCGAGCACACGCACGGGTCCGGCGAGGTTCACGTCGCCTTGCTCCATCACCATCCGTACGCCAGGATGCGCAGGATCGGTGGTCCTGAACACCGACTGGCACTCGTGCGCCTTGTCGATCCGGTACTTCGCGGTGACGGTCATCGTCGCGAGAATCGAGTCGTCGTCGGGATCGACCAGCGCGACGTCCCCGCCGTCGGCGATCGAATCGGCCGTCGGGGCATCGGTGGAAAGCGTGATCGGAATCGGCCAGAACACCCCGTCGGCCGTACGCATGTCGTCGCAAACGCCGCGCCAGTCGGTGTGCGACATGAATCCGGCGAGCGGCGTGAAACCGCCGAGCCCGAGCATCACGAGATCGCCCTTCTCGCGGGAACTGACGCGAAGCCTCGGCAGCGCCGCGGCGCGCGCGAGCTCGTCGACGCGACGCGCCCCGTCGAGCCGCAGCGGTCGCAGAGCGCCGCCTCCGTGCGGCGGGACGAGGTCGGTCATGGCAGTCGCCCGCTCGAAGGAACCATTCGGTCACGCTAGCGCAACGAAGCGAACGCGTCGCGCGAAAATGCTGATAGCCCCATAAATTGACCGCTTCGCGCGTCGCGTTCGGCGCGGCCGGCGACCCGGCGACGGCACCGACGGTGGGCTATGATGCGAAGCCGATGAAAATCTGCATCGTCTCGGACAGTCACGATCGCGCCGATCCGCTCGCGCACGCGGTGCGCAGGGCTGCCGCCGAAGGCGCCGAAGCGGTCATCCACTGCGGCGACATCATCGGCACGCAGACCCTTGGCGCCGCACTCGCCGCCGGCCTTCCGCTGCACGTGATCCACGGCAACAACCTCGGCGACCCGGTTTCACTGTGCCGGTGGGCGCGCGAAAGCGACGGGCGGCTCACCTACCATGGCGCCGATGCGAGGATCGAGCTGGGCGGCCGGCGCATCTTCGTCGTCCATTACCCCGAGTACGGTTATGCGATGGCCTGCACCGGCGACTGGGATCTCGTCTGCTGTGGACATTCGCACGAGGCACGCGTCGACGAAGTCGCGACCGTCAACGGCGGTCGCGCGTGGCTCGTCAACCCGGGCACCGTCGCCGGTCTCGCTGCGCCGGCGACGTGGATGCTCGGCGACCTCGCGACGATGCGCTTCGACCTGCGCAATGTCGCCGCCTAGCCCGGCCTTCGAGGGCCGCAAGGCCCTGTCGGCCTACGGCACACGCAGGGCGCCGCACGAAGAGGCCGGCGCAACGCAGGCGGTGACGACCGTGGGTTGCGTCGTCGGCGGGACGCAGAAAGGCGGCACGACGGCGCTCGCTTCCTATTTGTTCGAGCACCCGGAGATGTGCGTGCCCGATGCGAAGGAAGTCCACTTCTTCGACTCGGATTGGCTGTTCGATGCCGAGTCGGTCGACTACCCGGCCTATCACGCGAAGTTCCGTCCAACCGGCTCGACGAGAACGCTCTGCGACGCGACCCCGATCTACATGTATTGGGAGGCGGCGCCCGCGCGCATCCGGCAGTACAACCCGGCGATGAAGTGGATCATCGTGTTGCGCGACCCCATCGAGCGTGCCTACTCGCATTGGAACATGCAGCGCGCGAAGGGGCGCGATGCGCTCGACTTCGCCGAGGCGATTCGAACCGAGGCCTCACGCTGTGCCACCGCGCATCCGTACCAGCACCCGTGGTGGTCGTATGCCGACCGCGGGCACTACGTGCGCCAACTCGATCGGATCCTGGGTCATTTTCCGCGCGAGCAGCTCCTGATCCTCAGGAGCGAGGACCTGCGCGAGGACCCTTCGAATGCGCTGGCGCAGGTCGCGGCATTCCTCGCGATAGCGCCTTTCGGACAGGTCGCGCGCCGTGAGGTGAACGCGATCCCGCACGCCGCGTCGATCGATCCGCACACGCGCGCAGCGCTCGCGCGTGCCTTCGAGTCCGACGTTCACGAGCTCCAGCGCCGGTTCGGCATCGACTGCCGGAATTGGCTGCGCGTGTAGCCGCGGCGGGCGCGGAGCTATCATCACGATCTGCCGCGGCTGCCTCGCTGCGGCGCACCGGGAAACGGAGCACACGATGGGCCACGCCGATTACACGCTGCACACCGGAACCACGGGTACCACGCTCTCGCTCGACGAGCTGTGGATGCCCTTCACGTCGAACCGCGAGTTCAAGGCAGATCCGCGCATCGTCGTGCGCGCCGAGGGCATGCACTACTGGGACGACCGCGGCAACCGGATCATCGACGCGTCGTCGGGCCTGTTCTGCTGCGCTGCCGGCCACGCGCGCAAGGAGATCGCCGAGGCGGTTCATCGCCAGCTCGGGGAACTCGACTTCGTCTCGCCGTTCCTGCGCGCACACCCGAAGAGCTTCGAGCTCGCGCGGCGCGTCGCCGAGCTGACTCCGGGGGACCTCAATCGGATCTTCTTCGTCAACTCGGGCTCCGAGGCGATCGACACGGCGATGAAGATCGCGCTCGCCTACCACCAGGCGCGCGGCGAGGCCGGGCGCACGATGTTCGTTTCGCGCGAACGCGCGTACCACGGCGTCAACTTCGGTGGGGTCGCGCTGTCGGGGATCGTCAATAACCGTCGCCGTTACGGGCCCGGGGTCGCCGGCGTCGTCCACATGCGCCACACGCAGGTTCCCGAGAACCGCTTCACGCCGGGCCAGGGCGCGCACGGCGCCGAGCTCGCCGACGATCTCCTGCGTTTCGTCAATCTGTACGGCGCCGAGAACATCGCCGCGTGCTTCGTCGAGCCGATCGCCGGCTCGTCGGGCTGCCTCGTTCCGCCGCAGGGCTACCTCGAGCGGTTGCGCAGGATCTGCGACGACCACGGGATCCTGCTCGTCTTCGACGAGGTGATCACCGGCTTCGGGCGGACCGGCCAGACTTTCGCCGCGCAGAGCTTCGCCGTCACGCCGGACCTGATGACGATGGCGAAGGCGCTGACCAATGCGGCGCAACCGATGGGAGCCGTCGCCGCGTCGGAGCGCATTCACGACACGATCATGAACGCGGCGCAAGCAGGCTCGATCGAGCTCTTCCACGGGTACACGTACTCCGGCCACCCGGCCGCCTGCGCCGCCGGTCTTGCCACGCTCGACATCTATCGCCGCGACGGGCTCTTCGAGCACGCGCGCGCGCTTTCGCCGCGCTTCCTCGACGCGATGTTCTCGCTGGAGGGATCGCCGCACGTCACCGACATCCGCGGCTACGGGCTGTTCGCCGCCTTCGACCTCGCACCGGATGGAGCGCCGGGCCATCGCGGCTTCGTGCTACAGAAGCGCTTGTTCGACAGCGGCCTCAATCTGAAGACGACCGGAGACACCTGCCTCGTCGCACCGCCGTTCATCGCGAGCGAATCCGACATCGACGAGATCGTCTCGATCCTGCGCCGCACGCTGGCGTCCGGCTGATGCAGGCAGGCACTGCCGCGCTGCGAACGACGCCGCGCGCGTTCGCGCGCGCACTCGCCACGGTGTTCGCACTTGCCACGCTGCTCGTCGCAGCGATTCCCGCACCGGCGCAGGCGGCGACGGCGCACCGCAAGCCGGAGACTTCGACGAAGCATCCGGCAAAGCCGGCAATCGACGCACCGGCGACCAGCGTGACGATCGCGAGCGTCGGCACCGTCGATCCGTGGCTCTGGGCCCGGCAGAACGGCGTCCTCGAGAAGTCGACCGGCTACCGAGTCGAGTACCGCCGCTTCGGCGACAGCGGCGAAGCCGTGCGCGCGCTGGCCGCAGGGGGAATCCAGATCGCAGAGCTCGGCTCGGCGGGGATCGCGACGGCGGTGACCGAAGGGATCGACGTGGAGCTGTTCTGGATCCTCGACGACATCGCGTCGGCCGAGGCGCTGGTCGCGCGCAACGGCAGCGGCATCACCGACCTCGCGTCGCTCGCCGGTCACAAGGTTGCCACGCCGTTCGTCTCGACGTCGCACTACCAGCTGCTGTACGCGCTCCAGCGTGCCGGCATTGCGCCGTCCGGGCTGACGCTCGTCGATCTGCATCCCGACGAGATCGCGAAAGCGTGGAGCAAGGGCGCCATCGATGCGGCCTTCGTCTGGGACCCGGTGCTGACGACGCTGACGCAGTCGGGTCGCGTACTGGTCACCTCGGGTGAGCTCTGCGGCGAAGGGGCGTGCACGTTCGACGGCCTGGTCGTCGATCCGGCATTCGCGAAGGCCAATCCGGCGTTCATGGTTGCGCTGGTCAAGGCAATCGCCGCGGCCGACGCCGATTACCGCGCCCATCCCGACACGTGGGCGGAGAGCTCGGATCGCGCACGCGCCGCCGCAACTTCGACCGGCACGACGACCGCGCAGGTGGCCGCGGCGCTCGCGCGCTACCGCTTTCCGGATCTCGCGCAGCAGGCGTCGCCGGCGTGGCTGGGTGGAGGCGCGAGCGGAGGCGCCGCCAAAGCGCTCACGCAGCAGGCGCAGTTCCTGCGCGACCAGGGGCGGCTGCAGGAAGTCCTCCCCGACTACGCGAAGTTCGTCACGCCGCAGTGGGTCGAGCGCGCAATCCGCGAGGCGAAGCGCTCGCCCTGACCCGTCGCACCGCCGTTTCGCAAAGACCGGGACGGACCACGCTTTCCAACGATAACCCGGACGGACCCGACGTCAGGGATTCGCCGGACCGGGTAGCGGTGGGAATGCCGCGTCGCGCGAGTTCGACCGTGGAGGCCGAGGGAGTGGGGGACCCGGGAGCCCGCCACACCCCGAGCGGTGCGCCGCACCACACCGGCGGCACGCGGGCCCCCCGAGGGGCGCCACGGG
>JAICXH010000138.1 GCA_025981645.1 Burkholderiales bacterium
CGCGTCTGGAATCCCGGCGTGTCGACGAACAGGAATTGCACGCCGGGCTCGGTGACGACGCCGGTGATCCGGTGACGCGTGGTCTGTGGCTTGCGCGAGGTGATGCTGATGCGGTCGCCGACGAGCGCATTGAGCAACGTCGACTTGCCGACCGACGGGCGGCCGACGATCGCGATGTGGCCGCAGCGAAATGGAGCGGATTTCGGCTCAGCCATGGCCCGGCGCCGCCAGCGCGGCGAGGGCGTGCGTGGCAGCGTCCTGCTCGGCGGCGCGCCGGCTCGACCCCTCACCTGCCGCCGTGAGGCCGAGCGCGCCGATCCGGCACTCGACGACGAAGCTCTGCACGTGGGCATCGCCGCGCGTCGCGACGATCAGGTACTCGGGCAGAGCGATCCGGCGCGACTGCAGGAACTCCTGCAGCCGTGTCTTCGGGTCCTTGCCGAGGATTTCCGGATCGGCACCGCGCAGGAGACCCGCGAACACGCGATCGATGACGCGCTCGGCGGCACCGAACCCGCCATCCTCGGCCACCGCTCCGAACACCGCCTCGAGCGCATCGGCGAGCATCGATGGGCGGTCGGCGCCGCCGCTCCTCGCTTCGCCGTCGCCGAGCCGCAGTGCCGCACCGAGCCCGAGGTCGCGCGCGAGCCGCGCCAGCGTGTCGCGGTTGACGAGATGGGCGCGGACGCGCGAAAGCTCGCCCTCGGCGAGGCCCGGAAAGCGGCGGTAGAGCCGCAGCGCGATCACGCAGTTGAGCACCGCGTCGCCGATGAACTCGAGGCGCTCGTTGTGCGGCGTGCCGAAACTGCGGTGGGTAAGTGCCTGGCGCAGCAGTTCCGGGTTGCGGAACGCGTGATCGATCGCGAAAGGCACGCGGTGCGCGCTAACGGGTCGAGCGCGCCTCGAAGTCGAGAAGGATGCTCGCGTTGCCGATCATCGGCAGCACCTTCTGCCAGGCAAGCGACGCGACGATCGTGTTCCCCTCGCGCCCGACCGTGACGTCGGTCGCGCGCACCGAGTCGACATATTCGGCCGACAGCCGGCGGTCCATCGCGCGGCGGACCGCCTCCGGAGTCGGGTCCTGCACCGCTTGCATCGTCTGATCGAGCGCCTTCTGAACGGTGAAGTACTCGATGTACGACGGCCCGACACGGAACGCGACCAGCGCGACCACGATCACCACCACCGTGGTGAACAGGAAGCCGATCATCGACAGTCCGCGCTGGTTGACTGCAGTCATGCGTCCTCCCCCCGGGGTGACCGGTGACCCCCGTTCAATGGATGGCGGTACCGACACGCTTGAACTCGAAAGACGCGATGTCGTCCCAGTTGAACCAGATGAAGAAAGCCTTGCCGCGGAGGTCGGCATCCGGGACAAAGCCCCAGTACCGGCTGTCGTCGCTGTTGTCGCGGTTGTCGCCCATCATGAAGTAGTGCCCGGCAGGGACGCGGCACTTGAAGCCGTGCTCATTGTAATCGCAGTTTTCGCGCCCCGGGAACGGTCGCACGTTGCCGGGATAGACGGGCAGCGCCTCGGCATTGACGGCGATCGTATGCCGCTTCGCCGCGACGCCGTCGGTGAGCTCCATCCGCTGCTGCAGCGTTTCGAAGCGCAGTCCCTCGAGGTAGCTGTAGCTGTCGTCGGGCTGCTGCGGCCACGGAACCCCGTTCACCGTGAGCTTCTTGTCGCGATACTCGACGACGTCGCCGGCGACCCCGATCACCCGCTTGATGAAGTCCTGCGAAGGGTTGAGCGGGTACTTGAACACGACGACGTCCCCGCGCTGCGGGTTGGAGAGCGGGATCACCTTGCGGTCGAGGATCGGGAGGCGGATCCCGTAGATGAACTTGTTGACGAGGATGAAATCGCCGACGGCGAGCGTCGGCCGCATCGACGACGACGGGATCTTGAACGGCTCGACGACGAACGAGCGCAACAGGAACACGGCGAGCAGCACCGGAAAGAACGACTTCGCGTACTCGACCCAGACCGGCTCACGCGCACCGGGAGCGCGCTTCGCGGCGAGGAACAGGCGGTCGACGAGCCATGCCGCACCCGAGATCACGGTCAGCACGAAGAGCAGCAGGGCAAAGTTCATCGCAATCAGGTCGTATTCGGATGGATTTCGCGCACGGCAGACGGTCGGCCGCGCGGCGGGCGCGCCATTGTCTCATGGGAGACCGGGCTCACTTGCCGCCCGCCTGCAGCACGGCCAGGAACGCCTCCTGCGGGATCTCGACGTTGCCGACCGCCTTCATCCGCTTCTTGCCCGCCTTCTGCTTCTCGAGCAGCTTCTTCTTGCGGGTGACGTCGCCGCCGTAGCACTTGGCGAGGACGTTCTTCCGCAGCGCCTTGATCGTCTCGCGGGCGATCACCTGCGACCCGATCGCCGCCTGGACGGCGACGTCGAACATCTGGCGCGGGATCAGCGAACGCAGCTTCGCCGCAACCTCGCGACCGCGGTAGGTGGCAACTGACCGGTGCACCATCACCGACAGCGCATCGACGCGCTCGCCGTTGATCAGAATGTCGAGCTTGACCACGTCGGCCGCGCGAAACTCGCGGAACTCGTAGTCGAGCGACGCGTAGCCACGCGAGACCGACTTCAGCTTGTCGAAGAAGTCCATCACCACCTCGGCCATCGGCAGCTCGTAGCTGAGCATCACCTGCCGGCCGGCGTACTGCATGTTCTTCTGCACGCCGCGCTTCTCGGTGGCGAGCGTGATCACCGGCCCGACGTACTCCTGCGGCACCAGGATGGTCGCGGCGATCACCGGCTCGCGAATCTCCTCGACCCGCGACGGGTCGGGCAGCTTCGACGGGTTCTCGATCTCATGCACGCTGCCGTCGCGCAGCAGGACCTGGTAGACGACCGTCGGCGCGGTCGTAATGAGTTCCATGTCGTACTCGCGCTCGAGGCGCTCCTGCACGATGTCGAGGTGGAGGAGCCCGAGGAAACCGCAGCGGAATCCGAAGCCGAGCGCCTGCGACACCTCGGGTTCGAAACGCAGCGACGCGTCGTTGAGCTTCAGCTTGTCGAGCGCGTCGCGCAGCGCCTCGTACTGGTTGGATTCGACCGGGTAGAGCCCGGCGAACACCTGCGGCTTTACCTCCTTGAATCCCGGCAGCGCCAAGGATGCCGGCCGCGACGCCAGCGTGACGGTGTCGCCGACCTGCGCTGCCTTCAGCTCCTTGATGCCGGCGACGACGAAGCCGACGTCGCCGGCGCCCAGGACGTCGCGCGACGCCGAGCGCGGGGTGAACACGCCGACCTGCTCGCAGGTGTAGGCCGCGCCGGTCGCCATCAGCAGGATTCGGTCGCGGGGCTTCAACATGCCGTCGAACACCCGCACCAGCATCACCACGCCGACGTAGTTGTCGAACCACGAGTCGATGACGAGCGCGGCGAGCGGCGCTGTGGGATCGCCTTTCGGCGGCGGAATGCGGGCGATCACCGCTTCCAGGATGTCGTCGATCCCCTCGCCGGTCTTGGCGCTCGCGCGGATCGCGTCGGTCGCATCGATGCCGATGATGTCCTCGATCTCGTCGATCACCCGCTCCGGGTCTGCCGAAGGAAGGTCGATCTTGTTCA
>JAICXH010000118.1 GCA_025981645.1 Burkholderiales bacterium
CGATCACCTCGCCCGCGAGCGCGGCGGGCAGCGTGCGGGCGATCGCGGACGACTCGTCGCTCTGCGGCCACAGCGCTTTCGCGCCCGCGGCAAGCACGTAGGCGAGCTGAAACGCGAGGTCGCCGGCCTGCTCGGCGGCGCAGAGCACGCTGCCGCGCGGCCGCAGGCAGTAGACGTTGCGTTCACCGGTGGGTCCGGCGAGATCGACCTCGGTGAGACGCGGCCGTGTTCGCGTGAGCTCGGCGCAAAGCGCGACGATTGCACGATCGTGCGCCCACGTCCCAAGTTGCGCGAGCCGCCCGACTCGCTCGTCGTCGGCGTCGGCGACGAGCCGCGCCGGGGTCCGTACTGTGCCGGCGATGCGGTCGAGATAAAGCGGGCCGCCCGCCTTGGGTCCGGTTCCCGAGAGGCCTTCGCCTCCGAACGGCTGCACGCCGACGACGGCGCCAATCATGTTGCGGTTGACGTACATATTGCCGGCACGAACGCACCCCGTGGCGAAGGCGATCGTCTCGTCGATCCGGCTCTCGATGCCGAACGTGAGGCCATAGCCGGTCGCGTTGATGGCATCGACCACCTCGCCCAGCTTTTCGCGTCGATAGCGGACGATGTGCAGTACCGGGCCGAACACCTCGTGGTCGAGTTCGCCGATGCGGTCGATCTCGATCAGCGTCGGTGCGACGAAGACACCGTCACTTCCCCCGGAATCGCCCTGCGGCGTCTGAAACACTCGGTGGCCCGCGCGACGCATCGCGCCGATGTGTGCCTCGAGGCGCCCTTTCGCATCGGTGTCGATGACGGGACCCACGTCGGTTTCGAGCCGCGCCGGATCACCGATCGCGAGCTCGCGCATCGCCCCCCGCAGCATCGCAAGCGTGCGTCCGGCAATCTCTTCCTGCAGGTAGAGCACGCGCAGCGCCGAACAGCGCTGGCCGGCGCTGTCGAACGCCGACGCGACCACGTCGGCGACCGCCTGCTCGGCGAGCGCGGACGAGTCGACGATCATCGCGTTCTGGCCGCCGGTCTCCGCGACCAGCACCGGTGTTTGTCCGGCGTCGTCGAGCCGACCGGCGAGGCTGCGCTCGAGCGCGCGGGCGACTTCATTGGAGCCGGTAAAGAGGACCCCGCGCACGCGTGGGTCGGCGACGAGCGACGCACCGATGGTCTCCCCGCGCCCGGGAAGGAACTGCAGCGCATCGGGTGGCACGCCGGCGGCGTGCAGCAGCCGAATGCATTCGGCGGCGATCAGCGGCGTCTGCTCGGCGGGCTTCGCGATTACCGTGTTGCCGGCGGCGAGCGCCGCAGC
Organism: Burkholderiales bacterium; assembly: GCA_025981645.1. Taxonomy (GTDB): domain Bacteria; phylum Pseudomonadota; class Gammaproteobacteria; order Burkholderiales; family Casimicrobiaceae; genus VBCG01. Next base: position 1,307 of record JAICXH010000118.1, read on the forward strand.
GACCTGGCCGACGAATATCGACGCCGGGAAGTTCCACGGGCTGATGCAGACCACGACCCCAAGACCCTCGGCCGCGCGCAACGCAGACGAAGGCCGCACGGGCGGCGCATCGCGGCCGGTGGACGCACGCGCCTCGGCCGCGTAATAGCGCAGGAAATCGACCGCCTCGCGCAGTTCGCCAACCGCGTTCGACCACGTCTTGCCGGCTTCGTGCACGATGAGCGGAATCAGCCGCTCGCGCCGCGCCTCGATTCGCTCCGCCGCATCGTCGAGCATCGCCGAGCGCGCCGCGACGGATGTCGCCCGCCAGTGCGCGAAGCCGGCGGCAGCGGCCGCGAGCGCGTCGACGACGTCGTGTGCCGACGCTTCGTGCACGCGGCCGACTTCGCGGCGGCGATCGGCGGGATCGGTGAGCGCGGCGCCTTCGCCCGCCGCGCGTTCGACGCCGGCAACGATTGGCGCCGCGCGCCAGCGCGCGTCTTCGTTCATTGCGGTGGCAAGGTGCGCGAGCTCACGTTCGTCGGAGAGGTCGACGCCGCGCGAGTTGCGGCGTGCGCTCCCGAAGAGGTCACACGGCAAAGCAATACGCGGATGCGGCGCGCCCAGCACGCCGGACTCGGACGCACTGCGCTCGATCTCGGTTACCGGGTCGGCGACGAGCTCGTCGAGCGGAACCGCCGGATCGGCGATGCGGTGCACGAACGACGTGTTGGCACCATTTTCGAGCAGTCGCCGGACGAGATAGGCGAGCAGCGTCTCGTGGGTGCCGACCGGCGCGTAGATGCGGCAGGGGCGCGCGAGGCCGCCCGCAGCCTTCGGCGCCACCACGCGCTCGTACAGCGGCTCGCCCATGCCGTGCAGGCACTGGAACTCGTACTGTCCCGCGTAGAAGCTCGGGCCTGCCATCGCGTGGACGGCGGCGACCGTGTACGCGTTGTGCGTCGCGAACTGCGGGTAGATCTCGGCCGGTACCGCGAGCAGCTTCCTCGCGCAGGCGAGGTAGGAGACGTCGGTGTGCAGCTTGCGCGTGTAGACGGGGTAATCGGGCATCCCGTCGACCTGTGCGCGCTTGATCTCGGTGTCCCAGTAGGCGCCCTTGACGAGGCGCAGCATCAGGCGCCGGCGGCTTCGCCGGGCGAGCTCGATCACGACGTCGATGACGAACAGGCTCCGCTTCTGGTACGCCTGGACGACGAAGCCGATGCCGTTCCAGCCGGCGAGCGCGGGCTCGAGGGCAAGCCGCTCGAAGAGGTCGAGCGAGAGCTCGAGGCGGTCGGCCTCTTCGGCATCGATGTTGACGCCGATGTCGAACTCGCGCGCGAGGAGCGCGAGCTCGAAAAGCCGCGGGTAGAGCTCGTCGATCACGCGTGCGCGCTGCGCGCGCGCGTAGCGCGGGTGCAGTGCGGAGAGCTTGATCGAGATGCCGGCGCCTTCGTAGATGCCGCGCCCCTCGGACGCGCGGCCGATCGCCTCGATCGCGCCGCGATACGCGGCGTGGTAGCGCAGCGCGTCGACGTCCGTCAGCGCGGCTTCGCCGAGCATGTCGTACGAATGGCGAAAGCCCTGCGCTTCACGGCGGACGGCGTTACGCAGCGCCTCGTCGATCGATTCGCCGACAACGAACTGCTCGCCCATCAGACGCATCGCGAGGTCGACGCCGCGGCGGACGATCGGCTCGCCGCTTCGCGCGAGGAGGCGCGAAAGCGCGCTCGCGAGTCCGCGCTCGTTGTGCGTGGCGACGAGCTTGCCCGTCACCACGAGGCCCCAGGTCGCGGCGTTGACGAAGAGCGACTCGCTCTGCCCGAGGTGGGCCTCCCAGGCTCCGGGGCCGATCTTGTCGCGGATCAGCGCGTCGCGCGTCGCCCGATCGGGGATGCGCAGCAGCGCTTCGGCGAGGCACATCAGCGCGACGCCTTCCTGCGTCGACAGCGCGAATTCCTGCAGCAGCCCCTGCACGAGCCCCTCGCGGACGCCCCCCGGGCCGCGCTCGCGCAGCGCCTGTGCGAGTGCCCGCGCGAGCGCGTACGCGTCGGCCGCGTCGGCCGGCGGCAGCCGGGCACCAGCGATGATTCCGCGAACGCAGTCGGGCTCCGGTTTACGGTACGCGTCGCGCAGCGCCTCGCGCAGCGGCCCCGCGGAATTGACAGAAACGTGCACCGCGTTCATCCTCGCCCTTCGCCCGAGCCGCGCCACGCCTCGGCCAGCCGTAACGTCCGGGCGCCTGCCGTACCCGACCTCCGCGAGTATTCCATGCGCGCCCTTGCGCCCTCGACCATGCCTGCTTTTGCGTTCGTCGTCCGTCGTACCGTCCCCGTGCTCACGGTCGCCGTGTTCGCCGCCTGCGGAAAGGCCCCGCCCGCGGCGCCGCACGCGCCTCCGCCCGTCGAAGTGACGGTCGTCACGCTTGCTTCGACGACGGTGACGCTCACGCGCGAGCTCCCCGGTCGCACCAGCCCGTCGCTCATTGCCGAGATCAGGCCGCAGGCGAGCGGAATCGTCAAGCGCAGGCTGTTCGAGGAAGGCGGTCGAGTCAAGGCCGGCCAGGTGCTCTATCAGCTCGACGATACGGTCCCGCGCGCAGACGAAGCGACCGCGCGCGCCGCAGTGCTGCGTGCCGAAGCGACGCTCGCCAATGCGAGCCTGACCGCGAAGCGCTCGCAGGAGCTCGTCAAGATCGACGCGATCAGCCGGCAGGATAGCGAGAATGCCGTCGCCGCGCTGCGCCAGGCCGAAGCGGACCTCGCGTCGGCGAAGGCGGCGAAGGAGCGTGCGAGCGCGACGCTCGCCTACTCGCGCATCACGTCGCCGATCGCGGGACACATCGGCAAATCGTCGGTCACGCAGGGCGCGCTCGTCACCGCCAACCAGGCGACTGCGCTCGCGACCGTGCAACAGCTCGACCCGATGTACGTCGACGTGACGCAGTCGAGCGCCGAATGGCTCGACCTTCGCAAGGCAGTAGCTGCTGGCACGCTCGCCGCGGCACACGGCATTCCGGTGACGCTTTTCCTCGAGGATGGCAGCCGCTACCCCGACCCGGGCAAGCTCGATTTCTCCGAAGTGACGGTCGACCCCTCGACCGGGAGCTTTCTCGTGCGGATCACCGTGCCCAACCCGGACGACCTGCTGCTGCCCGGAATGTACGTGCGCGCAGAAATCGCCGGTGGCGTGCAGCACGACGCGATCCTGGTGCCGCAGCAAGGCGTCTCGCGCGATCCAAAAGGGAACACGTCGGTGATGCTGGTCGGCGCCGACGACAAGGTCGTCGAGCGTCCAGTCAAGGTGAGTCGTGCGATCGGCGACGCATGGCTGGTCGAATCCGGGCTTGCCGCCGGCGATCGGGTGATCGTCGAGGGCCTGCAGAAGATCCGGCCGGGTGTCACCGTTCATGCCACCGAAGCGGCCGCTGCGCCCGGGCGGTCCCCCGCGGCCCCCGCGACCCCTGCGCCGGATGCGGCGCCGGCGAAGCCGCCGAAGACCTGAGCAATGGCCCGCTTCTTCATCGACCGCCCGATCTTCGCTTGGGTGATCGCGATCATCATCATGCTCGCGGGCGCCATCTCGATCACGCGGTTGCCGATCGCGCGCTATCCGACGATCGCGCCACCGACGGTGACCGTGTCGGCCCAGTACCCCGGCGCATCGGCGAAGACGGTCGAGGACGCGGTCACGCAGGTCATCGAGCAGACGATGAGCGGCCTCGACGGGCAGATCTATCTCGCCTCGACCAGCGATTCCAACGGCAGCTCGCAGGTCACCATCACGTTCGCCAACGGTACCAACCCCGACATCGCGCAGGTCCAGGTCCAGAACAAGCTGCAGCTCGCCCTTCCCCTGCTGCCGCAGATCGTCCAGCAACAGGGCGTCAGCGTGAACAAGGCGAGCCCCGGGTTCCTGATGGTGCTGGGCTTCGTGTCGCGCGACGGAAGCATGACGCAGCAGGATATCTCCGATTACATCGTCACCAGCCTGCAGGACCCGATCAGCCGCACCGAGGGTGTCGGAAGCGTGCAGGTGTTCGGCTCGCGCTACGCGATGCGGATCTGGCTCGACCCGGACAAGCTCGACACCTACCGGCTGACCGCGAACGACGTCATTGCGGCGATCCGCGCGCAGAACCAGGAGGTGGCGGTCGGCCAGCTCGGCGGCACCCCCGCGGTGCCGGGCCAGCAATTGAACGCGACGATCACCTCGCAGGGCCGTCTGCAGACGCCGGAGCAGTTCCGGCGCATCGTCGTGCGCACCCAGCCCGACGGCTCGCTGCTGCGGCTTGCCGACGTCGCGCGCGTCGAGATGGGTTCCGAGGATTACAGCATCATCGCCCGCTACAACGGCCAGCCGGCGACAGGCGTCGCCATCTCGCTCGCCACCAACGCCAACGCGCTCGCCACCGCGCAGCGCATCGACGCCCTGATGAAGCAGCTCGGGCCGACGTTCCCGCCGGGACTCGAGGTAATCGTTCCGTTCGACACCACGCCGTTCGTGCAGGCGTCGATCAAGGAAGTCGTGAAAACGCTCATCGAGGCAATCGCGCTGGTGTTCCTGGTGATGTACCTGTTTCTGCAGAACTTCCGTGCCACGCTCATTCCGACGATTGCCGTGCCGGTCGTGCTGCTGGGAACCTTCGCCGTGCTCGCCGCGCTCGGCTATTCGATCAACATGCTGACGATGTTCGCGATGGTGCTCGCGATCGGACTTCTCGTCGACGATGCGATCGTGGTCGTCGAGAACGTCGAGCGGGTGATGAGCGAGGAAGGCTTGACGCCGCTTGAGGCGACGCGCAAGTCGATGGACCAGATCACCGGCGCGCTGGTCGGCATCGCCACCGTGCTTGCCGCGGTGTTCGTTCCGATGGCGTTCCTCGGCGGCTCCACCGGCATCATCTACCGCCAGTTCTCGGCGACCATCGTGTCGGCGATGGTGCTGTCGGTGCTGGTCGCGATCATCTTCACGCCGGCGCTGTGCGCGACGATCCTCAAGCCGGGGATGCAGCGCAAGCGCAAGGGGCCGTTCGGCTGGTTCAATCGCGGCTTCGACCGTACGCAGCGCAGGTACACGAAAAC
>JAICXH010000008.1 GCA_025981645.1 Burkholderiales bacterium
CATCACCTCGCTGGTGGAGAAGTCGCTGTTGCGGGTGGAGGAGCACGACGACGGCGCGCGCTACCGCATGCTGGAGACCATCCGCGAGTACTCCAACGAGAAGCTCACCCTGAGAGACGAACTCACCGACACCCGCATCGCCCACTGCGAGCATTTCCTGACCTTCGCCAAGGCGTCGCGACGCGGAATGGAAGGCTCCGAGCAGGCCGAGTGGATACGTCGGATCGAGCTGGCCCACGACGATCTTCGCTCGGCCATCGCGCTGACGTTGAGCGGAGGAGCGGATCCCATTCTCGCAGTGAAGTTCGTCGTGGCGCTGATGGGCTTCTGGATCCTGCGCGGCTACGTCACCGAAGGGCGCAACTACGTCCGCGCGTCGCTCGCGCTGCCTGCCGTGCAGGCCTCCGATCTCGCACACGCCCATGCGCTTTACATCGGCGCCACGCTCGCGGATGCGCAGAGCAATTATGCGGAGGCTGCGCAGATGCTCGAGCAGTGCATCGTGCTTCGCCGAGCGCTGGACTCGCGAATCGATCTCGCTGCCGCGCTGTCGACCGCTTCGATGGTCCGCCTTCATCTCGGAGAGGCCGAGGTCGCGCGCGAGCTCGAGTCCGAGGCAGTAACGATCTTCCGCGAGATCGGGAACCCGATCGGCGAGTCGATCGGCCTGCTGCACCTCGGGCAAATCGACGCCTATGTCGGCAACGACGCGGACGCGAAGGCGAACTTCGAGAAGTCCCTGAAGATCGCTTCCGACCTCGAGTACTTCGAGGTCGAGAGCGAGTGCGAGCGGATGCTGGGCCAGCTTGCTCTGGAGGTGGGTGACGAGGCCGCCTCTCACGCCAGGTTCTCACGCGCTCTCGAAGTCAGCCGCGAGGCGGAGGACAAGCGCAACGAGGCCGCCGCGCTTTGGGGGCTCGGTGCCGTCGACCTTCGTTTCGGCGATCTCGCTGCTGCGCAGGTCCGATTGGGTGCCGCGCTGCATGCGTTCGCCGCGTCGGAGATGTTCGCCGAGCTTCTCGGCTGCCTCGAAGACCACGCGGCATTGCTCGGCGCGCTCGATCGATCCGACGATGCGGTTCGCGTCTGCGCCGCGGTCGATGCCGCGCGCGATCGCCTCGCGTTGCCGCGTTCGCCGCGCGCCGCGCCACGATGGCAGGCTCTGGTTTCCGGACTTCGGGCGGTAGTCGATCCCGACCGGTTCGCGCAGCAGTGGCGCGACGGGACGAACCTCGAACTCCGCGACGCCGTCGGCTTCGTTCAGGCGCAGCAGGAAGCCGACCTCGTGGCGGCCTGAACTCGGGCTAGGGCTCCGGACCGGCGGCGCTGCGCGTTACGGAACCGCGCCGCAAACGAAAAGCGCCGCGAGAGACCCCGCGGCGCTTCTGACGACGCAGCAGCGAATCAGCCGCGCGAGCGCCTCCGGCGCACCCACCCCAGCGCGCCGAGCGCAGTCAGCGCGAGGAGGCCCGTGGCCGGCTCGGGCACTCTCGTGAATGTCACTGTCGCCTGTCCGGTTGAAGTCTGACAGCTCTCGTCTTGAATGTTGTCCGTCGGGCAGATCATCAGGAATACGTTCGGGCTTACAGTGAAACCACCTATGAAGTCTTCACTGATTGTGTAAGTGATTGGGCTGTAACCGGATGCGAACCGCATCCAGACGTAGCTGTCGGCGGGCAGCGCCGAAGGGATCGCACTCGCAAAGATTGCTCCAATGAAGGGAGTGTCGATCCCGACCAGTTGACCGGGGGGGCCGACGACGATCTTGCTCACGATGTCGGTCGCCGACGCACTGAGTGGCGGAACGAACGAAAGTGTTTCCGGAGTCGTCGCAGGCGGCGGATTGCTGGAATCGTAGAGGTCGAGGGTGAGCGACGTGAAATCCGCAAACTTGCAGCTGCTTGACGGATTCGGGAAGATCTCCCCAGAGCTAGCGAAACAGCCATTATCTATGTTGATAACGCCCGTGCCGCTGAAGCCAAGATTGTCGAGTGAGCCCGTTGCGGAGAACTGCGGATCGAAACCGACCCGAAACGCCGCGGCGTCGGCGACACCCGCCGACAGCAAGCCCAGCGAGCCGGCGACGAGGGCGCTGGCCAACCAGGCGGAAGTTCTTGTTCTCATCGCGTTCTCCAATGGAACGCCGCCACGATCGACGGCGCGTCCGGCCATCGATTCCGCCGGAAAGGACATGGACCTCCCTCGTAGCATGAACTGCGCCCGGTGTCGCGTTCTGAGTCTATTTCATTGATTCAGCGCAAGTTATTGAGAGCGGAGGCGCGAGGCTAAAGCAGCCATCTGTAAATTTTCCCGACGAACTGCCGGAGCAGGTGATCGTCGGTTCCGTCTAGTCGAGCGTGCCGAGGTAATCCGCCTTCCCGAGCTTCACCCCGTTATGCCGCAGGATGTCGTACGCGGTGGTGACGTGGAAGAAGACGTTCGGCATCACGAACTGGAGGAGATAGTTGACGTCGGTGAACTTGTGCGGCTTGCCCCGCACGGGGCGCACGATCTCGCGCGTCGCCGCGCCGTCGAACGCACGCTCGTCGAGCCCGCGCATGTAGTCCACCGTGCGCTCGACTCGCGCAATCAGCTCGTCGAACGTCTTCTCGGTGTCCTCGTAACTCGGCGGCTCGGCGCCGGAGAGCCTCGCTGCGCCGCCGCGAGCCTGATCGGTCGCGACCTGCACCTGGCGCGACAACGGGAACATATCCGGATACAGCCGCGCGTTGACGAACGCGCCTTCGTCGATCTTGTGCTCCTCGGCGTGGCGCTTGGCCTTCTCGAGGACGGCCTTCAGGTTGTCGAGCGACCTGGCGAGAACGGGAACAGCGAGTTGATAGAGCGGCAGCGGCATCGTGGCCTCCGGGTGTCTGCGGATTGCGGGTGAGGCGTCGGCGGCGACAGCGGCCGGCGCGCGGGTCAACGGAAGATAAGGTACAACACTCCGCCGAGGATCAGCCACTTCAGCGCGTAGTGCGCGACGACGCTGCGCTTTTTGATCGCCTTGCCGACGAGGCGCACGCGGTAGACCGCGTTGAAGACGTGGTTCAGCGCGCCGACGCGGTCACCGGGGGCGTTCTCGGTTTGCGACGCGCGGATCAGCGTCATCTCCATCAGGTGATTGAGCATCCGCACGACGCGGCTCCTCAGCGGCCGCTCGACGTCGCAGAACAGGATCAGTCGCTGAACGTCGCTCTTGTTCTCGGCGGTGTGGATGAACGTCTCGTCGAACATCACCGCCTCGCCATCGCGCCAGAAGTACGGCTCGCCGTCGACGACGATGCGGCACGAGTCGGCGTTGGGCGTGACGAGCCCGAGGTGATAGCGTAGCGAGCCGGCAAAGGGATCGCGGTGCGCGCCGAGCTTGCTACCGGGCGGGAGCAGCGCGAACATCGCCGCGTTGACGCCCGGAATCGACTGCACAAGCTCGACCGTCTTCGGACACAGCGCTTGCGCCGACGGCAGCGGCGCGTCGTACCACTTGACGTAGAAGCGCTTCCACCCGGTCTTGAAGAACGAGTTGAACCCGAGGTCGTTGTAGGTCGCCGCGGCCTTGATGCGCCCCTCGCCGAAGAGTTGCAGCGCCTCGGCACGGATCGTCTGCCAGTTCTCGGTGAGCGGTTTCAATTCCGGAAAGCGCGCGACATCGACGTATGGCCGGTTGGGCACCGCCGAGAACAGGTACATCAGCGTGTTGTACGGCGCCATCAGCGACGAGTGATCGGTGAGCTGGCGGAAGAAGCCGTGCCGCACGCGACCGCGGTGATGCACGTACACGGCAGACGCGATGAACGCGTAGAGCACGATGAACTTCGGCGCGAGGAGGTTCGCGAGCATCTTCGTCGCGGTCAGGTCGACCTGACTCTCCTGGCGGGTCGGAAGCGCCGGTGCACCCACCACCACTGCTCGGGGTGGCGCAGCACCAGCCGCTCGATCGCCGCGTTGCACGCGCGCGTCGTACGCCGGATCGCTTCGCTGGTGTCGTCGCAGTCGACGGCGGGAACCGGTTCCTCGAAACGCAGCACGTGCGTGCCGTTCGGCTCCCGCCAGCACGCGGCAGGAACGATCGCCGCGCCGGTCGCGAGCGCGAGAATCGCCAGGCTCTTGAATGTACCCGCCGGTGTGCCGAAGAACTCGACGTCGATGCCGTCGCTGCCGCCGGCGTACTGATCGAACGGAAACACGACGACGTCGCCCGCTTCGAGCCGGGCGACGATCCGGTCGAGCGAACCGCGCTTGCCGATGACGCCGAATCCTGCGCGGTGGAAGCGCCGCGTGACGAGCCGGTCGAGCCAGCGCGGCTTGATCGGTCGGCGAACAAAGTGGAAGCGTCCACGCATCTCGGGGTAATGCTGGATGCCGGCGACGGTTGCCACCTCCCAGTTGCCGAAATGGCCAGTCAGCACCAGCACGCCGCGTTCGCGCTCGAACGCGCTGACGAAGGCGTCGAGGTTGTCGACGCGGACGAGTGCGCGTCGCGCCTCGGTCGACATCGTGCGAAAGCGCAGGAACTCGGCGAGAAGTTGCGCGAGATGCGCGTAATGCGCCTGCGCGAGGCGGCGGATCTCGTCATCGGGACTCGCTGAACCGAATACGCGGCGCAGGTTGCCGACGATCACCTGCCGTCGCACCGGAAGGAAGCGATAGAGAATTCTGCCCGTGAGTGGCACGTCGGTCGCGACCGGACGTGCGAGCGCAACGGCCGATGCGCTCGTGCGGTCGTGCGTGAGCGAGACTGCGATCGACGACAGGCGCGCCTGATCGAGAAGCGCTTGCGCGCGCCGCGTGCAGACGATCTTCGGCGCCCCGTAGCCGTCGCGTTCGACCGCGAAGTCGGCTGGCTCGATCCTTCCGGCGGCGAGCTCGCGCGGGAAGAGCTTCGCGCAGGCCTCCTTCGCAGCGAAGCGTGCAGCGAGGCTTGCAAGCCGACCGGGACCGTCGCCGCTGTCGGCGAGCTCGCGCGAAGAGAAGATCCTGCCGAGCTCGCCGGCAGGCGTTGCCGCGAGCAGGCGTTCGATCCGCGCGATCTCGACGCTGTCGATTCCGCAGCGCGCGCCGCCTGCGGCAACCGCGACACGAGCGTCCGCTGTCTCCGTTGTTTCCGCGCTCGGAACGCCTGTCTCGTGCCCCGGACTGCGGGCGGCGATCACCGGAGTCGTTGATGCTGTCATGGCCCGAGCGCCCGCACGACGAGCGCGGCATCGGTACCGGCGAAGCCGCGGCAGAGCACGAGCGCGACGTCCCCGGCGACGGTTCGCGTCTCGCGCGACACCGGCAGCCCGGCGCAGGCGGGGTCGAGCTCGGTGAGGGTCGCGATGCCCGGCACCACCTTCGCGCGGAGCGCGGCGAGGGCGATCGTCGCTTCGACGATGCCCGCTGCGGCGATCAGGTGGCCGATCGCCCACTTGAACGCGGTGACGGGCGGGCACGTGGTGCCGAAGACACGCAGGATGGCGCGCGCCTCTGACGCGTCGGACTGCGGCGTACCGTTGCCGTGCGCGACGATCATCGCGACGTCGGCGCGGTCGAGCCCGGCATCGGCAAGGGCGAGCTCGATGGCGCGTGCGGTACCGTCGCCGTCGTCGCGGATTGCAAGGAGACCCTTCGCTTCACAAACGTGCCCGCCGCCCAGCACTTCGCCGCGTGCTACGCCGCCACGTGAGGCGAGCGACGCCGGCGTCTCGAGCGCCAGCGCTCCGGCGCCTTCGCCGAAGACGCTGCCGCTGCGCGCTTGGTCGAACGGCCGCAGCGCATCGGCGGCGAGGAGTCCGCAGCGGTCGTAGTAGAGCACGTTCTGCGGCTCGATCGGCGTTTCGTGCCCGATCGCGAGCGCGCGATCGGCTTCGCCCTGGGCGAGCGCCTCGGCGGCCTCGATCACCGCGAGCGAGCCGCCGACGCTGTGGTTCGTGATGCACGCGTTGCTGCCTTTCAGCCGGTTGCGGATGCCGACGTGGCAGAGCACGTTGTTGGGAAGCGTGCGCAATAGCCACATCGGGTTGACTGTCTCGGCGAGCTTCGCGCCGAACGCCGGAAGCTCGCCGTGCGCCTCGGCGAGGAGCGGCAGGTAGTCGTACTGGTTCTCGAACGCGCCACCGCCCGAGCCGACGTAGCAGCCGCTGCGGTCGGCGAAGGCGGCCGCGGCGGCCGAGTCGAGCGACACGCGGTGCGCGTCGAAGCCCGCTTCGGCGGCCGCGCGATCTCCCGCGTAGATGCCGAAAAAGTCGGTGCGGCGGATGAACTTGTGCAGCTTGCGGTCGTCGACGAGTTCGCGCGCGTTGAAGTCGGTGATCTCCGCTGCGATCGTTACTGGCCAGTCGCGCGTGTCCCATCCGCCGATCGCGCCGATCGCCGAGCGGCCGGCGACGATCGCCGCAAGCATCGCGTCGGGATTGCGTCCGAGCCCGCAGACCGCGCCAGCGCCGGCGATGACTGCACGAGGGCGCGAGGTCGTCACGGCGCGTCGACGTGATCGGGGTGGCGAAGCGCCACGCAGCTATTGGAGCCGCCGAACCCGAACGAGTTCGAGAGCGTCATCCGCACAGGTTGTCGGCGGGCGTCGCCAACCACGAGGTTCAGGTCGCAATCGGGATCGGGAACGTGGTAATTCGCGTTGACCGGCATCGTCGCGCGCTCGATCGCGAGCGCGCAGATCGCGATCTCGACTGCGCCCGCGGCGGCGATCAGGTGGCCCATCGTGCTCTTCGTCGAGCTGACCGATATACGGTTCGCGTCGCCGCCGAAGACCGCGCGGATTGCCGCGCTCTCGCTGCGATCGTTCATTCCGGTCGAGGTGCCGTGGGCGTTGATGTAGTCGATGTCTTCCGGATGCGCGCCTGCATCAGCGAGCGCAGCGCGCATCGACTGGATCGGTCCGTCGCCGTCGGGGGGAGAGTCGGTGATCCGGTAGCTCGACAGCGAGTTCCCGTCGCCGGCGAGTTCGGCGTACACGTGCGCGCCGCGTGCGCGCGCCGACGACCATTCCTCGAGCACCAGGAAGCCCGCTCCTTCGCCGAGCACGAAGCCGTTGCGCGTCGCGTCGAACGGCCGGCTCGCGCGCTCGGGTGTGTCGTTGTCGGACGAGACCGCGGAGAGGAGACAGAAGCCGGCGAGCCCGACCGGGTTCACCATCGAGTCGAAGCCGCCGGCGAGCACGCGGTCGACCGCGCCGCGGCGGATCAGCTTCAACGCCGTGCCGAGCGCCTGCCCGCCCGACGCGCATGCAGTGTGCACCGACGTCGCGTAGCCGCGGATGCCGAAGCGCCGGGTGAGGAGCGCGACGCCCGCGGTGCTCTGGCTGCGGCAGAACGCCACCGGGTCGGCGGCCGTATCGTCGTCAAGGAGCGCGTGGGCATCGAGCTCGCCCGCTGGAGCCGAGTGCCGCTGCAGCGCGGCGAGGTCGCCGAACGCGACACCCATCATGCCGGTGCCGACCGCGCAGCCCCAGCGTTCACTGTCGCCGGGCGTGGGAGCGATCGCCGCATCACGCATCGCCTCCTCGGCCGCGGCGAGCGCGAAGCGGTGCGAGCGGTTCGCGTACTTGACGAGCTTGTTCGGCGCGGTGATCACCGCTGGATCGAACCCTTTGACTTCGGCGGCGATCCGCGTCGGGAAGCCCGACGCGTCGAACGAGGCGATCGGCGCTGCGCCGCTCGTTCCCGCGCAGACCGCCCGCCAGGTCGACGCGGCATCGTTGCCGACAGGAGTGACGAGTCCGATGCCGGTGATCGCGACGCGGCGCCTGCCGGTCATTGCACATCCTCGCGAAGGGCGAGCGTGCTCACTGTGCGGCTCCGATCTCGACGCGCGCGGTCGCGACGAGGCGCGCGTCGGTACGCGCCGAAAGCATCGCGCGCAACACGGCGCCGCCGGGGGCAGCCTCGGCCACGTCGGGCTTTCCCTCGGCGGCGATGCCGGCGAGCTCGACATCGAGATCGACGCGCTGACCGGGCTCGATGAACGAGCGCATCTTGACGTGGGTCACCCTGATCGGATGCGGCGCGGCGCCTGCCAGCTCCGGCGCCCCGGCCGCGCAGTCGAGTGCCAGCCGCAGCTCGGTGTCGAGGAGCAGCGTCGCAGGAAATACCGCACGGCGAGGGAAATGATCGGCGAAGAAGGGCGCGTCGCACGGCACGGCCAGCGACGCGCTGCGCCTCTTCCCGGGAACGTCGGCAGTGATCGTCACCGGCAGCGCGGCGATGCCGCAAAAGCGCCCTTCCGGTGCGCCGCCGTCGCGCAGGAGCGCAAGACGCTCGCGCAGCGCATCGGGTGCGTCGAACTCGGCGACCGGCAGCATCGGCCCGAGGCAGTCGACGAGCTCGATGACCCGACGCGAACCGACCGACGCGCGTCCGTCGTACGCGACGGCGTCGTCGTCGCACTCGTGGAGCTCTACTTCGAGCTCCAGGCGATCGCCCGGATGCGCATCGCCGCGAAAGCGCGTTTCCGTTGCGAGCGCTGCGACCGGCCGGCCGCGGAAATCGATCCGATCCATCGCCACCCAAGCGGCGAGCTGGCCGACCGCCTCGGCGACGAGACACGACGGAAAGACGTCGACCCCGGCAGGGACGGCAAACGTCGCGTGGGCGCGCTTGCCCGCCTCGAAGCGGTCGATGCGGTCGACGAACGAGTAGGCGGCGTAGACGGGGTCAGGTCTCATCGACTGCCTGGCAAAAGGCAAGACCTGACCCCGGTCAGGCCTCTTTCTGCGCGCGCACGACGAGCTTGCAGAACGTCGTCGGCGTGAAGAGTCGCGGAATGTCCGCGACCTTCATCGGCGTCTTGAAGCGCGCGGCCGGCACCTCGGACAGGTAGGACTTGAGCTGCGCGAGCCCCTTGTCGGTGACGATGCCGCCCTGCTCGAACTCGGCATCGGGAAGGTCACCGCGGGCGTTCTCGACGATCTTGCCGCGCGGGATCTTGATCTTGAACGCGCGCTCGAGCCTGAACACCATGTCGAGGAAATCGATCGACTCGGCGTCGAGCCCCTCGATCAGCGACACGTCCGGCTTGATGTCCGTGACGTCGCAGCCGAGCGCGTCGGCCATCGTCTCGGCGACCTTCGGAAACACCGCATCGATCTCCTGCTGGGTCACTGCAATCTCGGCCATGGGCACCACTCCCTTCAATCGAATTTGAATCCGCCATCGACGTGGAACACCTCGCCGGTGACATAGGAGGCGTAATCCGACGCCAGGAACCAGACCGCGTTCGCGACGTCCTCGGCGCTGCCGACGCGCCGCATCAGGATCCTCGCCTTCACCTCGTCGCCGGCGAGGTCGCGCACCGCTTGCGACATCTCGGTGTCGATGACGCCGGGCGCGACTGCATTGACGCGAATCTTCCGCGGCGCGAGCTCCACGGCGAGCGCACGCGTGAATGCCTCGATGGCGCCCTTGCTTGCCGCGTAATTGGTCTGTCCGCGGCCGCCCTTGCTGCCGGCCACCGAGCTCAGGTTGACGATCGCACCTGCGCGCTGCATCACCATGTACGGCGCCACGGCTCGCGTCGTGTTGAACACGCCGCCGACGTTCGTGTCGAGCACCGTCGCCACGTCGTCGTCTGTGAGCGCGGTGAGCGGATTGTCGCGGATCACCCCTGCGTTGTTGATCAGCACGTCGATGCGCCCTGTCTCGTCGGCGAGCTTTTCGACCGCCTGCACGCAGGCGGCGCTGTCGCGTACGTCGACGCGCTCGGCGTGCACGTGGTGGCCGGCGGCATGCATCGATTGCACGACCTCCTGCGCGGCTTCGTCGTTGCCGCGATAGAAGAACGCGACGCGTGCACCTTCGCCCGCGAAGGTCTCGACGATCGCTCGGCCGATTCCGCGGCTGCCCCCGGTCACGAGCACCGATTTGCCGGCGAGCCCCGACGCCGTCTTCATCCGGAGATCGCGAAGCCGCCGTCGACCACCAGCGTGTGGCCGTTGATCATCGCCGCCTCCGGCAGGCACAGGAGGTAGACCGCGCCGGCGACGTCGCCGGGTGTCAGCACCGGACCCGCCGGCGTGCGTCGCGCGAAGTCGGCGAGGAGCTCCGCGCGATTCGGGAAATACGCGACGGCGTCGGTGTCGACCACTCCGGCGCTCACCGTGTTGACGCGGATGCCGCGCGGACCGAGCTCCTGCGCGAGCGCACGCACCAGCGCTTCCAGCGCCGCCTTCGATGCGCCGATGAAGCCGTAGTTCGGCATCGCACGCTGCGCGCCGAGGCTCGACATCGCGATGATCCGTCCGCCGTCCTTCATCATCGGCGCAGCGTGCTGGGCAAGCAGGTCGATCGCGAGGGCATTGGTTTCGAGGCACCAGCGCCAGTGTTTCAGCCCCATCTCCATGACGGGTTTCAGCACACCAGACGCCGCATTGCTGACGACGATGTCGAGGCGGTCGAAATGCTCGCGCAGCGCGTCAAACATCTCGTCGACGCTCGCCGGGATGCCGACGCTTCCCTGCACGGCGAGCGCCCGGCGACCATGCTCGCGCAGCTCGGCGCAAAGCGCCTCGGCCTCGTCGTGGCTGTTGTAATAGTTGACAACGATGTCGGCACCGGCGCTGGCGAGCTTCTTCGCGATCGCACGGCCGATGCCGCGGGCGCCGCCGGTCACCAGCGCAACCTGCCCTTCGAGCACACCGGTCATGGCCATCGCGCGCAAAAGGACCGTATTTTACCCGGCTGGCGACGCGACCGCCGCCGGTGCGTTTTCGCCGTCGCGCATCCGCGCGGCCCGCACCAGGCGCTGCGCTTCGAGGCACCAGTGGCGCTTGATGCTGTACCAGACGTCGGCCGTCCAGAGCACGTGCCGCTGCGCCTCTTCGGGAAGCGTCGACGGATCCTCGTGTCCATCCGGGGTCCATGCGTTGATCCACCTGCGCACGGCGAGATCGCGCGGCAGCGACGCCGTCAGCGGCACGAAGAGGTGGCTGTAGCTGTCGGGAAGCACGATGTTGCGCACGTGCGCCGTCCCCGTGGCGCGATAGCGCTCGCTGTCCCCCGGGAAGTTCCACGCGACGAGGTCGACGCCAAGCGAGAAGCCGGTGAAGTCGTCGACGGTGTCCGGAATGTCCTGCAGGCGGTCGATCATCGGCCACTGGTTGGGAAGCAGGAACGCGGCACCGCCCGCCCCGACCGCGCTCGCGTAGGAGACCGACAGCCCGATCACCGGTCGCGGGTGCCCCGTGTAGGGGTCGACGATCGTCGAGCGCGCTTCGAACTTGTCCGACCGCGGATCGAACACGTCGAGCGAGCTCCCGAAATCCCCGGCGAGGTCCTGCAGCACGCGCACCGCCTGCATACCTCCCTGGCTGTGGCCGATGAGCATCGGTCGCAGGCCGCTGCGCTCGTACTCCCACGCGACGATCCCGGCGATCTTCGCGCTTTCGTCATAGGGGCTGTACGACCAATCGCCGCTTTCAGGATCGCGGATCGCCGACTCGGGGTAACCCATGCGGGTGAGGAAGATCCCGAACGACTTCATCATGAGATAAGCCGGAAAAATACCGCCGTGCAGGAGAATCACGCGCGGCGCGGGCGCCTTCGCGAGCACGTCGCGCACGTCCGCATCGGAGAGGTGATCGGGATCGAGCGCGAGGAGGCGCTCCTGCACGGCCGGTGGCGGCAAGGCGGCGAACGGGTCGACGCGCGCGGACGCCGGCGCCGTCCCGGACTCCGCCGGAAGCCCCGCGCATCCGGCGAGCCCGATCACGGCGGCGACGAAGAATGCGGCGACCCGGGTGGCGCGGGCCATCGCTGCGGCGATTCTGCTGGCGGGAGTCATCGCAGCGCGCGGATGCGACCGGCTACCTCCTCCCACATGGCGTCGACGCTCGATCGCGAGAAGGCTGCACTGCGGAAGGAAATGCCGGCACACGCGGCGCCGCCCGCGGTCGTCGCCGCCAGCACCATCGGAGCGAGCGGGCCGGTCGGCACGCCCCGCAGATAGCCTGGCGCCGCCGACCCCGGCGGGCGCCACAGCGCATCGACGTTGAGCGTCGACGTGCCCGCGTTGACCGGATAGCCCTTCGCGTACACGCTCATCCGCTGGCGAGGAGTCTGGAAGCGGCCGATGACGCGGTCGACGCGCATGGCGAGGAGCCCGGCGAGATAGAGATGCTCGCGCTTGATGCGTGCGGTATCGCGATGGAGGTCGCGCGCGAGCGCCTCGAGCGTGATTCCGGGAGGAACCGGATGCGAAACGCGGAACGAGCCGAGGAATTGACCGAAGGCATCGCGCGCGGCATCGCCGTGGATCTCACGCAGGTTCATGACCGACGCGGCTGCGAGCTCGCGCCTGCGCGAAGCGCCAAGGCGCTCGCGGGTCTGCGTGTCGCGGGCGAGCAGGAGCAGCGCGAGCAGCAGGTCGTTGAACGTCACGCCCCAGCGTTTTGCGGTGGTCGCGAGCGTGGCGACGCAGGCCGCATCGATGCGATGCAGCGCGAAGCCATTGTGGCCCTCTTCGATGTCCTGGTAGCGCGGGCGCAACGTTCGCCGGCAGCTTCGCGCCATCGCCGGCATCCGCGCGACGGCGCGCGCGGTGCGCAGCGGATGGCGCAGGAACAGCGGAAGATGTGTCGGCGGGTAGAGCTGCGGCGGCGCACTCGGTCGGGGTGCCCCGGCGAGGCGGTCAACGATGCGGTTCATCAGCCCGACGATCGAGTCGCCGCCGGCGATGAAATGGTCGTACGCGACGCCGAGGAACCCGCCCTGTGCGTCCGCGACCACGAAGAAGCGGAACGGATCGAGCATTCCGTCCGGCGCGAACGCGGTGTTCATCTGGCGCTCGATCTCGCGCTCGACGCATGCGTCTCCGCAACCTGCAATCCGCTCGATCGGGGTCTTTCCGGCGTGTGCGCGCCACACGTAGCGGTGCCGTCTTCGGTCGAGTTCGAGGAGCCCGAGGCCCAGCTCGACTCGCTCGGCGCCGATCGCCGCCGCGAGCGCGTCGTCGTCGGGCACAACCGGAAGGCGCAGCGCATGCACCGCCGTGTAAGGGTGGTGTTCGCGCCACTCGAGCATCGTCGACTGGAACACGTTGAGCCGGCCCGGCAGGCGCTTCATCGTGCCGGCCCGCGCCGCTGCGCCGGACGAACGAGGCGACTCCCGGCGCGCAATGCGCGCGCCGCTATCTGAATCGCGGCAGGAAACGGCCGGTGTGTGCGGCATAGTCGCGCCAGGCGTCGCCGTGCACCGAGGCGAGCTGCATCTCCTCGGCACGTGCCTTGTAGTTGATCCAGCCGACGTGCACGACTGCCAGCGCGATCATCGCGGGCGTCGGCAGGACGACCGCCGTCGCGGCCATCATCAGCATGCTGCACGCGTAGATCGGGTGCCGGACGCGGCTGAATGGCCCATCGGTGATCAGCGAGGTCTTGCGTGCGCTGATGTCCATTCTCCATTCGGGGCCCATGCGGCTCCAGCAGCGCAGCGTCACCGCGAGGCACGCGCCGGCGACGAGCGCGGCGACCCAGCGCAGCAGTATCCAGTTGCCGGACGTTGCAAATTCCGGAACCGCCAGCGCGCCGCCCGCGCGTCCGATCGCGAGCCACGGCAGCGCACACCATCCGGCGACCACCGGAACGACGACGAGCCACAGCATCCGTTCGGATCGCCGTTCGGGGATCAGGCCGACGCTGCGGCGCTGACGGTGGCGGATGCGCACCGCCATCGTGCCGACACGCAGCCAGTACGCGGAGACGATCAGCGCCACGGCGACGAGCGGGACATCGCGCATCAGCGATCGGCGTGCAGCGAGCGGGTGTGAACGCCTGTGAAGTCAGAGCCGCTCGATGATGCCAGCAATCCCCTGGCCGCCGCCGATGCACATCGTGATGAGCCCGTAGCGTTTGCCGGTTCGGGCGAGCTCGTACATCGCCTTGATCGTGAGGATGCAGCCGGTGGCGCCGATCGGATGGCCGAGCGCGACCGCGCCTCCGTTCGGATTGACGCGGGCCGGATCCATGCCGAGCTCCTTGCTGACGGCGATCGCCTGCGCAGCGAATGCCTCGTTCGATTCGATAACGTCGATGTCGGCGAGCTTCAGCCCAGCCTTGGTAAGTGCGCTCTTGACCGCACTGACGGGCCCCAGCCCCATGATCTTCGGATCGATGCCGGCGTGCCCGTAGGCGACGAACCGTGCCATTGGCTTTGCACCGGCACGCTTCGCTGCCTCGGCTTCCATCAGCACGACCGCAGCCGCGGCATCGTTGATGCCGGAGGCGTTGCCTGCGGTGACCGTGCCGTTCTCCTTCGCGAACACCGCCTTCAGCTTGGCCATCCCTTCGAGCGTCGCATCCGCCCGGACGTGCTCGTCGGTGTCGAACGATACCGGACCCTTGCGGCTCTTGACCTCGATCGGCAGGATCTGCGACTTGAAGCGGCCCTCCGCGATCGCTGCTGCAGCACGGCGATGACTCTCGACGGCAAATGCGTCCTGCTGGTCGCGCGTCACCTCGCACTTCTTCGCGACATTCTCCGCGGTGACGCCCATATGTACCGTGTCGAACGGATCGGACAGCGCGCCGACCATCATGTCCAGCACCTTGGCGTCGCCCATCCGGGCGCCCCAGCGTTCGCTGGGGATCGAATAGGACGCCCGGCTCATGCTCTCGGCGCCGCCGCCGACCGCGGCGTCGATGTCACCGAGCCGGATGTATTGCGCGGCGCTGACGATCGCCTGCATTCCGCTGCCGCAGAGCCGGTTGACGGTGAGCGCACCGCTCGAGTGCGGGAGCCCGCCGTTGATCGCCGCGACGCGCGAGATGTACATGTCCTTCGGCTCGGAATGGATCACATTGCCGATCACGCACTGGCCGATCTGCTGCGGATCGACCTCCGCGCGCGCCACCGCCTCACGGACGACGCGGGCGGCAAGGTCGCTCGGAGCGACGTCCTTCAGCGAACCGCCATAGTCTCCGATCGCCGTGCGCACGCCGCTGACGATCACCACTTCGCGCTGACTGGCCATCTTCGTCTCCTTCCACGTTCGGGGGATCCAGCCATTATCCTACTGCAGCGCAGCATCGGGGCGCGGCGACGTGCGCTCGTCCGCATCGCGGCTCGCACCGCGCGCGCTCGCCCGCGTCACGGCTCGCGCCCCCTGCGCTCGTCCGCATCGCGGCTCGCGCCCCCTGCGCTCGTCCGCATCGCGGCTCGCGGGCCCTTCCGGAATGCTCGGAGTCGGCAATCGCCTGCCGGGTGGGGACCCGGCGCGCCATCGCTCGACCAGGCCGGCGGCCCAGCACGGGTTCGGGCTCGCTCGGCGCGCCACCCACCACGGCAGGCGCCTCCACTCGCATTCCGGAAGGGCCCGCGATGCGCAATGCGTTCGCGCGCGTACCGCACGCGCCTCCGCGGCCCGAACTCGCGCAAGCGGCTGTGAAGCCGTCGGTTCGACCGCCGAGCGACCGCGTCACGAGCCGCGAGCGAGTTGCGCCGCTGCGCGCTCGCGCACCGAACGCGACGCGCTCGCGTGCGGAGGCTCCGCCGGAAGCGGGCCGGCTACGCGAGGCTGCGCAGCTCGCGCAGCGCGACGGCGAGCATCGACGTGTCCGCCTCCGGCGCCGCGCGCAGCTCGGCCAGCAGCTGCTCCGTGCGCGCGATCGCGCGGCGATTGCGCTCGCTCCAGGCGTCGATCAGCCCGGCGGGTTCGGCGATGCCCGCCGCGCCCGTCAGCACTTCGCTGGTGATCGTGCGCTGCAGCCCCGAGAGGTCGTCCTCCATTGCGCCGCGCGCCAGCATTCGCCAGTGCTGATCGGCCGGCAATGCGGCGATCTTTGCGCGCAGCCACGGCACGCCGAGCCGCGTCGAGATCGAGAAGTAGATCTCCGCGACGAGCTCGACCGGGCGCGCAGTCGCGTCGGCCACTTCGACGATGTCGAGCGTTGCGTAGAGGCTGTTGAGCGTGACGACGCGCGTCGCGAGCGCCTCCGGCACGCCGCGCGAGACATACGACTGCACGATCGCCTCGACGCGCGCGCGATCGGCTGGGTCGGTGAGGGTCGTGAGCCTGCCGGCGAGTGCCTCGACTCGCGGTGCGACGCGGGCGATCGTTCCCCCCATGTCGTCGGAAAGCCTGCGCGAGCGCAGGAACCAGGTGGTCCCGCGTTCGAGGA
Source organism: Burkholderiales bacterium (assembly GCA_025981645.1). Classification (GTDB taxonomy): domain Bacteria; phylum Pseudomonadota; class Gammaproteobacteria; order Burkholderiales; family Casimicrobiaceae; genus VBCG01. The sequence goes on from JAICXH010000008.1 coordinate 16,106, forward strand.
GCCGGCTCGTCTCGATCAGCATGGCGGTCTGCGTTGCGTCGTCGACCTTGTTGTCGAGCGCCTCGACCTGCTGCCAGAGGTCCGGGAAGCCGTAGACCTCGCGCGTCAGCAGGTACGCGCGGACGATCTCGGCGGCCTGCGCGCCCGTGGTCTCCATCAGCCGGTGCACCCACGTGCTGCCGACGCGGTTCAGCATGCTGTTGATCACGTGCGTGGCGATGATTTCGCGCTTCAGCGGATGGCGCTGCATCGTCGCCGCATCGCGCTTACGCAACGCGGGCGGGAAGTAGCGAACGAGCGCCGTCGCGACCCAGCGATCGTCGGGCAGCTTCGAGGCGACGAGCTCGTCGTAGAGCCAGATCTTGCTGTAGGCGAAGAGCACCGCGGCCTCGGGCGTCGCCAGGCCGCGGCCCTGCGCGCGGCGCTCGGCAATCGCCTCGTCCGACGGCAGGAATTCGATCGCCCGATGCAGCCGCCCGTTCTTTTCGAGGTACTGGATGAAGCGCTGCTGGGCGTCGAGGAGCTGCGGCGCGATGCGGTTCATCGCCGACAGCGCCTGCGTCTGGAAGTAGTTGTCGCGCAGCACCAGTGCGGCGACGTCGTCGGTCATCTCGTGCAGCAAGGCGTCTCGCTGCTTGATCGTCAGCTCACCGTCGGCGATCGCGAGGCCGAGCAGGATCTTGATGTTGACCTCGTGGTCCGACGTATCGACGCCGGCCGAGTTGTCGATCGCGTCGGTATAGATTCGCCCGCCGGCTTGTGCGAACTCGATGCGACCGAGCTGGGTGAAACCGAGGTTGCCGCCCTCGGCGACGACCTTGCAGCGAAGCTCGCGGCCGTCGACGCGCAGCGCGTCGTTCGCTCTGTCGCCGACCTGCGCGTGCGACTCGGTCGACGCCTTGACGTAGGTGCCGATGCCGCCGTTGTAGAGCAGATCCACCGGCGCCTTGAGGATCGCATTGATGAGCTCGAGCGGCGTCATCGCTCCCGGAGCGATCGCGAGCGCCTTGGCGGCCTCGGGGCTGACCGCGATCGATTTGGCGCTGCGCGGGAATACTCCACCCCCCGGCGAGATCAGCTTGGCGTCGTAATCCGCCCACGACGAGCGCGGCAGCCTGAACATCCGCTCGCGCTCGGCGAACGACGTCGCGCCATCGGGATTCGGGTCGACGAAGATGTGGCGATGGTCGAATGCGGCGACGAGGCGGATGTGCTTCGAGAGCAGCATGCCGTTGCCGAACACGTCACCCGACATGTCGCCGATGCCGACGCAGGTGAAGTCGGTCGACTGGGTGTCGATGCCCATCTCGCGGAAGTGGCGCTTGACCGACTCCCAGGCGCCGCGCGCGGTGATGCCCATCTCCTTGTGGTCGTACCCGGCCGAGCCTCCCGAGGCGAAGGCATCGTCGAGCCAGAAGCGGTATTCGGCGCTGATCCCGTTGGCGTAATCGGAGAAAGTCGCCGTGCCCTTATCGGCTGCGACGACGAGGTAGGGGTCGTCGTCGTCGTGGCGGCGCACGAGCGGCGGCGGTACGACGCGGTCGCCGACGCGGTTATCGGTGAGGTCGAGCAGGCCGCGCAGGAAGTCCTGGTAGCAGGCGACGCCTTCCTTGAGATACGCATCGCGATCGGCGGGCGACGGCGCGTGCTTCAACACGAAGCCCCCCTTGGAGCCGACCGGGACGATGACGACGTTCTTCACCATCTGCGCCTTCACGAGCCCGAGCACTTCCGTGCGGAAGTCCTCGGCGCGATCCGACCAGCGCAGTCCGCCGCGTGCGACGCGGCCGCCGCGCAGATGCACGCCCTCGAAGCGCGTCGAGTACACGAAGATCTCGAACATCGGCTTCGGCTCGGGCAGCTCCGGCACCTTCGACGGATCGAACTTGAACGACAGATAGCGCTTCGCGGCTCCGGCCGCGTCGCGACTCCAGTAGTTGGTTCGGGTGGTCGCGAGCACCAGCGCGAGGTAGTGGCGAAGAACGCGGTCCTCGGAGAGGTTGGCGACGTCGTCGAGCGCATGCTCGATCGCCCGCACGGTCGCCGTCGCGCGCGCATCGGCGTCGGCGCCGGCTGCAGGATCGAAGCGCAGCTTGAAGAGTTCGACGAGCCGCGCGGCGATCGCCGGGTACGTGGCGAACGTCGCCTCGATGAACGCCTGCGACAGGCCGAAGCCGATCTGGCGCAGGTAGCGGGCGTAGGCGCGCAGGATCGTGATTTCGACCGCCGGCAGCCGCGCCAGCGTCACCAGCCGGTTGAAGTCGTCGCTCTCGACCTCGCCGCGGAAGACGCGGCCGAACGCGTCGTCGAACACCGGGTGCAGCGCGTCGACCTCGATCTCGGTGTCGCCGGCCGCGGCGATGAGCCCGAGGTCGTGGATCCAGATCGGAGCGCGACCTTCGGGCGCAATTCGGTACGGCCGCTCGTCCTGTACCTTCATGCCCATCCGCTCGAGCATCGGGAGGCTGTCCGAGAGCACGACCGGAGCGCCCTGCCGATAGAGCTTGAAGCGCAGGGCGTTCGGCGCGGCCTCGAGGGGCCGGTACAGTGACATGTCGACCGGATCGGCCGGCGTCAGCCGGTCCATCATCTCGATGTCGGGAACCGCGGCGCGCCCGGAGAAGTCTTCGCGGTAGCCCGCCGGGAATGCGGCGCCGAAGCTGTTGAAAAGCGCATTGCCGCGCGCTTCGCCGGTCGCTCCGATCAGCGCCTGGCGCAGCTCGTCGCTCCAGCGCCGCGCGGCGCTCGCGAGGCGCGCCTCGAGCGCGCGCACGTCGAACGGGGGCACCTGGCCCGGCGTCGTGCGCACGGTCATCAGCACCCGCGCGAGCGGTGATTCGGACAGGCTCACGTTGAAGTCCGAGCTCTGGCCGTTGAACGCCGCGAGCAGCATCGCCTGCCACTTCTGCCGCACTTCGGTCGTGTAGCTCTCGCGCGGAGCGAACACGAGGCAGGTGATGAAGCGCTCGTACGGGTCGCGGCGCACGAACAGCCTGAAGCGCTGGCGATCGCCGAGGTGCAGGATTCCCGTCACCGTCTGCAGGAGCTCGTCCTCGGCGGTCTGAAAGAGCTCGTCGCGCGGATAGTTGTCGAGGATGTTGATGAGCTTCTTCTCGGCGTGGCCGCCGCGCGGCAGATTGGCGCGGCGGATCACGTTCGCGGTCTTGTGCCGCAACAACGGGATCTCCGACGGGTTCGCGCTGTACGCGCGATGCGTGAAGAGGCCGAGGAAGCGGTGCTCGCCGCAGACTTGTCCGTCGCCGTCGAAGCGCTTGGCCGCGACGTAGTCGAGATAGCCCGAGCGGTGCACGGTCGAGCGTGATGTCGACTTGGTGATGATCAGGAGCTCGGGGCGGCGCGCGTAGGCGCGCACCTCTGGGGGCAGCGCCGCGAAGCTTCCCGCGATGTCACGCCCCGGAGCGTCGCGCAGGATCCCGAGCCCGCTGCCCGGCACGATTTGCAGCGCATCCTCGCCGTTCTTCTTCACGAGGTCGTGGCAGCGGTAGCCGAGAAACGTGAAGTGGTTGTCGGCGAGCCAGCCGAGAAACGCCGCGCCATCGGCGAGCTGGTCCGCGGCGATCGGCGGGGGGCTCGTTTCGATCGCGCGGGCGATCTCGCGCGCCTTCGCCTGCATCGCCTTCCAGTCGGCGACGCTCGCACGTACGTCGCCGAGCACGCGAAGCACGTCGGCGGCTAGGGCCTCCAACGCCCGTGGATCGGAGCTGCGGTCGACCTCGACATGGATGAACGATTCGCGTCGAGGCGAGGCAGTGCCCTCGGGCGCAAGCCCGATCAGCGTGCCGTCGGATCCGCGCTGCACGGCGAGGATCGGGTGCACGATCAGGTGGATCGTGAGCCCGTGCCGGTTGACTTCGATCGCGACCGAGTCGACGAGGAAAGGCATGTCGTCGTTGACGATCTCGATGATCGTGTGCTTCGACTGCCAGCCGTGCTCCTCGATCGTCGGATTGAACACGCGCACCCGCGCGTGGCCGGCCTCGCGCCGGCGCGCGAAGTTCCAATGCGACATCGCGGCACCGTAGAGGTCGGCAGGCAGCCGCTCGGCGAGATCCTCGCCGTCGACCTGCGCGTAGTAACCGGAGACGAACGCGCGTAGCGTGGACCGCTGCTCGGGAGCGACCTTGGCGTCGACGAGCCGGGCGATCTCGTCGAGACGCTGGGCGCGGATGTCCTGGGAGACGTCGTTCATGGCGGCCTTCGATTCGCCGCCACGCAGTCCGTGGCGGGCGAGCGGACGTGGGATGCGCCGAGTTTACGCCGCCGAAGAGTCGCCGAGGTCGTACCAGAGGCCGGCCATGATCGCGAGCGCCTCGCGTGCGACGGGGGCGAGCAGGTGCTCGTCGGGGGCGTGCTGCGAGCACCCCGGATACGAGTGCGGAATCCACACCGTCGGCAGGCCAAGCACGTCGGCGAAACAGTCGTTCGGCAGCGAGCCGCCGATTCCGGGCAGGACCGCGGGCGCGGCGCCGGTCGTTCGCTCGATCGACGCTGCCACTCGGCCAACCCATGGATGCGCGGGATCGAGGCGGGTCGCGCGCATCGTTGCGCTCTTTGCCGGGACAACTGCAACGCATCCGAATCCGCGCACGTCGAGGTGCGCGCGCAGTGCCGCGACGAACGTCTCGGGCTCGCAGCCGGGGACGAAGCGAACCTGCAAATGAGCGCTGGCGCGTCCGGGGATCGCATTGACCGGGCGCTCGGGATTGCCCGCACCGATCGCGAGCACCTCGAGCGCGTTCGACGCGAACACGCGCTCGGCAGGCGACCGATCGGGCTCGCCCCAGTCGCGATCGATCGTCGGGCCTCCGGGTTCGCCCGGCTCGATCGTCGCGAGCGCGGCCGCAACCGACGCCGGGATCTGCGGCGTGCGCAGCGAATCGATCAGGATACGGCCCCGTGCGTCGACGAGCGAGGCGATCGCGCCGGCGAGAATCGTTGCCGGATTGGCGAGCAGTCCGCCCCAATTGCCCGAATGATGCGCACCGCTGCGAAGCTCGACGACGAGGTCGAAATTGAAGGCGCCGCGCGAGCCGAGGAAGAGCGTGGGTTTCGCCGCGGCGAGGCGCGGTCCGTCGGAGGCGATGAATACGTTCGCGGCGAGTGCCCCACGCTCGCGCTCGCACAATGCGCGCAGGCCCGGCGAACCGAGCTCCTCGCCGGTCTCGATGACGAACTTTGCGTTGAATCCGAGCCTGCCGCGTGCGGCGAGAACCTGTTCGAGTGCGGCGAGGTTGACGCTATGCTGTCCCTTGTTGTCTGCGGTGCCGCGCCCGTACCAGCGCTCGCCTTCGACGGCGAGTACCCACGGCGACCTTCCGGAACCCCACCGTCCCTCCTGCCCGGCGACTACGTCGCCGTGCCCGTACGAGAGGACCGTCGTGAGGGTCGGATCCTCGATGCGCTCGGCGATCACGAACGGCGGCGCCGACTCGCCGTCGTCGACGAGTCGCCAGGAGAAGCCCATCGCGGTGAGCGCCGGCGCGAGCTCGTCTTCGAGATAGGCGACGAGATCCGGGCGGGAGCCGTCGCGCTGGCTCTCGGTCCGATAGGCGACGCGGCGGGCGAGCGTGTCGAGGAAGTGGCCGTCGTCGAACCACTCGAGCGCGCGCGCGATCGTCGCCGCGCGCGTCGTCACCGCCTCGCGCGGCGTCATCGTGCCTCGCGCGAGCGCAGGTGCTGCGCGAGGCGAGCAGCACCTTCGTCGAGGCGCTCGTCGCTCGCCGCGAAGCACCACCGGACGAAGCCTTCGCCGTCGGGCCCGAAGGCGCTCCCGGGCGCGAGGCCGAGCCGCTCGCGGAGCACGAGCTCGCGGCAGAAGGCGAGGCTGTCGGCGACCCCGCGCACGCGGAAGAACGCGTACATCGCACCGGGCGGCAGCGCCACCGCGACGTCGGGCAGTGCGCCGAGGGCGCCGACCAGGCGATCGCGAGCGTGACGGAAGCGCGCCCGCGTCGCCGCCACCGTCGCTTCGCCGCCCTCGATCGCGGCCACGCCCGCGCGCTGCACGAACACCGGCGAGCACGACGTGTTGTATTCGATCAGCGTTGCGAGCTCGGGCACGAGGGTCGGCGGCGCGGCGATCCAGCCCAGCCGGAAGCCCGTCATCAGCCACGCCTTCGAGAAGCTGTTGGTGCTGACGATGCGGGCATCGGCCGGAGCGAAATCGAGGAACGACGGCGCGCAGCGCGCATCGCCGCGGTAATAGAGCCGCTCGTAGACATCGTCGGCGACGATCCAGATGCCGTAGCGATGACAGCGCTCGAAGATCGCTCGCTGTTCGTCGGGGGTTGCCGTCCAGCCGGTCGGATTGTTCGGCGAATTGATCACCAGCACCTGGGTCGCGGGCGTCAACGCGTCGAGCAGACGATCGAGATCGAGCGTCCAGCCGCCCGGGCCGAAGCGCAGTGCTACGGGCTCGACCTGCGCCGAAAGGATCTTCGGAATCTCGACGAGGTTCGGCCAGACCGGGGTCACCGCAACGACGCGATTGCCGGGGTCGACGAGCGCCTGGAACGCGATCGCGAGCGCCGACATGCCCGACGCGGTGACGGCGATCTCTCCGGTGTCGGTGGGACGGTGCAGCCGGCTCAGGTACGCGGCGATCGCCTCGCGGAGCGCGGCGAGTCCGAGATTGTGCGTGTAGAAGGTCTCGCCCGCGGCGAGGGCCGCCGCGGCGGCTTCGCGGATGAACGCCGGAGTGACCTCGTCCGGTTCGCCGAACCAGAACGCGAGCACATCGCCCGCATCGAGGCCGGCATTGGCGATCTCGCGGATCTTCGAAGTGACGAGCGCGGCAACCGCGCGGCGCGCAGTGGCCGGGTGCATCCCCCTTTATACCGGGGCGTTGTCGGCGGCGGCAAGCGTGGCCGGGGCCGCAGGCGCCGGAGCCGCGGAGGCGGGTACCGCGGCATGGGCCTCGGTCGCCACCACGAAGACGGCGAGCGCCAGCACGATGCTCACCGCCGCCCCGGTCGCGAGGCTCGCGAGCAGCAGCCGCAAGAGATCGCGCCAGGCTCCGGGGCGTGCCGCAGGGTAGTCGGTGATCGCCTTCATCGCAGCATGCATTCAATACCGCGATCGCGGCACTGCGGCGTACGAATCGTGGCGCAGCAGCGATCAAATGTGGCAAACCGGTGGCACGGCGAGCGGCGCACAATCCGCCGATGAGCCGCCGCATTGCCATCGTCGAGGACGAGCCAGCGCTGCGGGCGAATGTCGCCGATGCGCTGCACCGTCACGGCTACGACGTCGCTGGCTACGCCAACGGCGCGAGCGCGCTCGACGCCTTCCGCGCACGTCTGCCTGACCTTGCGCTGGTCGACGTCGGCCTTGGCGACGACATCGACGGCGGCTTCGCGCTCTGCCGCGAGCTGCGCGCGATGTCAGCCGTGGTGCCGATCATCTTCCTGTCGGCGCGTGACTCCGATTTCGACATCGTCGCCGGTCTGCGCCTCGGCGCCGACGACTACGTCACCAAGGATACGAGCCTGCCGCAACTCGTCGCACGCATCGCCGCGCTGTTCCGCCGCAGCGAGATCGCGCATTCGGCGAATCCGATCGAGGACGTGCAACACCGTGGCGCACTGACGCTCGACTCGAAGCGGCTGACCGCGCACTGGAAGGGCGAGCGCGTCGATCTCACGCTGACCGAATTCTGGATGGTCCACGCGCTCGCGCGCCATCCGGGGCACGTCAAGGATCGCGACAGCCTGATGCGCGAGGCGAACATCACCGTCGACGACAGCACGATCACCTCGCACGTCAAACGGATCCGGCGCAAGTTCCAGGCGCTCGATCCGGACTTCGACGCCATCGCGACCGTCTATGGCATCGGTTACCGCTGGAACGTCGGCCCGTCCTGATTCCGCCCGGCGGACGATGCGTCCCTCGCTCGGCGCGCGCATCGCGCCTTCGCTCGGCATCCGCGCGCAGCTCGTGCTGGTGCTCACAGTGCTGCTGGCGCTCCCCTGGCTCGGCTGGCAGTACCTGAACGAGATCGAGCGCTTCCTGCTCGCCGCGCAGGATCGCGGACTCGCGGCGACCGCGCAGGCGGTCGCGACTGCGTTGAACGACCGGCAGCGGATCTTCGACACGCCGCCGGATCCGATCGCCTCGTTCGCCGAGGAGCGCAGCGCCGACGAAGGGGGCATGGCGCTCCCGCCGTCGGCGTCACCGGAGATCGAGCAGATCATCCGCAGCCTGTCGCGGATCGACGCGAGGATCTGGGTGGTCGGGCACGACTTCACCGTGCTCGCCCACAGCGGGTCACTGCGCCGGGACCCACCCGCCGAGGCGCCGCCCGCGACCGCACTTGGCGCCGTATGGCGCGCGGTCGAGCGCGCGACGCTCGAGCCGGTCTATCGCCTGATCCTCGACCAGCCCAACGAGAACTTTCGTGACGAGGCGGCGACGAAAGGTCCGCCGCGCGGGCGCGACATCGAGGGGGCGCTCGCCGGCATCCTGACCGTCGACCACCGGACGACGCTCGACGGCAAGGCGGTGGTGGTCGCCGCGGCAAGTCCGATCTGGATCGGCGACCGCGTCGAGGGCGCCGTCGTCGTCGAGCAGACGACGAACCGGGTGCTCGCCGAACGCAACGTCGCGTTCGAGCGCCTGTTCGACATCGTGCTGGCGCTGGTTCTCCTCGGCACGGTCGCGCTGACGCTGTTCGCGTCGAGGCTCTCGTCGCGCATCCGCAGGCTGCGCGACGCTGCCGAGGCGGCGATCGACGCACATGGCCGCGTTCGCGGCGCGTTCGCCGGAAGCAGCGACGGCGACGAGATCGGCGACCTCTCGCGCAGCTTCGCAAGCGCGCTCGCGCGTCTCGCCGAGTTCGCCGACTACCAGGAGCAGATGGCAGGGCGCCTGTCTCACGAATTACGCACGCCGATCGCCGTCGTTCGCTCGTCGCTCGAGAACCTGCAGCAGCAGCCGATCGAGGCCGACGCGCGCGTCTACATCGGGCGCGCTCAGGAAGGGCTCGCGAGACTGACGGCGATTCTCACCCGCATGACCGAGGCTGCGCGACTCGAGCAGGCGCTGGCCGACGTGCCGCGCGAGCGCTACGACGCGGCACCGGTGATCGCCGCGTGCGTCGATGGGTACCGGCTCGCATACCCCGATGTGCCGTTCGAGCTCGCCATGTCCGACGCGCAGCTCGTCGTCGACGGTGCACCCGACCTCCTCGCGCAGATGCTCGACAAGCTCATCTCGAATGCCGTGGAGTTTCGTACGTCCGGACCGGTCGTCCTGCGCGCGACGCGCGGGCCGGACGGGGCCTCGATCGACGTCTCGAACTCCGGGCCGTGTCTCCCGCCGGGGATGGGCCCGCGACTCTTCGATTCGATGGTGTCGTTCCGCACGCCGGGCGGAGGCGCGCATCTCGGGCTCGGACTGTTCGTCGCGCGGATGATCGCGCGCTATCACGGCGGCTCGATCGAGGCGCGCGATCTGGCCGACCGGACCGGCGTCGTCGTGTCGGTGCGGCTCCCGCTTGCCGGAGGGTGAGGCCGCGCACTTCGTGGAGGTGAGGCATGGCAACCTACGACGCGATCGTGATCGGAACCGGGCAGAGCGGCCCCGCGCTCGCTGCGCGTCTCTCCGGCGCGGGCCAGCGCGTGGCAGTCATCGAGCGCGCCCGCTTCGGGGGCACCTGCGTCAATAACGGCTGCACGCCGACAAAGACGCTGGTGGCGAGCGCCTTCGTCGCGCAGCTCGCGCGCCGCGCCGGCGAGTACGGCATCGACGTCGGCGGTCCGGTGACCGTCGACATGGCGCGCGTCAAGGCGCGAAAGGATGCGATCGTCGCGAAGTCGGCGTCCTCGGTCGAGCGCTGGATGCGATCGCTGTCCAACGCGACCGTCGTCATCGGGCACGCGCGCTTCGTCGATGCGCACACGGTACGCGTCGGGAACGAAACGCTGGCTGCGGAGCGCGTCTACATCAACGTCGGGGGCCGCCCGCTCGTTCCGCCGCTCGCCGGCATCGACCGTGTGCCGTTCCTCACCAGCGAAACGGTGATGGACCTCGACATCGTTCCCGAGCACCTGATCATCGTCGGCGGCAGCTACATCGGACTCGAGTTCGGGCAGATGTACCGGCGCTTCGGCGGCCACGTCACCATCGCGGAGATGACGCCGAGACTGATCGGCCGGGAGGATCCCGACGTTTCCGACGCGGTGAAGGACATCCTGGTTCGCGAAGGGGTCGACGTCCGGTTGAACGCGCGCTGCATGGCGTTTACCCGCGCGGATGCGGGAATCTCGGCCCGGCTCGACTGCACCGACGGAGCCCCGGACGTGCGCGGAACGCACGTGCTGCTCGCAGTCGGGCGGGTGCCGAACACCGATGACCTCGGGCTCGCCGAAGCAGGCATCGCGACCGACGCACGCGGCTACATCGTCGTCGACGACGAGCTTCGCACCAGCGCGCCGAACGTCTACGCGCTCGGCGACTGCAACGGTCGCGGTGCGTTCACCCACACCTCGTACAACGACTACGAGATCGTCGCGGACAATCTGCTCGAAGGCGCCGCGCGCAAGGTCAGCGACCGTGTGCCGATCTACGGACTCTTCATCGATCCGCCGCTCGGGCGAGTCGGCATGAACGAAGCCGAGGCGCTGGCGCAGGGCTTCGACGTGCTGGTAGGCAGACGGCCGATGACGCGCGTCTCGCGCGCGGTCGAGAAGGGCGAAACGCAGGGGTTCATGAAAGTGCTGGTCGATGCGGCGAGCCGGCGCATTCTCGGCGCAGCGGTTCTCGGCACCGGCGGCGACGAGGCGGTGCAGACGCTGGTCGACGCGATCGACGCGAAGCTTCCCTGCACCGTCGTACAGCACGGCGTGCGCATCCACCCCACGGTGAGCGAGCTGATCCCCACCATTCTCGGCGAGCTCGCGCCGCTGCGGCCGGGGAATCGGTGACGGCGAACCCGAGGTCAGCGCCGCCCGTCGTCGCGCGAAGCTAAGCCGACGCCGCGTGCGCGGCGATGCCAGGAGGCCCGACCAGATAGTGCGGCCCGCCACCTCCCATCCCGCCGCCGCCCATCGTGGCGCAGCTCGAAACGGTGCCGATTGCGAAGGTCAGTCCTACCGCGACGATCGCGCGAAGCCTGCGCAGAATCCGATTCATCATCGCCTCCGTCGATTGGATGCGATAGGGAAAACAGGCCGATCGCTCGGATATTCCGGAAATCGACCAGTGAATCGCTTCGCCGCGGCGGGCTTCGCCCGGGCGTCGGGAAGGGCGCACGTGAGATCAGCTTCCGATGCGCTGACTCATCGGCGGCAGCGAGCGCTCATCTGCCGCAGCGGCGGCGCGCTCTGCCGGCGTGACGACCGCCATGACGTACGAACTCCGCGTCGGCACGTCCATCTGCGACAGCGCGCTCCGCGCGAGGAGCAGCGCCACCGCGGCGCTTGCGCTTGCCGCGAACGGGATCGCGACCAGTGCGACGCTCGACGGAATGTGCGTGAACACCATCGTGTTGACGAGGCCGAAGCGTCGAGCGAGCGGCGCCGCCACAAGAAAGCACGCCCCGGCAAGGAGACCGGTGGCGAAGAACAGCGTGCCGAGCTGGGCCGGACCGATGCCGAAGCGCTGCACGAACCAGGGGCCCAGCATCGACTGCACGATCAGTCCGCCTGCGAATGCATCGACGCTGACGAGCGCGGCGAGGGCAAACACGATGCGGCGCGATTCGCGCAGCGGTGACCGGGGCACCGGGCCGGCGACGTCGGTCGCGCCCACCGGCAAGCGCCGGTACAGACCCTACGTCGCCAGGCCCAGCACCGCATAGAGCACGAATGTCGACAGGAGCGCAGTCGGCAGCGGCAGACGCAGCCGCTGCGACAGCAGCTCGGGTGCGCCGGCGAGAAGCGCGCCGACCGCGCCGCAGACGGCACCGACCAGGCTGTAACGCGCGAACGCGTGTGTGCGGCGTTCGGGCGTCACCGCGTCGGAGAGCACGGCGTGCTCGAGCGGCAGGAACACGCTGACATCGCCGCTCGAAGGATTGAGCGTTCCGACGAACGCGACGACGACGAGCGGCCACAACGCCTGCACGCCGGCAAACGCAATGCCGGTCGCGAGCATCAGCAGCGCGGCGCCGAGGAGTGCGCGACGGTGCCCGATTCGGGCCGCGCCGACGCCGACCGCAAGGGAAAGCACCGCCGAGCCGACGAGGGTAGCCGTCGCGATCAGGCCGACGCGCAGCGGCGAATACCCGAGCGCCAGCAGGTACAGCGGCAGCGTCAGGCTGATGCAGCCATCGCCGAGGGCACGCAGGCCGCGTCCGGCGAGGACGAGCGACACGGTCCGACTCATGCGATCTCCTGCTCCGGACGGCAGGCAACTGCAGCGTCAGATGGCGATCTCGAAGCGGTCGCGCCCTTCGCGCTTGGCGGCATAGAGGGCGCTGTCGGCGCGCTTCAAAAGCGCCTCCGACGTTGTCTCGCCGCCCTTGCCGAGTGCGATGCCGATGCTCGTCGTGACGCGCACCATCGTGTCGCCGGCGCGGAACTCGCGCCGCATCGACGCGATGATCTTGCGCGCGATGAACCGCGCCTCCTCGCGTCCGTGCACGCCTTCGAGGACGATGACGAACTCGTCGCCCGCGAGCCTCGCGACGAGATCGGTCGAGCGTACGGCCTGCAGCAGCCGGTGCGCGAACTCGAGCAGCACGTCGTCGCCGGCGGCATGACCGAGCGTGTCGTTGATCGTTTTGAAGCCATCGATGTCGAGGAACAGCAGCGCCACCGGCGTGTTCGCGCGCTGCGAGCGCTGCAGTGCCCCAGCAATGCCGTCGTTGAAGCGATGCCGGTTGGCGAGACCGGTGAGAGCGTCGAACTGTGCGAGGCGCTCGAGCTCACGCTCGGTCTCGCGGATGCGCGTGACGTCGCCGCTCGACGTGAACACGCCGACCACGCTTCCGTCCGGATTGCGATCGGGGATGTAGCTTCCGCGCACGTGGCGGGGACCGTCGGGACCGGGGATCTCGACGTCGTAGTCGACGCGCTCGCCGGCGAACGCCCGCTCGAGGTTCGGCCCGACGCGGGCATACACCTCGGGTCCAAGCACCTCGGCGACGGTGTGTCCGGTGATCTCGGCAAGGGGCCGTCCGAACCAGCTTTCGTAATAGCGACTATTGAAGCGATATCGGCGATCGAGGTCGATGTAACCGACCATCAGCGGAATGTTGTCGGTGATGCGTCGCAGCCGCTCCTCGCTCCCCTCGGCGCGCGCCAGCGCCTCGGCGGTGCGCGTCGCGGAATCGGCGAGCGCCTGCTCCGCCCGAGTGCGACTCTCGAGCAGGGCATCGAGCTCGCGCGCGGCATGTTCGAGGGCACCCGATCGGTCGACGAGGCTCGTCGTGTGCTGTTGCAGCGCATCGGCCATCTGGTTCAGTGTGCGCCCGAGCACACCGGCTTCGCTCGCATCGACGACCGTCGTGCGGTGTCCGAGGTCGCCTTCGCCGAAGCGTGCGGCGTCGCGCGCGAGTTGGCGCATCGGCAAGGCGATGCGGTGGCCGACCGCCCACGCGAGGAGCGCACCGACCGCGAGCGACGCGAATCCGAGCAGCACCGTCGTCCACGGATGGACGCGCGCCGTCGACAGCGCGTCGCTCGCCGGAGTCTCCACGATGACGCGCCACGGCGCGCGCGTCGCCGTGACCTGCGCCGCGAAGTGCGTGGTGCCGTCATCGCCGCGGTATTCGGCCGTCGCTTCCGCAGCGTGATCGGCGAACCCGCGCAGCGACGCTTCGGGTGCCTCATCCGCGTCGGCGCTGCTCACGCCAGCGAGCTCGTCGCTCCGGGCGACCAGCTTGCCGCCGGCGTTGACGATGCTCACGACCGCACGGAACGGGACGGCGCCCTTCGAGTCGAGCAGCCGCGTCAGCTCGGACAGCCGCGTCGATGCCGTTACCACGCCCGCAATGCGGCCGTCCGCGCCGCGAATCGGGCGTGCGAAAACAACGATTTTCCCGCCGGCCGGCGCTTCGATCGGCCCGGCGACGACGAGCGTGCCGCGGGTGAGCGCTTCACGGAAATAGCTGCGGTCGCCGATGTCGAGTTGCTTGCCGCGCCGAACGCGGTCGAGCGTACCCACATTGCGACCGGTGAGATCCCAGAGGCCGATGTTGTTCATCGACCGCAGGAGGTCGCCGCGTACCCCTTGCAGCACGCGATCGTTGGCCGTCGTCGACGCGGCGTCGATGGTGACTCCCCTGCTCGCGAGCGCGAGCGTCGATTCCATGTCGCCGATGTAATCGTCGACGCGCGCCGCGACAAGCCGCGCGACCGACGCGAGGCGCACGAGCGCTTCTTCGCGGTCGGCGCCAGCCTGGCGCACGGCGCTGACACCGATGTAGACGACAAAGGGCAGACCAACGGCGACGACCAGCGCAGCGAGCCAGAGGCGGATGCTCGACGCGAACGGGACAGCGGCTGCGGGAAGAGGCGCGGTGCGCGGGGAGGGCGCCGGCGAGGTGGGTGTCGTCATGAGATTGGAATCATAGACCGCGCAAGCCCCGTACCACTCGCGGACGCGTCGGCGATAATGCGCCGCACTCGAATCGATCCCGGCGAAAGCGATGCATCTGCACATTCTCGGCATCTGCGGCACGTTCATGGGCGGCATCGCCGCGATCGCGCGCGCGAATGGGCATGCGGTGACCGGATGCGACGCGGCGGTGTATCCGCCGATGTCGACGCAACTCGAGCGCCTCGGCATCGCGATGGCCGACGGCTACGACGCCGCGCAACTCGATACGCTCGCCCGCGGGGCGGATCTCTTCGTGATCGGCAACGTCGTCTCGCGTGGCAATTCGCTTATGGAGGCGATCCTCGACCGCGGACTCCCGTATCGCTCGGGACCGCAGTGGCTGCACGACGAAGTCCTCGCCGGCAAATGGGTGCTCGCCGTTGCAGGAACGCACGGCAAGACCACGACGGCGTCGATGCTCGCGCACGTTCTCGACGCCGCCGGTTTCGCGCCCGACTTCCTGATCGGCGGCATCCCGGCCAACTTCGGCGTCTCTGCGCGATCGACCGGGAGCCGCTGGTTCGTCGTCGAGGCCGACGAGTACGACACCGCCTTCTTCGACAAGCGTTCGAAGTTCGTCCACTACAGTCCGACGACGCTGGTCCTCAACAATCTCGAATACGATCATGCCGACATCTTCCCGGATCTCGCCGCGATCGAGACCCAGTTTCATCATCTTCTGCGCACCGTACCGGGCAAGGGCAGGATCGTCGTCAGGGCCGGCGACGCCGCTCTCGAGCGCGTGCTGACGCGCGGGTGCTGGAGTGGCGTCGAGCGTTTCGACTCCGCGGGCCTCGGGTGGGCCGTGTCCGACGCCGGCGAGGTGAGCTTCGAGGGCGCGCGCCTGGGAGCGCTGCGGCTCGCCCTCCCTGGACGGCACAATCGGCTCAATGCGCTCGCGGCGCTTGCCGCGGCGCATCATGCCGGCGTTCCGGTGGCGGCCGGTCTTGCCGCCCTCGCAGGCTTTCGCGGCGTGCGCAAGCGCCTCGAACTGCGCGGTGAAGCGGGCGGAGTCGCGGTCTACGACGACTTTGCGCACCACCCGACGGCAATTGCGAGCACGCTTGCCGCGCTTCGCGAGGCGGGCCCGGATCGGCCGATCGTGGCGGTCGTCGAGCCGCGGTCGAACACGATGAAGCTGGGGACGTTGCGGGGCGAGCTCGCCGCGAGTCTCGCCGAGGCCGATCGTGTGCACTGCTATGCGGCAGGGCTCGGTTGGGATGCCGGTGAGGCGCTCGCGCCGCTCGGATCACGCGCGTCGATCCACGTCGATCTCGCACGTCTGGTCGAAGCGGTCGCGTCCGAGGCGCGATCCGGTGACCGCATTGTCGTGATGTCCAACGGCGGCTTCGGCGGTGTTCAGGACCGGTTGCTGGGTGCCCTCGGCGCGCGGTTGGCCGGCGGGGCCGCAGACGCGCTTGCGGCGAAAGCCTGAAGGCGCGCCGCCAGCGGTCGCGTGCCTGTCACCGTTTCGTAGGGAAATCCGACCGTTCGTCAGAAATGGTGCTGCAGACGAGAAAACCTGACGACACCATCGCGGGTCCCTGTCGTCGGACGCCTCGACAAAGCATAGGTTTTGTGCAGTGCAACTAGCTGGAACCCAGGTTCCGAGTTATGCTTGCAGCGTGACTTGGCAGAGTCTTGCTTCGAATCACACCTCAACCCGGCGTCGGGGCCACAAGCCAGCCGATGCCTGCGGGACGCCAGCGCGCGCAAATCTCTGACCGGTTTTCGCAGCCGTGGCGACTCGCCCTGACGAGGAGTCCGCAATGAGCAACGAAACCCGTGCCGGCCGCGAAGCGGCGCCCCGCAGTCCCTTGTTTTCCGATGTCGCCGCCGACCTCGTCGGCCGCGAGAAGACCTACGGTGCCAACAACTACGATCCGCTTCCTGTCGTGCTGACGCGCGGTCAGGGAAGCTGGGTCTCGGACGTCGACGGCCGCCGCTACCTCGACCTGATGAGCGCTTACTCGGCCGTCAGCTTCGGTCACAGCCATCCGCGCATCGTCGCCGCGCTGATCGCGCAGGCGCAACAGCTCGGAGTCACGTCGCGCGCGTACTTCAACGACGAGTTGCCGTACCTGTTCGAGCGCCTCGTTCGTCTGACCGGTCTGCCGCGCGTGCTGCCCGCAAACGGCGGCGCCGAGGCGGTCGAGACCGCATTGAAGGCGGCGCGCAAGTGGGGACACAAGATCAAGGGCATCCCCGAGGGTCGCGCCGAGATCATCGGTTGCAACGGAAATTTCCATGGCCGCACGATCGCCGTGATCGGCCTGTCGACCGAGCCGCAGTATCGCGACGGTTTCGGGCCGTTCCCGCCGGGGCTGTCGACAGTCCCCTACGGCGACGCCGATGCGCTGGAGCGCGCGATCACGCCGCGGACCGCGGCGTTCCTCGTCGAGCCGATCCAGGGCGAGGGCGGCATCATCGTGCCGCCTCCGGGGTACCTCGCGCGCTGCGCGGAGATCTGCCGGCGCCACCGTGTGCTGCTGATCTGCGATGAAATCCAGACCGGGCTCGGTCGTACCGGGCGTCTTCTCGCCTGCGAGCACGAGGGGATCAAGCCCGATGCGGTGATCCTCGGCAAGGCCCTCGGCGGCGGCCTGCTGCCGGTGTCGGCGGTCGTCGGCACCGACGATCTGATGCAGGTGTTCAATCCGGGCGACCATGGCAGCACGTTCGGCGGCAATCCCCTCGCGGCGGCCGTTGCGATGGCGGCGCTCGACGTGCTCGAGGAGGAGAAGCTCGTCGAGCGCTCGGCCGAACTCGGCGCGTGGCTTATCGGTGAGCTCGCCGATCTCAAGAGCGACATCGTGCGCGACGTGCGCGGGCGCGGCCTCTTCGTCGGCATCGAGGTCGATGCGCGCTACATCAGCGCGCGACCGGTCGTCGATCGCCTGCTCGCCCGCGGGATACTGTCGAAGGACACGCACGGGACCGTCGTACGAATCGCGCCGCCGCTCAACATTCCGCGCGACGACCTCGCGTGGGCGGTCACGCAAATCCATGCGCTGTTCCGCGAGCTCGAGATCGAGCTGAAGCGCGCCGCATGACGCTTTTGCGGGCGAGGTAGTATGCGCAGGATGACAGCGCCGACACTCGCCGACAAGCTCGTGGTCGCGATCAGCTCGCGCGCGCTGTTCGACCTCGCCGAGAGCCATCGGATCTACACGGAGGACGGTGTCGAGGCGTACCAGCGCTTCCAGATCGAGCACGAGGACGAGGTGCTCGCACCGGGGCCGGCGTTCGGCCTCGTGGTGAAGCTCCTGCGGCTCAATCGGCCGCCGCGGCAGTACGTCGATGTGATTCTGCTGTCGCGCAACAGCGCCGATACGGGGCTGCGCGTGTTCAACTCGATCAAGCACCACGGCCTCGCGATTACCCGCGCTGCGTTCACGCGCGGCGAAACGACGTCGCGCTACGTGCCGGCGTTCGGCGCCCACCTGTTCCTGTCGGCGGATACCGGCGACGTGCGCCGGGCCCTCGAGGAAGGCTACGCGGCGGCGACGATCTTTCCGTCGGCGCCGACGAACGACAGCGACGAGCTTCGCATCGCCTTCGACGGCGACGCGGTACTGTTCTCCGACGAGGCCGAGCGCGTCTATCAGGCCGGCGGGCTCGCCGCGTTCAGCGAGAGCGAGCGCGAAGCGGCAGCGACGCCGCTCTCCGGCGGACCGTTCAAGGATTTCCTCGCCGCGCTGCATCGGATCCAGGCCGAGTTCCCCGACGAGAGGAGCCCGATCCGCACGGCGCTCGTCACCGCGCGGGGTGCGCCGGCACACGAGCGGGTCATCCGCACGCTGCGGGCGTGGAACATCAGGATCGACGAGGCGCTGTTTCTGGGTGGCCTCGACAAGGGCGAGTTTTTGCGCGCGTTCGGCGCCGACATCTACTTCGACGACCAGGCGCGCCATGTCGAGGCGGCCGCGGCGCACGTCCCGTCCGGCCACGTTCCGCACGGGGTGGCGAACGAGGCGGTCAGCGCGGGAACCGGTGCGGCCGCGAATCCGCTTCGCGTGGTGAACCGATGAATCCGGCAACCGGTCGAAGCGCGGTGCGCAGTCGATCGTCGCGTCCATGGTCCGCGCTGGCCGTGGCAGCAGCCACGGTGCTGGTCGCGCTGGCTCTTGCGTCCCCGGCGCGCGCCGATACCTACAAAATCGGCGTGCTTCACGTCGACCGCATCCTGCAGCAGTCGCAGGCCGCGAAGGCGGCGCACGACCGCATCGAGCGCGAATTCAAGCCGCGCGACGTCGCGATCGGCAAGCAGGAGCAGACGCTGCGCGACGCGCAGGCCGCCTACGAGCGCGACCGCCCGACGCTGTCGGACGAGGAGCGGACGGCGCGCGAGCGAACGCTCGACCTGCAGAGCCGCGACGTGCAGCGGCTGCGCGAACAGTTCAACGAGGACCTGCGCGCGCGCCAGTTCGAGGAACTCGACAAGTTGAAGGGCCGCCTCGACAGGATCATCACCGACTACGCGAAGGCCAACCACTACGATCTCATCCTGCAGGATGCGCTGTGGGTCGGCAGCTCGGTGGACATCACGGGCGACATCATCAAGGCGCTCGATGCGTCGGGCGCCGCGCAGGCCGCCACCGGCAGCGGGAAGACCCGTTAAGGAAGCTCTGCGAAACCGCAACGGTGACTCCGTTTCAGGCGCGTGCCGCGCTGGGAAGCGCTGGGAATACTGCGGCGCGCTCTACACCGACCGTGGAGGCAGGGAGTGGGGTACCGGGACGCGCGAGTTCGGCTGCGGAACGCAGCCGGTGTTTGAGCCCGTCACGGTACCCCACTCCCTCGGCCTCCGCGGTCGAACTCGCGCGCCGGAGCATCTCCACCGCTACCCGGCGCGGCCGATCGCTGAGACAGCGTCCGTTCCCGTTTCGCAGAGCTTCCTTAACGTTCGCTACGCCGCTGGCGGCCGTAGAACGGATACGCGGGGTCGTTGTAGCCGGGAGTCGACGGATGCCCGGGGGTCACCAGCGAATCGACGAGCGCCTCGTCGTCGCCGGTCCACGAGGTGCCGACGGCGTCGACGTACTGACGCCATTGCTCGAGCGTACGCGGTCCGGCGATCACCGACGAAACGATCGGGTTCGCCCACAGCCACGCCAGCGCGAACTGCACCGCGGTCCGGCCGGTCGCGCCGGCGTGCTCGGCGAGGCGCGTCGCGATGGCGAAGGATTCGCTGCGGAACTCGGTCTGCATCATCCTGCGGTCGTTGCGCGCCGCACGCGAGCCATCGGGCACCATCGCATCGGAGTACTTTCCCGTCAGCACTCCGCGCGCGATCGGCGAATAGCTCGCAACACCGATTTCGAAGTGATCGCAGGCGGGAAGGATCTCGACCTCGGGCATCCGGTTGAGGAGGTTGTAGTACGGCTGGCACACGACGGGCCGCGGCACCGACAGCCGGTCGCACCAGCGGACGACCTCGGCGATCCGCCAGCCGCGATAGTTGGAGACGCCGAAATACCTGATCCTGCCGCTCCTGACGAGGTCGCCGATTGCGCCGACGGTCTCGGCGATCGGCGTCGCCGGATCGTCGCGGTGCAGGTAGTAGACGTCGATCCAGTCGCACGAAAGGCGCGCGAGGCTCGCATCGCACGCCTGGAACAACCAGCGCCGCGACAGGCCCCCCGTGTGGGGCGGCGCGTTCATCTCGCCCGCCATCGGATTGCCGACCTTGGTGGCGACGATCCAGCGCGCGCGCTCATTGCGGATCGCCGCTCCGGCGATCGTCTCCGCGGTGCCGTCGGCGTAGACGTCGGCCGTGTCGATGAAGTTGACGCCGGCGTCCCGTGCCGCGGCGACGATCTCGCGCGCATCGGCCTCGCCGGTGCGATCTCCGAACATCATCGTTCCGAGGCAGACGATCGATACCTCGAGTCCACTCGTCCCCAATCGACGGAATTGCACAGTCTCTCCTCCTCGCCGATGCACCGGCTCCGCGCGGCGACGGCCTCCGGCGACGCGACGGCGCCTCAGGGAAGGATTCTAGGCGCATGTCGCGGCTATAATCGGCGCCCCCTGCACGAGCGACCGCGATCGACATGAACGTGCTGTTCGAGGATGACGGCCAGCTGAAGGCGGGGACGCTGATCGCCGAGAACGACATGTCGCTGCACGTCGAGGCCGTGTCCGGCAAGCGGCACAAGGTGAAGACGGCGCACGTGCTGCTCCGCTTCGCGTCTCCGTCGGCAGCGGAGGCGATCGCACGCGCGCACGAACTCGCGCGGGAGATCGACGCGGGCTTCCTGTGGGAGGTGTCGGGTGACGACGAGTTCGGCTTCGACGTGCTCGCGCGCGACTATTACGGGCACGTTCCGGCGGCGCCCGAGGCCGCGTCGATCGCGCAGGTGCTCGCGGCGCACCCGATGTATTTCTATCGGAAAGGGCGCGGACGCTACCGCAAGGCGCCGCCCGATGCGCTGAAGGCTGCGCTCGCCTCGGTCGCCCGCAAGGAGCGCGAGGCGCGCGACATCGCGGCCTGGGCTGCCGAGCTCGCGGCGAAACGTCTTCCGGACGCGCTCGCCGCGAAGCTCGACATGCTGCTTCATCGTCCGGATCGCAACGCACCGGAATGGAGGGCGCTGGCGGCGGCCAGCGATGCGGCACGAACGAGCCCGCTCGCGATGCTCGCCGCCTGCGGTGCGATTCCGTCGAGCTTCGATTATCACTTCAGGCGCTTCGAGCTCGAGGTCTTTCCCGACGGAACGTCATTCCCGCCGTGGGGCGCGCTTGGCGACATCGCCGAGCTTCCCGTCGCGCCCGTCGCCGCGCTGTCGATCGACGAGGCGGCGACGACCGAGATCGACGACGCCTTCTCGGTGCGCGCGCTTGCCGCGGGCGGCTTCGAGATCGGCATCCACATCGCCTGCCCGGCCCTCGCGATCGCGGAGGGCTCGGCGCTCGACGCGATCGCGCGACGACGCCTGTCCACCGTCTATCTGCCCGGGCACAAGCTCACGATGCTGCCCGACGAGGTGGTCGGAGTCTTCACGCTCGCAGCGGGCCGTTCGCCGCCCGCACTCTCGCTCTACGTCGAGATCGATCCTTCGGGCGCCGTGATCGGGGAGCGTACGGCGCTCGAGCGCGTGCCGATCGCCGCGAACCTTCGCCTCGAGGCGATCGACGGTTCATTCACCGATCCTGCGCCGGATGCGCCGCAGGTTCAGCGCGAACTCGCGACCTTGTGGCGCTTCGCGAGCCGGCTGTACGAAGCGCGCGGCAAGGCCGATGCCGATCGCATCGATTACAGCTTCGCGGTCGACTGGGATGCGCAGGGCGCCGGCGAACGCGGACGCGTGACGATCGTTCCGCGACCGCGCGGCAGTCCGGTCGACCGTCTCGTCGCCGAGCTGATGATTCACGTCAACCACGCCTGGGGCCGCGCGCTCGCCGAGGCCGACTATCCGGCGATGTTCCGCGTGCAGTCGGCCGGCAAGGTGAAGATGAGCACGCGCTCCGGCGAGCATCAGGGGCTCGGCCTCTCGCACTACCTCTGGGCGAGCTCGCCGCTGCGGCGCTACTGCGATCTCGTCAACCAACGCCAGCTGATCGCGTGGTTGCGCGGCGAACCCCCGCCGTACGCCGTCGCCGATGGCGCGTTCCAGGCTGCGCTCGTCGACTTCGAGGCGACCTACTCGCAGTACGCCGAGTTTCAGGACCGGATGGAGCACTACTGGACACTGCGCTGGATGCTGCAGCAGGGCGTCGACGAATGCACGGCGACGGTGCTCCGCGACACGCTCGTTCGCATCGACGGACTGCCGCTCGTCCTGCGCCTGCCGGATGCGTCCGGGACGCCGGGGTCGAAACTGCGCGTCGCCGTGCTGCGCATCGACCTGCTGCAGCCGGCGATCGAATGCCGCTCGCTGGGGCCGGTCGGCGGACCGGCGGCGGCAGTCGCCCCATGACGGCGGCATAGAAAGGGCTACAATCGGGCGCAGCCGAACGCCGCGCGCTCCGAACGCCTTGCCCGACCGCCTTCGCTCCGTCGCCCCGCCCAAGCGCGCCCGCCCGCTCGCCGCGCCCAAGCGGGCTCGCCCCGCCGCTGCGACAGCAGTTCCGTCGGCGGCGGACGCGCCGAAGGGTCGTCTCGTCATGGCGGCGGCCCTCCCGCCGGCGCGCATCCCCGCGGCGGCGCTCGCGCCGTTTCCGCATCTTCGTGTCGCCGCGGCCGCGCTCGCCGCATCGATCGCGATCCACGCGGCGCTGCTTGCGCTGCACTTCAGCCTGCCTGCCTTCAAGCTGCAGCACGACCGCGCACCGCCCCTCGAAATCGCCCTGGTGAATGCGAAGACCAGACTCGCGCCGGCGAAGGCCGACATCCTCGCGCAGGCGAACCTCGACGGCGGCGGCAACACCGATGAAGAGCGCCGCGCGAAATCGCCGCTGCCACCGTCGCCCGACGAGCCGCCCGCGCGGCGGATCGCGGTTCGCGAGACGCCGCCGCCCCGGGTCGATCGTCCGGCGAAGGAGCGCCTGACGCAGCCGACGTCGACGGTCACGCTTCCGCTGCCGTCGCCGCAGTCGGTCGACGATGCCGAAGCGACGCCGTCACCGACCGCCAACGAGCTGATGCATCAGACGCTCGACGCCTTTCGTCTCGAGGCGCAGATCGCGCGCGACCAGGACGCGTATCAGAAGATGCCGAGAAAGAAGCATATCGGCGCGCGCGCCACCGAGTACCGCTACGCCCGCTACGTCGAGGACTGGCGAATGAAGGTCGAGCGTATCGGCAATCTCAACTATCCCGAGGCCGCGCGTGAGCGCAAGCTGTACGGAAGCCTCGTGCTGACCGTCGGCATCCGCGCCGACGGAAGCCTCGACAGCGTTGTCGTCAACCACCCGTCTCCGTCGCGCATTCTCGACGCGGCAGCGAAGCACATCGTCGAGATGTCGGCGCCGTTCGCGCCATTTCCGGCGGATATCCGCAAGGACACCGACATCCTCTACGTGACGCGCACCTGGACCTTCGCACCCGGCGATCAGATGAGCTCGTCTTCGGGCGAGCCCTGACAGGCGCAGCGGTCGCAGGTGATGGGCGTTCGCCGCGTCGTCGTGACGATTCTGTGGACCGCAGTCGCGGCCGTCGTCGCCCTTCATCTCTATTACGCGGCGATGATCGGGTGGTGGCGCGACCATCCGCCTCGCGAGACGGCGTTCATGGCCGAGCGGCTCGCCGTGCTGCGCGCGCGCGATCCGCACGCGACGATCCACTACCGGTTCGTTCCCTACGCGCGAATCTCACTGGAGCTGAAGCGCGCGATGATCGCTGCCGAGGACGCGAAGTTCGTCGAGCACGAAGGCTTCGACTGGGACGGAATCGCCCTCGCGCTGGAGAAGAACGAGAAGCGCGGCCGCATCGTCGCCGGCGGCTCGACGATCTCGCAGCAGCTCGCGAAGAATCTGTTCCTCTCGGGATCGCGCACCTGGCTGCGCAAGGGGGAGGAGGCGGTGATCACCGTCATGCTCGAGTCGATCCTCGACAAGCGCAGGATCTTCGAGCTCTACCTCAACGTGATCGAATGGGGCAACGGCATCTTCGGCGCCGAGGCGGCGTCCGAATACTACTTCCACGTTCCGGCATCGCGAATCGACTCCGTCGAGGCAGCCCGCCTCGCCGCGATGGCGCCCAATCCCCGCTACTACGAGCGCCACCCGGGGGCGCCGGGCCTGCGCCGCAAGATCGGCATCATCCTCGCCCGCATGCCCGCCGCCGATCTCCCTTAGGCGGGGTGTCACCGGCGACCCGTCTGCGCCGGAGCCAGCGCCGAGGAATGCGCCGCCGCCAGCGGCTGTTTACCGATGTTGCCGCAAACTATTTCGCAGGGAGCGTTTCGTGAACAGGCGAACGGGGCCGTCATGGCCCGCGATGTGACCGCGACGGTGCTCGATCGTGTAGCATCCGGAACAGCGGGCGCGCCGGTCGTCGGCGCGCAGCGGCGTGCGCGTGGGGTCTCCCCGTCGATGGCCGATGCACCGCTTCCCGAGGACGATCTCGTCGCCGCGATTCCGCGGCTGCGCCGCTATGCGCGCGTGCTCACCGGCGACCCGACGCGGGCCGACGACCTCGTCCAGGAGACGCTCGCGCGGGCGTGGGAGAAGCGCCGGTTGTGGGCGGCGGGAAGCGATCTGCGCGCCTGGATGTTCACGATCATGCACAACCTGTTCGTGAACCAGCGCGCGCAGGCGGCGCGCGACGCGCGCAACGTGTCAATCGACGACGACGGCGATGGTACCGGGGCGCTGCAACTCCCGGTGGCGGCCTCGCAGCACGTGCGCGTCGAGTTGATCGAGGTGCTGCGCGAGCTCGCGCGGTTGCCCGCCGAGCAGCGCGAGGTACTGGTGCTCGCCGGTGTCGAGGAAATGCGCTACGAGGAGATTGCGCAGGTGCTGGCGATTCCGGTCGGCACCGTGATGTCGAGGCTGTCGCGCGCACGCGAAAAGCTGCGGCGTTCGATGGCGGAGACGGCCGGTGCCCCGCGAGCGACATCGAACGGGACGCTGCAAAGGCTGCGCTGAGGGAGCGCCATGACTCGTACACCGATCACCGAAGCCGACCTCCACGCTCGCGCCGATGGACAGCTCGTGCCCGAGCGCGCCGCCGAGGTCGACGATGAGGCGCGGCGCGACCCGGCGCTGGCCGGGCGCCTCGCCGAAATCCGCAGTCAGAATGCGTGGCTTCGCAGCGGGCTCGATTCGCTCCTCGACGACTCGCCTCCGCAACGGTTGCGCGAAGCGGCGAGGGGTCCCGGCAACCGTCTGCGGCGCCTGGCATCGCGCCTCACGTCGGTGCGCGCGGTGCGCTACGCCCCGGCGTGGACGGCCGCGGCGACGCTGGTGATCGGCATCGCGGCCGGCTGGTACGGGCGCGACGCCGTGCTCGCCCGGGCCGGAATGCCGATCACCTTCGCGCAGCAGATGGCCTATGCGCACGTGCTCTACGCGTCGGATCCGAACCGGCCGGTCGAGATGTGGGCGCCCGACGAGAAGCGTCTCGTCGCGTGGCTCTCGAAGCGCCTCGACTACCCGCTGCGCGCACCCGACCTCGAAAGCGCGGGCTACGCGCTCGTCGGCGGACGCCTGGTCGCCGGCAACGCGCGCCCGACCGCGATGTTCGTCTACGAGAACGCCGCGAAGGAGCGCCTGACCCTGCAGGCACGCAAGAGCACGAGCGCCGACGAAGCGGCGTTCCGCTACGCGGTCGCCGACGGTGTCGGCGTGTTCTACTGGATCGACGACCATTGCGCCTACGCGCTGGCCGGCGACCTCGATCGTTCGCAGCTCCTCACCATCGGCGAGCTCGTCTACAAGCAGCTTGCCGAGGCGGGCGGGAAAGGCTGAGCGGCGTAGAATTCGCGCTCTTGCTGCATCTCTGCGCCGCCACCGTGATCGGCACACTCCTCGCGCCCAAGTTCATCGTCCTGTACGTCTTCGTGGCGTCGGCGCTCTTCGTCCATTACCGCGGCCGCGTGCGGCACAAGCTGACGAAGCAGCTCGCCGATCACTCGACGATCATGGCGCCGTACAACTCGCTGATGTACCTGTTTTCGGCGGTGCCCGCAAAGCCGATCCTCGACCCGCGGATGCTTCCCGAGCTCGACGCCCTGCGCGACAACTGGCAGGTGATCCGCGACGAGGCCGTCGCGCTGATGGACGATGGGCAGATCCGCGCCGCGACCGGTCACAACGACCTCGGCTTCAACTCGTTCTTCAAGAACGGCTGGAAGCGCTTCTACGTCAAGTGGTACGCCGAGCCACTGCCGTCGGCGCAGGCGGCCTGCCCGAAGACCGTTGCGCTGGTCGAGTCGCTGTCGAGCGTCAACGCCGCGATGTTCGCGTTGCTGCCCCCGGGAGCCAAGCTCAACCGGCACCGCGACCCGTTCGCGGGCTCGCTGCGCTACCACCTCGGGCTGGTGACGCCGAACTCCGATGCCTGCCGGATCTATGTCGACGGGCAGATGTACTCGTGGCGCGACGGGCAGGACCTGCTGTTCGACGAGACGTACATCCACTCGGCCGAGAACGCGACCGACACGACGCGAATCATCCTGTTCTGCGACGTCGAGCGGCCGCTGCGCACGCCGGTGATGCGTGCGTTCAACCGGTGGATGAGCCGTACGGTCATCCGCGCGGCGTCGACGCAGAACACGCCGACCGAGCCGGTTGGTGTGTTGAACCGGATCTATGCGCTGTTCGGCAGGGGGAGCGACCTGCTGACGCGGCTCAAGCGGCGCAATCGCACGGTGTTCCGCGCGGTCAAGTACGCGCTGGTCGCGTTGATCCTGTACGGGATCTTCATTTACTGAGCGTGCCTTTCGACGGGCTGGACAATCCGTTCTGGTCGTGCCTCGCGACGCGGCACGCACACCTCGCGCTGGGCGGCGCGCGCGCTCGCCGCTATCCTCCGGAGGTCTCGCCGATCGCCGCGCTGTCGGGAGAGGCTCCCGCCCATGTCGCGGCGCTCGAAGCCCTCGTCGACGTCGGCGATGACTTCGGAGTCCTCGGCCCGTACGTGCCGAAGCTTGGGCGTGGATGGGAGACCGTGCTCGACGCCGAGGCGACCCAGATGCTGCGCGTCGACCGCTCGCCGTTGCCCGAGCGCGAGGCCGACATCGTCGATCTCGGGCCCGACGACGTTGGCGAGATGCTCGCGCTCGTCGAGCTGACGCGCCCGGGTCCGTTCCGCAGGCGCACGATCGAACTGGGTCGCTTCGTCGGAATCCGGGAGCGCGGACGCCTCGTCTCGATGGCTGGCGAGCGGAGCTGGATCGGCCATTGTCGCGAGGTGAGCGGCGTCTGCACGCATCCTGACGCGCGGGGGCGCGGTCACGCGCCTGCGCTGATCGCGCGCGTCGTCAACCGGATGCTCCGCAACGGAGAAACGCCGTACCTGCACGCGGAGACGGTCAACACGCGTGCGATCCGTCTCTACGAGCGGCTCGGCTTCGTCGAGCGAGCGCGCTTCCCGCTGTTCGTCGCGAAGCGCGTCGCATAGCGCGGTCTCGAGGAGCCCGGCCTCGGCTCCCGCGTTCTCCCACAGCGCGGTCTTCCACAGCGCAACCGTCGATCGGACACCGAGCCTGTCTGGGCGATCCGGGTTGCGCTAGAGTGGCTGATGCAGCGCATTCCAGCCAAGGTCGGCGATCGCGTCGACGCGATCGAGACGCCTGCGCTCGTCGTCGATCTCGACGCCTTCGAGCGCAACCTCGATCGGATGGCCGAGGCGACGCGCGACATACGCCTGCGTCCCCACGCGAAGGCCCACAAGTGCGTGGCGATCGCTCGCGCCCAGCTCGACCGCGGGGCGGTGGGAGTCTGCTGCCAGAAGACCGACGAGGCTGCCGCGTTCGTCGAGGCCGGCGTGCGCGACGTGCTCGTCACCAACGAAGTGGTCGATCTGCCGAAGCTGGCGCGGCTCGCGGAGCTCGCGCGCGCCGCGCGCATCGGCGTACTCGTCGATGCGCTGCCATGCGTTGCTGCGCTGTCGCGGGCGGCCGTCGGCGCCGGCGCGCGCGTCGACGTCTACGTCGAGATCGACGTCGGCGCGCATCGCTGCGGGGTGGCGCCCGGAGCGCCCGCGGTGGACCTCGCGCGGGCCATTTGCAGCGCCCCCGCGCTGCACTTTCGCGGGCTGCACGCCTACCACGGCGGTGCGCAGCACCTGCGCGAGCCTGCGGCACGGCGCGAGGCCATCGCTTCCGCGGTCGTCGCGGCGCGCACGACGCGCGGGCTCATCGAAGAGGCGGGCATCGCGTGCGAGATCGTCACCGGGGCCGGGACCGGCACGTGGGCGCTCGAACGCGATTCGCGGGTCTACAACGAATTGCAACCCGGGTCGTATGTGTTCATGGACGTCGATTACGGCAGGAATGCGACGGATCCGACGGACATCCGCTTCGAGCAGAGCCTCTACGTGCTCGCGGCCGTGATGAGCGTTCCCGCACAGGGGTGGGCGATCGTCGACGCCGGGTTGAAGGCGTTCTCGTTCGATTCCGGGCTGCCGCTCGTCCAGGGCCGCGACGGCGCAACCTACGCGAAGGCGTCGGACGAGCACGGTGTGCTCGACGTCGCGGCCGATGGCGCGCCGATGGCGCTCGGCGAACGCGTGCGTCTCGTTCCCGGGCACTGCGATCCGACCGTCAATCTGTACGATTGGATCGTTGCGCTACGCGGCGAACGCGTCGAGGCGGTGTGGCCGATCGAGGCGCGCGGCGCTCTCGGTTGAGGACGCTCTGCAAAGACGGGACGGCCCCGGTTCGGGAGGCCGCCCTGCCGGGGAGCGGTGGGGATGCTGCGGCGCGCGAGTTCGACCGCGGAGGCCGACGGAGCGGGGTACCGTGACGGGCTCAAACACCGGCCGCGTTCCGCGGCCGAACTCGCGCGTCACGGTACCCCACTCCCTGCCTCCGCGGTCGGTGTAGAGCGCGGCGTAGCATCCCCACCGCCAGCCCCGGCAAGCGGGTCGTCTGAGCCGGGGCCGTCCCGTCTTTGCAGAGCGTCCTGAGGAAGGGGTCAGAGCGTCATGGTGCCGCGAGGCGTGGCGAACATCGCGGCGAGCCGCGGTGTGCGGCCGTAGCTGACCTTGAGCGCGTCGGCGAGTCCGAGTGCTGCGAGCGCGTCGCGGATCGGCGCGGGCTCTGGGTGCTCGCCGGCGAGCGCGACGAGGCGCAGGCCGCTCGCGGGTAGCGAATCGGCGGGATGCCGCGCCGGGTCGGACCACTCGATCAGCGTCGGGACGAGGCCCGCTCCCGGCCGATGGCCGTCGTCCGGCACGGTGATTCGCCAGGAATACTCGCCGCGCTGCATCGGCATCGGCGGACCGAGCTCGGGCAGGCGCGCCGCATCGGCATCGATCCGCTGCGTCCGCGCGACCCAATGGATGAGTGCCGGCCCTTCGGCGAGACGGGCGCGCAGCGCCGGGTCGTCGAGATCGAACCAACGCGGGCGCGCCGGGGCGGCGCTCTCCGGATCGATCGCGATGACTTCGAGGTAGACGCGCCGTCCGAGCGAGACCAGCGCGTTGTGCGTGCCCATCGCGGCGTGGCATCCTCCGGGTCGGGCGCGTACGCCAAGGCCGCTCTCGATCCAGTCGACGCCGCTCGCGAGCGACGCCGCCGCGACGACGAGGTGGTCGGGCTCGATCGCGGCCTGCGTCGTTCTGCGCACGGTCATGGCAATGACGAGGCGGCTGGCTGCATCGCGTCAGCGGACGAGGGCGTTAGATCAGCACGACGTCGTACTGCTCCTGCGTGTAGAGCGACTCGACCTGCAGCGAGATCGGTTTGCCGATGAAATCGCCGAGTTGCGCGAGGCCCTGCGATTCCTCGTCGAGGAACATGTCGATCACTGACTGCGAGGCGAGGATCCTGAACTCGCGCGCGTTGAACTGCCGCGACTCGCGCAGGATCTCCCTCAGGATTTCGTAACAGACCGTCTGCGCGGTCTTCAACTCGCCGCGGCCGGTGCAGGTCGGGCAGGGCTCGCAGAGCACGTGTGCGAGCGACTCGCGGGTGCGCTTCCTCGTCATCTCGACGAGACCGAGCTGGGTGAAGCCGTTGACCGACAGCCGCGTGCGGTCCTTCTCGAGCGCCTTGCCGAGCTCGGTGAGGACCGCGGCCTTGTGGTCGGCGTTCTCCATGTCGATGAAGTCGATGACGATGATGCCGCCGAGATTGCGGATACGAAGCTGGCGCGCGATCACCTGGGCGGCTTCGAGGTTGGTCTTGAAGATGGTGTCGTCGAAACTGCGCCCGCCGACGAAACCGCCGGTGTTGACGTCGACCGTGGTCATCGCCTCGGTCTGGTCGAAGATCAGATAGCCGCCCGACTTCAGGTTGACCCGCCGCGCCAGCGCGCGCTCGATCTCGTCCTCGACGCCGTGAAGGTCGAACAGCGGCCGCTCGCCAGCGTAGTGCTCGATGCGCTCGACGAGCGCCGGCGTGTACTCGCTCGCGAACTCCCGCATGCGCACGAAGGTCTCGCGCGAGTCGACCTGGATGCGGACAGTGTCGTCGGTTGTCATGTCGCGCAGCACGCGCTGTGCAAGATTCAGATCCTGGTAGAGAACGGTGGGGGCCGGCGTATCGAGCGAGCGTCCGCTGAGGTCGCGCCACAGCTTGGTGAGGTAGGCGATGTCGTTCTGCATCTCGCGCTCGCTCGCCGATTCGGCCATGGTGCGGATGATGAAGCCCCCGGACAACCCCTCGGGGAGCAGCGTCTGCAGCCGCCCGCGGAGCAGCTCACGCTCCTGCTCGTCCTCGATACGCTGCGAGATACCGATGTGCGAGTCCTGCGGCAGGTAGACGAGCAGCCGGCCAGCGAGCGAGAGTTGCGTCGAAAGCCGTGCACCCTTGGTACCGATCGGATCCTTGATCACCTGCACCAGCAGCGTCTGTCCGCCGTTCAGCATGCGCTCGATCGGCCGGTGCTCGCCATACCCGTCCTGGCGGTGCTCCCAGATGTCGGCGATGTGGAGAAATGCGGCACGCTCGAGGCCGATGTCGATGAATGCGCTCTGCATCCCGGGGAGCACGCGCGCCACACGGCCGAGGTAGATGTTGCCGACGAGCCCGCGCGCGCTCGCACGCTCGACGTGCAACTCCTGCACGGCGCCCTGCTCGAGCATCGCCACGCGCGTCTCCTGCGGCGTGACGTTGATCAGGATCTCCTGTGCCATCGATCACGGTACCGCGATGCCGGCGCGGCCGAGCAGCGCCGCCGTTTCGGCGAGCGGCAGCCCGACGACGCCGCTGTAGCTTCCCTCGATACGCGTGACGAATGCCGCGGCGAGCCCCTGGATCGCGTATCCACCCGCCTTGTCCATCGGCTCCCCGCTCGCCACGTAGCGCTCGATCTCGGCGGCGGCGAGCCTCTTCAGCGTCACCTTCGAGATCGAGATCTCGAACTCGGTCCCGGCCGCCGCGCGCAGCGCCACGGCCGACAGGACCTGGTGCGTGCGTCCCGAGAGCCGCTTCAGCATGCGCGCTGCATCATCGAGGTCCCTCGGCTTGCCGAATATCTCGCCGTCGAGAACGACCTCGGTGTCCGCGCCGAGCGTCGGGCGCTCGGCGAGCTTGCGGTTCTGCACGCGCAACCAGCCGATCTGCGCCTTGGTGCGCGCCATGCGTTCGACGTAATGGGCTGCGGGCTCGGCGTCGAGCGTTTCCTCGACGACGTCGCGATCTCGACCGGGTGCCTCGCGCAGCAGCAGCGGCTCGAATTCGATCGCGATCTGGCGCAGCAGCGCATGGCGCCGCGCGCTGCGAGTTGCGCGAAAGTCAAGCCGAGCGGCACTGCGGCGATCACGGTCGATTAGAGCGGTGGCGGGACGGCTGGCGAGCGGGGCGGTCATGCTGAGCGGCAACG
>JAICXH010000115.1 GCA_025981645.1 Burkholderiales bacterium
CCGGGCCGATCGTCGGCCTCCAGTCGCGCCTCCACGACGCGTCGCCTCCGGATGCGTTCGTCGTCGAGCGCCTGTTCGTCGAGCGCAGCCTGTCGATCAACACCGCCGCTGCGGGCGGCAATGCCACCTTGATGACCATTGGATGACCATGCCCGAATTCGACCACCCGCGCGACACCTGGAACGCCCGCTTTGCAGGAGAGGACTACCTGTTCGGCGAGGCACCGAACGAGTTCCTGCGCCGAAATCTGCAGTGCATCCCGGCGGGGGGGAGTGTGCTCTGTGTCGCCGACGGCGAGGGACGCAACAGCGTCTGGCTCGCCGAGCACGGCTATGCAGTCACCGCATTCGACTTTGCCTCCAATGCAGTGGCGAAGGCGCGCGTGCGCGCCGCGAGGCGCGGCGTCGACGTCGACCTTCGGCTCGCGGACATGGAGTCTTGGGCGTGGGACGACGTCCGCTACGACGCCCTCGTCGCGATCTTCATCCAGTTCCTGCCGCCCGAGCGTCGCGACGCAATGTTCGAGCGGATGCAAAGCGCCGTGAAACCCGGTGGAGTCTTTCTGCTGGAAGGCTATCGTCCCGAGCAGGTCGATTACGCGACCGGCGGCCCGCCGCGGCGCGAAAATATGTACACACGTGAGTGGATCGACGAGCGCTTTCGCGGCTGGGACGTGCAGGTGCTCGAGAGCTACGACGCCGAGATCCGCGAAGGACGAGCGCACCACGGGATGTCGGCGCTGATCGACGTCGTCGCGAGGCGACCCTTATCTTCCGCACCCTGATCGCGATAGCGCGACAGATTCCTTCCGGTAGGGTGCGCGTCCATGTATCGCCGCGCGCGAAGCCACCGTGCTATGCTCCGGAACGATCGTTCGATCGAACTTCGGGTTGCGCCAGGACACCCTCCGACGACCGATTGGCGTCGACCACCGACGATGCCGTCACCGTCGCCGATGAGGTGGAGCAACGATGAATCGCAACAGCGCCGACACCCTTAACGACGCCCAGCGCGCCGCGGTCCTGCACGGCCAGGGCGCCGATTCGCGCGGACCGCTCCTCGTCGTAGCCGGCGCCGGGACCGGGAAGACCGCAACGCTCGCGCACCGTGTTGCGCGACTCGTCCGGGACGGCGCAAAGCCTGAGCGGACCTTGCTCCTCACGTTCAGCCGCCGGGCGGCGGCGGAGCTCGAGCGCCGCGTCGGTGCGGTGCTCGCGGCTCTGCTCGGTTCGAGTTCCGGCGAGACGGACCGCTTCGACGCGCCCGTCGTCTTCCCGTGGTCGGGCACCTTCCATGCGGTTGCTGCGCGGCTCCTGCGCGAATATGCCGAGCAGATCGGGCTCGCTTCGAACTTCACGATTCACGACCGCGGCGATGCCGAAGACCTGATGGCACTCGTCCGCCACGAACTGCTCGCCAGCGAGCGCACCACCGCTGGCACGCGCGTTCCTGGCGCCGCCACCGCGCTCGCCATCTACTCGCGCAGCGTCAACGCGCAAGCCCCGATACACGACGTGCTGCGCGACGCCTTCCCTTGGTGCGCCGCCCACGCGGAGACGCTCACGCGGCTGTTCGCCGGGTACGTCGAAGCGAAGCAGGCGCAGCAGGTCCTCGACTTCGACGATCTGTTGCTCTACTGGGCGATGGCGATGGAGGAGCCCGAACTCGCTGCCGAGATCGGCGCACGCTTCGACCACGTGCTGGTCGACGAATATCAGGATACCAATCGGCTGCAGGCGGCGATCCTGCGTGCATTGAAACCCGACGGGCACGGCGTCACCGTTGTCGGCGACGACGCACAGGCGATCTATGGCTTCCGGGCGGCGACCGTGCGCAACATTCTCGAGTTTCCGCGACAGTACGACCCGCCTGCGACGGTGATCGCGCTCGAGCGCAACTATCGTTCGACGCTCCCGATTCTCGATGCCGCCAACGCGCTGATCGCCGCGGCTGGGGAGGGCTTTGCGAAGACGCTGAATTCGGCGCGGGGCAACGGTGAGCGCCCGCGCTTCGTCACCGTCGCCGACGAAGCGGCGCAGGCGCGGTTCGTCGCCGACGAA
Organism: Burkholderiales bacterium; assembly: GCA_025981645.1. Lineage (GTDB taxonomy): Bacteria > Pseudomonadota > Gammaproteobacteria > Burkholderiales > Casimicrobiaceae > VBCG01. The sequence goes on from JAICXH010000115.1 coordinate 2,061, forward strand.
ACGCTGCGCCATCGCGAGCTCGGTATCGATCTTCGCCGCCAGGCGGTGCTGTTCCGCACGTCGAGCCACAGCGCAATGCTCGAGCTCGAGCTCGCGCGGCGGAACATTCCGTTCGTGAAATACGGCGGACTGCGCTTTCTCGAAGCGTCGCACGTGAAGGACCTGCTTGCGGTACTGCGCTGGATCGAGAACCCGCGCGCGCGGATCGCCGGCTTCCGCGCGCTGCGCCTGCTGCCGGGCGTCGGGCCGGCAACGGCGACGCGCTGGCTCGATGCGCTCGATGCGGCTCCCGAAACAGGACCAGCGATGCGCGCCCTCCCGACTCCCTCGGCAGCGTCCGAGGCGTGGCCCGGGCTCCTGCGCGTCTATCTCGCGCTGCACCGCCAGGACAGTCCGTGGCCCGGCGAGATGGACATGCTGATCGACTGGTACGCGCCGCGACTCGCCGAGCGCTACGACGACGCGCCGCTGCGCGAGCCCGACCTCGCGCAACTGCGCCGCGTCGCGGCCACCTATCCGAGCCGCGAGCGCTTCCTCGCCGAGCTCACGCTCGACCCCCCGGCGGCGACGTCGGCGCAGGCCGGGCCGCCGCTCCTCGATGACGACTGGCTGACGCTGTCGACGATCCATTCGGCGAAAGGTCAGGAGTGGAAGGTCGTGCAGGTAATCTCGTGCGTCGACGGCTGCATCCCGTCCGACATGGCGACCGGACGCGCCGAAGAGATCGACGAGGAGCGGCGCCTCTTCTATGTCGCGATGACGCGCGCGCGCGATCACCTGACGCTCGTGCTCCCGCAGCGCTACTACGTTCGCCAGCAGGCGATGGCGGGAGACCGGCACGTCTACGCGCAGCCGTCGCGCTTCCTGACTGCCGCCGTGCGTCGGTGCTTCACCGACGAAATCTGGCCGCCGCGCGTCGACGCCGCGCCGGCGCGCGGTGCGACCGCGCCTGCGCCGGTCGACCTTCGCGCGCGTGCGCGCCTCGCCTGGGCGCCCGTGGTCACGCGGTCGCCGTAATGCCCGCAGTGCCGCTGCTGACCCCTTCGGTACCGTGACGACGCTCTCTGCCCGATACCGGCTGCCCGAAGTGACCCACGGCTGGTTCGACATCGCCGAAGTCGACGACGCCGGGGCTGCCGCCGGCGAACTGTTCCGGCGATCGTTTCGCGGCGCGCCGCCCGACTTCCCGAGACACTACGTAGCGCGCGTCGCGCTCGACGGGACATCGCGCACGATCGGTTACGTGCACATGACGCCGACCGACGGCATCTACCTCTGCGGCGGCATGTGCATGGACGAGCGCGTCTACCGCCGGCTCGCCGCCGGACGCCGCGCGACGATGAAGGCGATCGGCGGCATCGCCGAGCAGATGCTGCGCTACGTGTTCGCCGACTGCAGCGATGGACGTGCGATCTTCGGCTATGTCGGCGACCGCCGCGCCGAGCGAGTCGACCTACGCGCCGGCTTCCGGCATACCGGGTACAAGCACCTCATCGTCTACTGGCCTCGGCCACTACCCGAATCGGAGCAGCGCACGCTGATCGAGAAGGCTGCGGCAATCGGCCCGTTTTGACGCGGAGCGGGTCGGCGCATCGCGCGGCCATCGTCACCCCGCAGCGTCGTGAAGGAGTGAAACGAGATCCTCGGGGGAGCGCCAGTCGTGCCCGAACACGTAGCGCGGCATCGACCACCGGCTCGTACGCTCGGTCACCGGTGTGGCGCCGCAGGTGAACGCCGCACGCACCCCGATGCGCGCACCATGCTTCGGGAAGTACTCGTGAACGAGGTAGTCGCTGGCGTCGCCATACGGGTACGCGAAGAGCGTCGCATCCGGACCGTCGGCGAGCGACCGGATCGCTTTCGCCGCGGTCGCGATCTCGGCTTCGGCGACATCGAAGCTCGCGACGTCGCGAAACGATCCTCCTTGACCGCCCGCCGCGCGCAACGCGACGGGAAGCGACGGGTGATTGTGCGTCCAGCTGTGGTTGCCGACGCCGAGAAGACCGGTCGCAACGGCCGCCCCCCACCAACTGTCGCGCATCCAGTTCTTCCCGACGATGCACGTACGGTCGAGGGTCGAACGTGCCTCGCCGGAAGCGATGACGAAGCTCGTTCCATGGAGGTCGGGCTGAGCGTCCGGTCCGGCTTCGGCGACGAAATCGCGCATCAGGTTGAGCATGCTTCGCTGCATACCGAAGGTTGGATGGGGCAGGTCGTGATAATCGAAATCCGTGCCGTCGTCGAACGAGACAGCGACGGTTCCGCCCGCACCGGGTGGCTCCAGCCCGAGGATCGCATCGCCGTGCCAGCGCACCACGCGGTCGAGACTGACGACTCGGTAACCGAGCGACGTGATCGTGCGCAGGTCGGACGCGAACGCGACGTGGTCGTTGTCCCGATAGTCGCTGCCCTGGACGGTCAGCGAGTGATAGGTGAGAACCGGAACGTTCACGCAGGGCCGCTCAATCGGGAAGCTGCTCGAGAAACCGTTCGATCGCGTTGGCGACGGCGCGCGGCTGGTCACGATGGGGCGAGTGGCCGCAGCCGGCGAGGTGCAGAGCCTCGAAGCTCGCAGCGTGCGTCGCATGCCGCTCGATTGCGGCAACTTGCGCAGGCGTGCTGTAGCGGTCGCCGTCGCCGAGGATCGCGAGCACCGGGCATTGGATGCCGGCGATGTCGGCTTCGATCGACCAGCCGCTGAAGTCGGGCGACAGCCAGACGTCGTTCCAGCCCCAGAACACGCTGTCGGCGTCGTCGTGGTAGCGCGCGAGCTTCGCGCGAAGGTCGGTGTCGCGCCAGAGCTTGCGTGCAGCACGGATCGTCTGCAGGTTCGCCTCCTCGACATAGACGAAGGGCGCCATGGCGATCACGCCGGCGGTGTCGAATTGACCGGCGTGGATCAGCGACATCGACGCACCGGTCGAATGCCCGACGAGGACCGGTCGGTCGAGACCGAGGCTGCTGCGAAGTGCAGGCAGGATATCGAGCGCCTCTTCGTGCATGAAGCGCGGCGTGTATGCCCCCTCGCGCGGCGACGACCGGCCGAAGCCGACGCGCGAATAGGCGACAACGCGAGCGCCGGTCGCATGCGCAATCTGCGCGGGGAAATCGCGCCACATCGCGGCCGATCCGAGCCCCTCGTGCAGGAACACGAGCGAGGGCCGGCCGCTGCGCTGCGCAGGAAGATCGACGACTTCGAGCCGGTGCCCGAGGACGTCGACGCGCGTCGGCGCTTGCACCGTGCGCGCGGCGGATGGCACGGCTGCCGCAGTCATGCTGGCCGGGTGCGTCGAGCGAGCTCGCGCAGCTTGAAGCGCTGGATCTTGCCGGTCGCGGTCTTCGGAAGCTCGGGGACGAATTCGAACCATCGCGGATACTTGTACGGTGCGAGCCGCGACTTGACGTGCTGCTTCAGCGTCTCGGTGAGCTCGGAAGTCGCGGCAATGCCTGGCTTCAGCACGACGTAGGCCGCGGGCTTCACCAGCCGATCGTCGTCCTCGCGCCCGACGACGGCGGCTTCGAGCACGGCGTCGTGGGTCACGAGGCTCGCCTCGACCTCGACCGGCGACACGTAGATTCCGCTGACCTTCAGCATGTCGTCGCTGCGCCCCGCATAGACGTAGTAGCCGTCGGCGTCCTGCGAATATTTGTCGCCGCTGCGGGTCCAGTTGCCGAGGAAGGTACTGCAGCTCTTCGCGCGATTGTTCCAGTAGGCGGCGGCGTGCGTCGATCCGGCAATCTGCAGTTCACCCTGCGCGCCGCGGGCGACCGCGTGGCCGGCCTCATCGACGATCCGCAGTTCGTAACCAGGCACCGCCTTGCCGGTAGTGCCATAGCGAACGTCGTCGGGGCGATTGGACAGGTAGATGTGCAGCATCTCGGTCGAGCCGATGCCGTCGAGAATGTCGACGCCGAAGCGCTCGGCCCAGCGCCGCGCGATCTGTTCGGGGAGCGCCTCGCCGGCCGACGTGCAGCGGCGCAGCGCGACTTCGTCTCGGCGCGGAAGTTCGGGACTCGCGAGCATCGCGGCATAGAGCGTCGGAACGCCATAGAAGATCGTCGGCCGATGCTCGCGCAGCCGACGTGCGACCGCGGCCGGGGTCGGCCGCTCGGCCATCAGCACCGTGGTCGCGCCGACCGCGAGCGGAAAGCTGAGGCCGTTGCCGAGGCCGTAGGCGAAGAAGAGCTTCGCGGCGGAGAACACCACGTCGCGCGCTTCGATGCCGAGCACCGGTACCGCATACAACTCGGCCGTTTCGATCAGGCTGCCGTGTACGTGGACGGTACCCTTCGGAGCGCCTGTCGAGCCCGAGGAGTACAGCCAGAAGCAGGCGTCGTCCTTCGTCGTCGCGGCGATCGGCGCCTCGGTTGCGAGACCGGACATCGCGGCCGCGAGCGCATCAACGCGATCCGCGCTCGCGCCGGCGACGAGCATTCCACGCAGATGCGCAAGCTTCGGACGCAGCGCGTCGAACATCGGCGCGAGCGGCTCGGACACGATTGCGATCCGCGCGCGGCTGTCGGCCAGCATGTACTCGTAGTCGGAGGCGGTCAGAAGCGTATTGACGGCAACCGGAACGACTCCGGCCTTGATCGCGCCGAGAAACACCGTCGGGAAGTCGATCGTGTCGTGCACGCAGACGAGGATGCGCTGCTCGACGGCGACGCCGAGCTTGCGCCGGAGGTTCGCGAACTGCGAGGTGCGCCGGTCGAGGTCGGCGTACGTGTACGAACCGGCGTCGTCGATATAGGCGACCTTGTCGCC
>JAICXH010000031.1 GCA_025981645.1 Burkholderiales bacterium
CGGCAACGACGCTGTCGGCGAGCGCCTCGTAGCGCTCGGGGCAGAGCGACGCGAAGCTTCCACCTGCGACGGTCCGATAACCCTGCTCGCGGTAGTAGCGCAGGAGTTCGCCCTGGCGACCGAATTGCACGCCCATGCCGCATACGCCGACGAGGTCGGCGGCCGGAGCGAGCGGGATCGACTCGATGTTCTCGTCGACAATCTCGACCTCCCACGAATCCGGGCACAGTGCGGCGAGCGTCGCGAGGCCGAGCGGTGGATTGATCGCGCGCTTCGACGGCAGGATGCCGTCGATCGCCCATTTGAAACTCCAGAAGCTCTCGGGGTACTTTGGATTGATCAGCAAAAGGCGCATGCGGGATGGACAACCCGCCTCGCAGCGGGTCGAATGCCGGTTAAAGCTTGGAAGCGTCACCGCCGGCGACGCACCGCGCCTTGACCGGCATCAATCTTTTGCCCTCACGGCGCCGCTCGCGCGCGGGTGTACGATCGCATCACGCTGCCGCGGAGACCCCACATGGACACACGCCGGACCGAACAGACCGTCCTCACGCACATCGACCGCCTGGTGAACGAGGAGCACCGCCTCGAAGCATTGCCGGCCCCGGCCGATGCCGACCGCGCGCGCCTCGCCGAGGTCGCCGTCGAGCTCGACCAGTGCTGGGACCTCTTGCGCCAGCGTCGCGCACTGCGCGAGTTCGGCAGGGATCCCGAGACCGCGCAGGTCCGCCCGCCGAACACGGTCGAGAAGTACACCGGCTGATTCGCGCGGCGCCAGCGCCGCCTCGCCGCGGTCGCAGTTCATTTCGACTTCATATCGTCTTCGGATATTTCCCGCCGGTAGCCTCCTCCGGCGGCGCATCCCGACAGGCCGCTGCCCGAACTTGCGGGCAGCGCTGTCGTCAAACGGCTACAGGCGCCGTCCCGCTCGGCGGCCGATCGGCGCGCCGGCTCGTCAGCAGCGTGTAAGCGCGCCGGCGCACCCGCGCACGATCTCGGTCATGCGCGGGTGTGGGCGGGGGGAGGCCGCGCCGCCGATACTTCGCGCGCGACGCGGGTGCTGCCAGTCCGAACGCCCTTAACGGCGCGCCGGAACCGCGTTCGGTGCGGACTCGGCATGCCCGTGCGGCGCCGCGAGCTTGACGTTCAGCCAGGCATAGAGCGGACCGAGCCCATTCATCAGGATCACCGCGACCAGCGCCGCAACCGGGTTGTGCGGGTTCGGCCCGAAGCCGCCGTAGAACGTCGCGAAATACGACGCGAAGCCGAAGAACATGCCGGGGACGAAGGTGAGCCCGAGTCCCGGAACTCGCGCGAGCAGCATCTGTGCGGTGTTGAGGCAGAACAGGATCACGCACTGCGCGAACAGAAGCGCCCCTCCGGAAAACTGATGCGACGCCCAGTCGAAGCCCAGCACGATCAGGAACGCGGTGACCGATCCGATCGGCATCACCGGCCAGATCTTCTTCAGTACCTCGGGCTTCGGTCCGCCCGCCGCGAAGGTTCCAGCCCAGCCGATGAAGATCGCCCACGGGGGCAGGTTGAACGGCGGCATCGAGATGAAGATCGTGGTCACTGCGAGCAGGGAGGCAATGATTTCGGCCGGGGGCTTACGCATGGAAGTGGCTCCTTCGGTCAGTGGTGTGCATTGCGGTGACGATCGACTGCGGTCAGTGGTGCGCGGGGTGACGATGAATGTCGCACTGGTGGCGGGTGGTCACGGTGACGTTGCCGTCCTTGATCACCCAGGAACGCGGCGGAATGTCCAGCAGCGCGTCGGCGACCTGCCAGGTATCGAGAATCACCAGGCTCGCGCGATTGCCGACCGCGATCCCGTAGCCTTCGCTGATGCCCATCGCGCGTGCAGCGTCGTGGGTCGCCATCTTCAGCACGTAGGCCTGGTTGTCGGGTGTGCCGAACTGCGCGAGGTGCGCGAGGAAGTTGCCGATCAGCAGCGGATCGGCCTTGCCGAACGGCGTGAAGGCGTTGCGGATGTTGTTGGAAGCGTAAGTCACGTTGACCCCGGCGTCGCGCAGCGCGCGCACCGGAGTGAGTCCGCGCCGCTGATTCACCACATCCTTACGGCCGCCGAGGTAGGTGTCGGTGGCCGGCAGCGTCACGATGTGCACGTCGGCCCGATGCAGCAATTCGAGCACCGGCTTCGCTTCCTCGGGTGCCAGCGCCGCGAGGCTCGTCACGTGACCAAGCGACACGCGGCCCTGGTAACCCGAGGCGATCGTCTTCTGCGCCGCGTACGTCGCGGAGGCGAAGCGGGGGTCGGAGGCGTCGTCGGCGAAATCAGCGTGCATGTCGACCGGGACGCCGTAGCGCTGCGCGAGATCGAATGCGATGTCGATGTGGCGCTTGGTGTCGTCCCACGTCAGCTCGTTGTACGGGCAGCCGCCGACCACATCCGCACCGAGCTTCAGCGCCTCCTCCATCAGCTCGACCGTTCCCGGCGACTTGAGGATGCCTTCCTGCGGGAAGGCGACGATCTGCAGGTCGACGAGGCCGCGATATTCCTCCTTCAACTGCAGAGCGGTCTCGACTCCGATCAGCCCCTGGATGACATCGACGTCGGGGTGCGCGCGGATCGCGATCGTGCCGTTCTTCACCGCCATGTCGAGCACCTGGCGTGAGCGCGCGAGCACGTCTTCGCGCTCCTGTTTGCCTTTCAGGATTCCGGTGATGCGAATCGCCTCTTCGAGGGTTCCCGAGCGCGCCGGCATCCTTCGATGAAGGAAGGCCTTTTCGAGGTGAAGGTGCGGCTCGAGGAGGCCCGGGATCGCCGCGCGGCCTTCAGCGTCGATGGTCTGACGCGCCTCCGCCTTGATTCCGGGCTCGATCCCGGCGATGCGGCCATCGTCGATCGCGATGTCGGTCGGCTTCGCATCGTCATCGATCAACACGTTGCGAATCAACAGGTCCATACGCTCCTCCGCGTTCGATTGGACCGCTGGCGATGTCGGGTTCGGCGCCGTCGACGGTCAAGTGTAACCCTCTGCCGCGCGGTTCCGCGACACCTCTTCGGATTTCCTGTCCTCCGGATTCTCGCCCTCGGACCCTCCGGGGCGACCGCCACGGCGCCACCGCCGAGCGCCCGCCGGGGGAAGGAAATGGCGACGCGACTCTAGCCGCCGCCCGCGCGGATGTCAGCGTCGCGGCGTCGATGCGCGGTATTCACCATGTGAATGACGGACCGACCAACCCCGGCCGCTGCGGCGCAGTCGCGGCGACTGGAGCGCCGTCGTCATTCGAGAAACAGCTCGGCGACCAGGCTGCGGATCCACCGGTTCGCCGGATCCTGGTGGTAGCGCTCGTGCCAATGCTGCTTGATCTCGATCGAGGGGATCCTGACCGGCGACTCCACGATCCTGATGCCGGCGAAGCCCGCGAAGGCGAGGGCGAGACGGCGCGGCACCATGACGATGTAATCAGTCTGGCTGACGATGACCGGGACCGCCATGAAGTGGGGGATGGTGAGGGCAATCCGCCGCCGGTGATGCTGGTGCGCGAACGCGCGGCTGAGGGCGATCTGGTGCCCGGTGCCGGCCGACGTGATCAGCACGTTGCGCATCTCCGCGAGCTGCCTCGCGGTGATCGACCCTTTCGCCTGCGGATGGTCGCTGCGCAGCAGGCAGACGAACTGGTCCCGGTACAGCCGCTGCTGGAAGAACCCGCCCTTGAGATCCGGAAACAGGCCCAGGGCGATGTCGACCTCGCCCGAAGCCATCGCGTCCTGCTCGCCGCGCGCCGGGATCTGCTGCACCCTTACGTTCGCGTGCGGCGCGCGCTGCTCCAGTGCACGCAACAGCTTCGGCAGGAAAATCCCTTCGCCGATGTCGGTCATGTAGAAGGTGAACGTCCGTCGCGCGGTGAGCGGATCGAACGTCGCGCCGAGCTCGAGCGAGTTGGCGATGATCGTGCACGCCTGCTGGATCGGCGCGGCGAGCACTTGCGCATACGGCGTCGGCTGCATGCCGCGTGCGGTGCGCACGAACAGCGGGTCGTTGAACGCCTTGCGCAAGCGGGCGAGCGCACTGCTCATGGCAGGCTGCGACAGACCCACGCGCTGCGCCGCCGCAGTGATGCTGTGATCGGCGAGGATCGCATCGAACACGACCAACAGATTGAGGTCGAGCGTCGCGAGGCTGATTCGCTTATTCACGGCGTGGATTCTAAACATATCGCGGTCCCATCTGGACAGCGCCCCGGCAGCTCCCTACATTGGGGAGGTCCGATGCGGACCGATGGATCATCATTGGGAGGGACCCGGTGCCGATATCCCGAACCATCAAGACGAATCTGTACAAGGATTCGGTTGCGCTGATGAGGATCGCGCAGACCATCCTCACGCGCGACGGCGTGCGGCAGGCGACGCTGGTGATGGGTACGCCCGCCAACAAGGACATCCTCGCCCAGGCCGGCTTGCTCGACCCCGCGCTCGAGAAGGCGCGGCCGAGCGACATCATGATCGTCGTCGACGCCGAGACGGGCGACGTGCTCGATGCGGCGGCTGCCGAAGTCGCACGGCTTCTCGAAGGCGAGCGCCCTTCGGCGTCGTCGGGGCACGCCGCTGAGTTGCCGCTGCGCTCGATCTCGATGGCTCGCTCGCGTGACGGCGCCGAGGCGGCATTGGCGCAGATCTCGGTGCCGGGGCCGTACGCCGCGGCGGAAGCGATGAAGGCGCTGCGTCAGGGGCTGCATGTCTTCCTCTTCAGCGACAACGTTCCGCTGGAGCAGGAGCGCGCGATCAAGGTCGTGGCACGCGGAAAGGGTCTGCTCGTCATGGGTCCCGACTGCGGTACCGCGATCGTCGGCGGCACGCCGCTCGGTTTCGCCAACGTCGTACGCAGGGGAACGATCAGCCTCGTCGGGGCTTCGGGGACCGGGCTGCAGGAAGTGACCTGCCAGATTCACGCGCTCGGTCAGGGCGTCCGCCATGCCATCGGAACCGGCGGACACGACGTTTCGGCGGAGATCGGCGGGATCACGATGCAGCAGGCGCTCGACCTGCTGGCCGCCGATCCGGGCACCCGCGTCATCGCCATCGTCTCGAAGCCGCCGGCGCCCGAGGTGGCGCGTCAGGTCCTCGAGCGGGCGGCGAAGATCGACAAGCCGGTCGTCGCGCTCTTCCTGGGCGACGATCTGCCGGCGGCACGGTTGCCGCAGAACGTCACTGCGGTCCCGACGCTGTACGCCGCCGCCGTCGCCGCAGTCGGACGCGTCGGAGGAAAGGATGCGGCCGCGAAGGAGGACGCCGGTGCCTGGCTGTGTCCGGTGCACGACGAGGCGGCGCGCCTCGCCGCGGGTCAGCGGCTGGTGCGCGGACTCTACTCGGGCGGCACGTTCTGCGCGGAGGCCCAGCTCATATGGCGCGATCTCGGGCTGCGCGTCCATTCCAATGCGCCGCTCGACAAGCGTGCGGCCGATGTCGCGCCCGAGGGTGCCCACGCGGCGATCGATCTCGGCGCCGACGAGTTTACGGTCGGCCGCCCGCACCCGATGATCGACCCGAGCACGCGAATCGATCGCATCGCAGCCACGGCGCGCGATTCGTCGACCGCCGCGATCGTGCTCGACGTCGTGCTCGGCTACGGCAGTCACCCGGATCCGGCGGGCGCACTCGCACCGGCGATCGCCGCTGCCAGGGCGGCGTGTGCGAAGGAAGGTCGCCATCTGCCCGTGGTGTCGTTCGTCTGCGGCACCGAAGCGGATCCGCAGCGTCTGTCGGCACAGCAGGCGCAGCTTCGCGAGGCGGGTGCGCTCGTCCTGCCGAGCAGTACCGCGGCGGCACGTGCGGCGGGTGAGATCGCGCTGCGCGCATGAATCCGCAGCGCATCGTCATCGCGTTCGGCGGCAACGCAAGCTATCCACCCGGCATCAAGGGACTGGCCTCCGAACAGTTCGCGCTGATCGCCGAGGCATGCCGGCACTTGGTACGGATCATCCAGTCGGGCTATCAACTGGTGCTGACGCATGGCAACGGCCCGGTGGTCGGCAACATACTCTTCCGGATGGCGCGTACGGCGAATGAATTGCCTCCGATGCCGATGGACATCTGCGTCGCGCATTCGCAGGGCGGCATGGGATACATGCTGCAGCAGACGCTCGTCAACGTCCTCCACGATCAGGGGGTGCAGATGTCGGTCGGCGCGATCATCACCCAGGTCGAAGTCAGCGCCGACGATCCCGGCTTCACCCACCCGACCAAGCCGGTCGGACGATTCTTCACCGCTGAGGACGCCGAGCGACTCGCCCGCGAGCAGGACTGGCGCTTCGTCGAGGACTCGGGCCGGGGGTACCGGCGCGTCGTGCCCTCGCCGCGACCGCTGCGCATCCTGGAACTGCCGGCAGTCGAGGCTCTGCTCGCGGCGAACGTGATTCCGATCGCCGTCGGCGGGGGCGGCATTCCGGTCGCGCGCAACGCAAACGGGGACTTCCACGGTGTCTCGGCGGTGATCGACAAGGACCTGACGAGCGCGATGCTCGCTGCACACCTCGGCGCCCAGACGCTGGTCATGCTGACCGGAGTCGATCGGGTCGCGCTCGACTTCGGCAAGCCGACGCAGCGCGCGATCGACCGGATGACGGCGAGCGAAGCGCGGCGGCACATGGCCGACGGGCAGTTTCCCCCGGGTAGCATGGGGCCGAAGATCGACGCAGCGCTGCAATACCTGGACGGCGGCGGCAGCGAAGTGATCATCACCTCACTCGACCGCGTCTACGATGCGCTGCAGGGGCGCGCGGGAACGAGGCTCGTCGCGTGAGATCACTTCATTACGAAGGAAGAGGAACGGCATGAGCGCTGCGCTGCTGGATCAGACCGCGCTGTCGGTCATCAACGTCGGCGTCGAAACCTTTACGCGTAGCGTCCGCGAGGCCGGGGGCAAAGCGCTCCAGCTCGCGTGGCAGCCGCCAGGCGACGGCGACGCCGCTCTCGCCTGGACGCTCGCGCAGCTCGCCGGCGATGACGATGATCCTGCGTGTCTTGGGTCGCGCATCGACCGGGCGAACGCGACGGCGGTCGAGCGGGTCCTCGCTGCCCAGCCGATGCTTGTCGACGTGGCGCTTCATGCCCGCGACGTGTGGCCAGAGATGGGGAAGACGTTGCTGCACGCCGGCGCGCCGATCGCGTGGGAAGACATGTGCGGCCCGATGCAGGGCGCGATGATCGGCGCGGCGCTCTACGAGGGATGGGCCGACACGCCAGAAGCGGCGCAGGCGCTGCTTTCGCGCGGCGCGATCCGCTTCGCCCAGTGCCACGACTTTCACGCCGTCGGGCCGATGGCCGGCATCATCTCGCCGTCGATGCCGGTATTCGTCGTGCGCAACGACGCGCAGGGCAATGTCGCCTACAGCAACATGAGCGAGGGCATCGGCCGCGTGCTGCGCTTCGGCGCCAACGGGCCCGACGTGATCGCCCGCCTGCGCTGGATCGAGACCGTCCTCGCACCGACGCTGCGGGCCGCGGTGCGCGCGACCGGCGGCATCGACCTGAAGGCGATCCAGGCACAGGCCCTGCTGATGGGTGACGAGGTGCACAGCCGCAACGCCGCGGCGACGCTGCAGTTCCTCGCTGCGATTGCCGAGCCGCTCGCCGGCACCGAGGTCGAACGGAAAGCGGTGCGCGAGACGCTCGGCTACATCGCCGGCAATTCGCAATTCTTCCTCAACCTGTCGATGTCCTCGTCGAAGGCGACGATGGATGCGGCAGCGGGGATCGACACCTGCGGCATTGTCACGGCGATCGCGCGCAACGGCGTGACGACGGCGATCCGCGTCAGCGGCCTGGGGGGTGAATGGTTCGAGGCACCGTCCGACATGCCGATCGGCCTGTTCTTTCCCGGGCACACGCAGGCCGACGCGAATCCCGATCTCGGCGACAGCGCGATCTGCGAGACGGCCGGCTTCGGCGGCTTCTCGCTCGCCGCGTCCCCTGCGCTGGTCCAGCTCGTCGGAGGCACGGTCACCGAGGCGATCGGATACTCGCGCGAGATGTACGAAATTACCGTCGCACGCAATCCGGCGCTCTCGCTGCCGAACCTCGACTTTGCGGGGGCGCCCTGCGGGATCGACATCCGCAAAGTCGTCGACAACGGCATCCGTCCGGCGGTGACCACCGGTATCGCGCACCGGAAGGCCGGCGTCGGCCAGATCGGAGCGGGTATCGTACGAACGCCGATGGATTGCTTCGTTAAGGCCGTCACGGCGTTCGCGAAGCGGTATAACGCCGGATAGCCATGCTGAGGATGCTCTCGTCGCCGCGCGGGATGCTCACTGCGCCTCACCACCTCGCCGCGCAGGCCGGTACCGCCGTGCTGCGCGACGGCGGCAATGCGGTCGAAGCGATGGTCGCGGCGGCGGCGACGATTGCCGTCGTCTATCCGCACATGAACAGTATCGGCGGCGACGGATTCTGGCTGATCAGTCGCCCCGGCGAGGCACCAATCGGCATCGACGCGTGCGGGCGATCGGCGGAGCTCGCGACGATCGGCTGGTATCGCGATCGGGGACACGCCGCCATTCCGTCGCGCGGGCCGCTGGCCGCGAATACCGTCGCGGGTGCAGTGTCAGGGTGGCAGGCCGCGCTCGAACTCGCTCCGGGGCGGCTCCCACTGGACCGGCTGCTCGGCGACGCGATCTGGTACGCGCGCGAAGGAGTCCCGGTCACGCAGAGCCAGGTCGACTACACCGACCGGTTTCTCGCCGAGCTCGCGCCGCAACCGGGGTTCGCGAAGGCCTTCCTGCGCGACGGACAGCTTCCTCTCGCGCGTTCCGTCCAGCGCCTTCCCGCGCTCGCCGCAACACTTTCGCGACTCGCCGAGCGGGGCCTCGACGAGTTCTATCGCGGTGGGCTCGGACGGAACATCGCGGCGGAACTCGCGCGACTCGACAGCCCCCTGCGCCTCGGCGATCTTCAGCTCCAGCGCGCCGCGCTGGTCGAGCCGCTCACCGTCGAGCTTTCGATCGGGACCGCCTACAACCTTCCTCCACCCACGCAGGGTCTCGCATCGCTGATGATCCTGGCGATCTTCGATCGCATCCGGCGCTCCGCAGCGGCCGAGACCTTCGCGCACGTGCACGGCATCGTCGAGGCGACGAAACAGGCGTTCCTCGTACGCAACCGCCACGTCGGCGATCCCGAGACGATGCGTACGGACCCGCGCGACTTCCTGCGCCCCGACGCGATCGCCGAACGCTCACGTGCGATCGACCCCGCACATGCGCGCGCATGGCCCGAGCCCGCGATCCGGGGCGACACCGTGTGGATGGGGGCAGCCGACGCGAGCGGCATGATGGTCAGCTACATCCAGAGCCTCTATTGGGAGTTCGGTTCCGGAGTGGTTCTGGAGGACAGCGGCGTCACCTGGCAGAATCGCGGCGCGAGCTTCTCGCTCGATCCCCAGTCGCACCTCGCGCTCGCGCCGCGGCGCAAACCCTTCCACACGCTCAATCCCGCGCTGGCGCGACTTTCCGACGGACGCGAGATCGTCTACGGCAACATGGGCGGCGACGGTCAGCCGCAGAGTCAGGCTGCGGTGCTGAGCCGCTATGCGATGTACGGTCAGGATCTCCAGCAGGCAATCAGCGCACCGCGCTGGCTGCTGGGGCGCACGTGGGGCCAGATGAGCGTGAGTCTCAAGCTCGAAGACCGGTTCGATTCGTCGCTGGTGTCCGAATTGCGCACGGCAGGGCACGACGTCGAAATGATTCCGCCCTACTCGGATCTGGTGGGGCATGCCGGCGCACTGGTACGCCACCCGAGCGGAATGATCGACGGCGCGAGCGACCCGAGGTCGGACGGCTCGGTGGCGGGCTACTGAGACGGATGTCCGACGCCGCCGCGGGGGCGTTGCAGGCTCGGCGCGCCATTTCCGCCGATGCTCACCTGCTTCGACTGCTCGATTCGCGGCCTCGCGGCCGCGTGCACAGCGTGTTCGCGAGAACGGTCAACATCGAGGTTGAAGGCGGTGACCTCGTCACGCTGGCCTGCCGCAGTGTCGACAATGCGCCGGACACCGTCGTCATCGATGTCGAAGGGTTCGCCGACTCCGGCATCGGCCGGGGTGACCGGGTTGACGTCGCGCCCGGCACGCTCGGCGTCGGGTCCTTGCGGGTATGCCTCGACGGCGTTTCGAGCTGGTCGGTGGCGCTTCCCACCTACCCGCGCGACGACGCGAGGCTGCGCGCCAACCTGCACTGGGTCAGGGACCGGTTGCGGCGGACCGACCATCGCAGCCATTTGCCGGGACAGGGGAGATCAGGAGACCCGTTTGCCGACGCGTCGCGCGCAGCGCTCGAAGCGCGCAGCGCTGCACTGTGCGCAGCGCTGCTGCACGCCGATCTCGACGCCGCACGCGCCGGAGCCGCGACGATGGTCGGCCTCGGGCCGGGTCTGACGCCGTCAGGCGACGACTTCCTCGTCGGACTGTTCGCGATCCTGAACGTTGCGAAGAGCCCCTGCCACCCCATGCGTGCCCTCTGCGGCGACGTCGTCGCGATCGCCCGCACGTCGACCAACGCGATCAGCGTCGCGGCACTGGCGAACGCCGCGCGCGGCCGCGTGCGCGAATCGATCCACGCGCTCGCGCGCGAGCTGATCGACGGAGCCCCGGGGGGGCTGCGCCCCGCGCTCGACCGCGTGCTCGCGATCGGGGCGACCTCGGGAAGCGATATCGTCGCCGGACTGGTGTCCGGGCTCTCGCTCAACCTGCGGATGCGCGCGAATGCGGTCAGAAGCCGAGCGCGATGCCTTCGCCCCGCGGGTCTGCGCCCCCTTCGTGGAAGGCGCTCCACCTACCCTTGAGGCGGATTGCCTGCGCGGTTCCCATCCGCGGACTGGGCCAGACGGCGAGCTCGGCCGGATGTCCGCGTGCGCGAAGTGCCGCCGGAACGTCGTCACCCACGTCCGATTCGACGAGGAGCTGCTTTGCCGAGTCCTCCCACGAGCGGCCGTACAGCACGCGCCGCGCCTCGATCGCGCGCTGCACGTCCATGCCGAAATCGACGACTCGCGTGACGAGCGAAGCGTTGGTCTGCGGCTGGACTTCTCCGCCCTGAGTGCCGTGGACGAGGTAGGGCGCGCCACCGCGGTAGAGCATGCCCGACATCAGCGTCGACGCGGAACGCTTGCCTGGCGCCAGCACGTTGGGGTGCGTGGGATCGAGCGAGAAGTAGCTGCCGCGATTCTGCAGAAGCACGCCGCTTTCCGGGTCGAGGACCGCCGCGCCGAAGTCGAAGTACAGGCTCTGCACCAAACCGACAGCGTTGCCTTCGCGGTCGGCGGTGGCAATGAACACCGTATCGCCGCCGGAGGGCGGACTCGCTTGCACGATGGACGGGTCGGCGAGCCAGAGATCGCGCTCGGCCCGCGCGCGTGCCGGATCGAGGAGATCCGCGATCGGGATCGCGTGGAAGCGCGGATCGGTGAGATGCGCGTCGCGCTTCCGGAACGCCCATTTGATGGCCTGGATCAGAGCATGGTAGTAGTCGGCCGAATCGTCGCCCGCACGCGCGAGATCGATCCCGCCGAGGAACGACAGGATCATGAGTCCGGCGATGCCCTGCGACGGCGGGGGAGCCTGCCAGGCGATGCAGTCGCGGTAGCGTACCGAAATCGGCTCCACTTCGAACGCCCGGTACTGCGCGAAGTCCGCGGTCCGCAGCATGCCGCCGCGCGCGTCGAGGTAACCTACGATCGACGCAGCCGTCGCATCGTAGAAGTGTCGGGGTCCGAAGCGCGCGATGGCGTCGAGCGTATCGCCGAGGGCGCGCTGCTCGAGGCGGCTGCCGGCAGGAAGCGGGGCGCCTGCGGCGAAGAACAACGACGATGAACCTGAGTCGTCACACAGCAGCGCAGCGCGATCGACGATCCACTGCGCCAGGTCGTCGCACACCGGAGCGCCGTTTCGCGCATACGCGATCGCCGGATCGAGCAGTCGCGCGAGCGGAAGCCGGCCCCACCGTCGGTGGGCAATTGCCCAGCTGTCGACAGCGCCCGGGATGGTGAGCGCGGCCCGCGGTCCGCGCAGGGGGATTGCCGCCTCGCCCGCGAAGCACGAAAGGTCGACCGCCGCGCCGGATGGGCCGCTGCCATCGATGGCGACGGGGCGCTCGGCACCGCGCGCATGCACGAGCCAGAACGCGTCACCGCCGATACCGGTCATGTGCGGCAGCACGACGCCGAGCACCGCTGCGGCGCAGATCGCCGCATCGACCGCGCTGCCTCCGTCCCGCAGCACGTCGAGACTCGCGACGGAGGCAAGGTAATGCGGGGTTGCGACCATGCCGTGCTCGCCGCGCGCGAGCGGTCGGGTGACTCTCATCGTGCGCTCCCGGGTACCGACGTCGAACTCGCGATCGCTGCCGATCCGGCACCGCGAAGATCACCAAGCAGCTCGGGACCGGTGTAGCGTCGTGCATGCTGCTCGGCGGCGTGAACGAGCTCGACGAGCCGCGCGTTCACCGGCGCGCGCACTCCACGCGATGCTGCCAGCGCGACGACCTCGCCGTTCAGGTCGTCGATCTCGGTGCGCCGGCCCGCGCGCAGATCTTCGGACATCGATGTCCGCGCCTGCGGGTCCATCGAGAGCATCGTCCCGGCCGCGCGCGCGAACAGCGCGTCAGGGAGCTCGAGCACGATGGGCAGCCACCGCATCGGCATCGGAGTGATGCGCGCGGGACGGATCCCCGCCGCGCGATAGACGGCGAGCGCCTCGCGCAGTGCGAGCGCAAGGCAGCGGCGCCAGGTGCGGTCGGCGAGCTGCGCGCGTAACGGCAGGTCACCGAGGGCGTTTACCGGATTGACGAGGTTGACCAGCAGCTTTGCCCACTGTACGGCGGTGATATCGCCGCGTCGCGCCAGTGCGACTCCGGCCGCAGCGAAGACCGGCACGAACGGCGCGAGCGCGGGTGCGTCCTCGACCATCAGCTCGCCGAACTCGCCGCGACGGAACATCCCCGGCGACGGCGAGGCGACGTTGAATGGGACCGTTCCCGCGAGCACCGCATTGCGGGGCAGGCGCTCGCGCAGCCACGCGGCATTGCGCATGCCGTTCTGGAAGCTCACGACAACCGCTTCCGGTTCCAGCACCGATTCGAGCGCGCGTGCGATGCTGGCCGTTGCAGTCGATTTTGCGGTCACCAGCACGAGGTCGGCCTGGGCTGCGCCGGAGACATCGAGCGCGATGTCGAGCTCCGGCGGCGCGATTCGCCGCGTCGGTCCGGCGCCGCCGGAGACGGCAATGCCGGTCGATGCGAGCATCGCGGCAACGCGCTCGCGGCACACGAGCGTCACCCGAGCATGGCCGTGGAGGCAGCCGCCCAGGTAGCCGCCGACTAGGCCGGCGCCGACGATCGCGATGCGCGGAGCGGAGGTCATCGGTACACTTGGATTCCTGTCATTCTGCAACAATCCGCCATGGACCAGGCCCTCCACCGTCACACCCTCGTCGACATCCTGCGCCGCAGCGCCGCACGCGAGCCGGACAAGCTCGCGATCGTCTGCGGTGAGGTGCGCTGGACCTACGCCGCGTTTCACGACATCGTCGAGCGCCTTGCTGCCGGCCTCGCGAAGCGCGCTATCGTCAAGGGCGACCGCGTGGCGGTGCTCGCGAGGAATTCGCACGCGTTCGCCGCGCTGCGCTTCGCGCTGGCACGGCTCGGTGCCGTGCTGGTGCCGATCAACTTCATGTTGAAGGCCGATGAAGTCGCTTACATCCTGCACCACTCGAGCGCTCGGTTGGTCGCGACCGACAGTGGACTCGTCGACGTGGCGCGCGCCGCGTCCGCGCTCGACACGATGGTCGAGACGCTGATCTGGATCCCCGGCGAGGAGCGGTCAACGCCGACGCCGGGGCTCGTCCGGTTCGACGAGCTCGCGGCCGAGCCGGGGCCGGCACCCAGGGTCGAGCTCTCCGGCAGCGACCTCGCGCAGATCGTCTACACGAGCGGCACCGAGTCGGCACCGAAGGGCGCGATGCTCACGCACGACGCCGTTCTGTGGCAGTACGTGAGCTGCATCGTCGACGCGGAGATCGCGCGCGGTGACCTCGCGCTGCATGCGCTGCCGCTCTACCACTGCGCGCAACTCGACGTCTTCCTCGGTCCTTCGGTCTACGTCGGCGCGACCAACGTGATCACCGCGAAGCCGACCCCCGACAACCTGCTGCCGCTCATCGCCCGTCATCGTGTGACGTCGTTCTTCGCGCCTCCGACGGTCTGGATCGCGCTGCTGCGTTCGCCGATGTTCGAAACGACCGATCTCTCGTCGCTCGCCAAGGGCTACTACGGGGCCTCGATCATGCCGGTCGAGGTGATGCGCGAGCTCTCTCGCCGCCTGCCGAAGGTGCGGCTGTGGAACCTCTATGGACAGACCGAGATCGCGCCGCTCGCGACGATGCTCGGCCCCGAGGACCAGCTGCGCAAGCCGGGCTCCTGCGGGCGTGCGGTGCTGAACGTCGAGACGCGCGTCGTCGACGACACGATGCATGACGTGCCGAAGGACGGCCGCAGCATCGGCGAGATCGTCCATCGCAGTCCGCAGCTTCTCGACGGGTATTTTCACGACGACGAGCGGACCCTGGCTGCATTCCAGGGTGGTTGGTTCCACTCGGGTGACCTCGCGACGATCGATGCGGAGGGCTACGTCAGCGTCGTCGATCGCAAGAAGGACATGATCAAGTCGGGTGGCGAGAATGTCGCGAGCCGCGAGGTCGAGGAGGTTATCTACCGGATCGACGGCGTCTCCGAAGTGGCGGTGATCGGGCTGCCGCACCCGGAGTGGGTCGAGGCGGTGGTCGCCGTGCTGGTTCGAAAGACCGGGGCATCGATCGACGAGGCGGCGGTGGTCGCGCATTGTCGCGAGTCGCTCGCGTCGTTCAAGGTGCCGAAGCGCGTGCTGTTCGCGCCGTCGCTGCCGAAAAACCCGAGCGGGAAGCTCCTGAAGCGAGAACTGCGGAAGAGCTTCGACGCGCTGTTCACCGCGCCGCGCTGAGCGCCCAGCCGGCGCAGGTCAGCGGGAGGCGGCCGACCCCTCCATCGCGACTTCTTCGCGCAGGCTCAGGATGTCGCGTCCGATCGTCGCGACAGCGAGCGTGCGCCCGCCCCGGCGATAGCGGATCGCGCAATCGCGGGTATCGAGGTCGCCGTCGACGTCGATCGCATCCCAGCGCTCGGCGTGGCCGACGTAGTTGATCGCGACGTCGTAGTGCTGGCTCCAGAAGAACGGAACGATGTCGCAGACGACGCGCTGGCCGAGGATGTTGCGGGCCGCGATCTGGCCGTGGCGCTCGGCGACCACCCAGTGCTCGACGCGAATGTTGTCGCCGGTGTGCGGATCGGGCCAGCGGACCGCGTCGCCGGCGGCGAACACGTCGGGAGCGCTCGTCTGCAGGTAGCGGTCGACGACGATGCCGCGGTCGATCGCTAGCCCCGCCTGCTCGGCGAGGGCGAGCGAAGGCCGTACGCCGACGCCGAAAATGGCAAGGTCCGCCGCGAAGCTGCTGCCGTCGTCGAGGGTCACCTTGCCGCCGTCGAGGCGGCCGACGGTGCGCCCGAGATGGAAGATGACGCCGTGCGACTCGTGGAGCCGGCGCACGAACTGTCCCGCTTCGGTTCCGAGCACGCGCTCGAGCGGGACCTTTTCTGGCCCGACGACGTGGACCTCGATGCCGCGCGCGCGCAACGACGCCGCGACTTCGAGCCCGATGAAGCTCGCGCCGACGACGAGCGCGCGCTTCGCCCCCGCTGCGCGCGCGACGATCGCCTTGCTGTCGGAGAACGAGCGCAGGTAAAGAAGCTGCCCCGCTGCGGCACCCGGCACGTCGAGACGCACGGGGTCGGCGCCGGTCGCGACGAGCAGCGCGCCGTAGGGGAAGCGGCGGCCGTCGTCGAGGACGGCCTCCTTGCGCTGCGCGTCGAGCGTGGTGACGCGCGCGTTCAGCACGAGGTCGATCGCGTGCTCGGCGTAGAACTCGGGTGGGCGAAGCGGAATCCAGTCGTCAGGAGCGTTTCCGGCAAGAAAATCCTTCGACAGATTGGGTCGGTCGCACGGCGGCGACGCATCGGCCGAGAGCATCGTGATGGTGCCCGGATAGCCCTCGCGGCGGAGCATCTCCGCCGCGGCGAGGCCCGCCGCCCCTCCGCCGACGATGACGACGATCCCGGGCGGAAGTGCGGGGCCCGCGATCACGCGCGGCCGTGGTGCCGGCAGCCGCTCGCGCGCAAACACGGTGTTGCCGACGCGTTCGACGCGCCAGCACGGAATCGGATCGAGCGCCGGCGCGCGAAGCGCCTCGCCGCTCGCGAGGTCGAAGCACGCGTGGTGCCACGGACAGCGCAGCGCGGTCCCGGTGACGAGTCCGTCGGCGAGCGGCCCGCCGTAATGGGTGCAACGCGCACCGATAACGTGGAAAGTGTCGCCGCGGCGGACGAGAACGGCGTCGTCGTCACCGACGCGACCAGCGAGGGTCCCGCCGTCGGAAAGGCGGCCGGAGTCGATGCCGGCCGAGAAATCGGGTGTGTCGGAAGCCTCGCTTGCAGTCATCGCGTCCTCTCCATCGGATCGCCAACTGACGCGGCCGCCACGCGCGGTGTTCCCGACGCCGCCGGCCCGACACCAGCATACGCCGGGCACGGACGAGCGAGAACATTCGGCACGATCGGCCGCGGATGCGTTCGAGCGCGATCATCGATCGTTACGAGACGTCGTGAGTCGGTCGCAGAATGAGGGATTGACAGCGTGAAGGGTTGACAGCGTTTCCCAGTTCGCATACCGTATGCGAAACTCGAACACCCGGTCGTTCCCCGCCACCCGAAAGCGCTACCCATGGACGCTTCCCAGGATCGAATCCGCGTGATCATCGCCAAGGTCGGGCTCGACGGCCACGACCGCGGCGTCAAGATCGTCGCCCGTACGCTGCGCGACGCCGGCATGGACGTCATCTACACGGGCCTGCACCGCACGCCCGAGGAGGTCGTCGACGCGGCGATCCAGGAGGACGTCGACGTGATCGGCGTCAGCATCCTCTCGGGCGCGCACATGACGGTGTTCCCGCGCCTCGTCGAACTGCTGAAAGCGAAGGGCGCCGACGACATCCGCGTCGTCGGCGGCGGTGTGATTCCCGACGACGATCTGCCGAAGCTCAGGGCCCTCGGCGTCAGCGAGATTCTGCTGCAGGACACGCCGCCGGAGACAATCGTCGCCGCAGTGCGCCGCGTCGTCGCCGAGCGCGGCGCGCGCTGACGGAGGCCGCCATGGAGCAGTGGTCGTTTCCACCGCGCTACGACGCCGACTACCTGCCGCCGGCGCGCTCGCGTCACTGGTTCCCGCAGCGCGAGACGATGCCTCCGGGCGAGCGCGACGCGCACATTCTCGAGCGCCTGAAGCTGCTGACGCGCTACGCGTGGGATCACTCGCCGTTCTATCGCCGCAAATGGGACGAGGCAGGTTTCCACCCCGATCGTCTGCGCTCGCTCGAGGACTTCGAGTCGAAGGTGCCGGTGATCGCAAAGAAGGACCTTCGCGAGGCGCAAGCGCGCGTGCCACCGTTCGGCGATTATCTGTGCGTTCCGGACGCCGAGGTCCACCACATCCACGGCACCTCGGGCACCACGGGAAGGCCGACCGCGTTTGCGATCGGACGCGCCGACTGGGACGCGATCGCCAATGCGCATGCGCGGATCATGTGGGGGATGGGAATCCGCCCCGGGGACACCGTGTTCATCGCCGCGATCCTGAGCCTCTACATGGGCTCGTGGGGTGCGCTGTCGGGTGCCGAGCGCCTGCGCACGAAGGCGTTTCCGTTCGGAGCGGGCGCCCCCGGCATGACTGCCCGCGCGGCCATGTGGCTCGCGATGACGCGTCCTGCTGCGCTCTATGCAACGCCGTCGTTTGCGCTTCACCTCGCCGAGGTCGCTCGCAACGAGGGCCACGATCCACGATCGTTCGGCCTGAAGACGATGTTCTTCTCCGGCGAGCCTGGCGCTTCGATTCCGGGCGTGCGCGATCGCATCGCCGCCGCTTACGGTGCACACGTCATCGACTGCGGATCGATGGCCGAGATGACGCCGTTCATGCACGTGTCGGGAACGGCAGAGAGCGACGGCATGCTCTGCTGGCAGGACATCGTCTACACCGAGGTCTGCGATTCCAGGACGTTCCGGCGCGTCCCCTATGGCGAGCGCGGCACACCCGTGTACACGCACCTCGAACGGACGTCGCAGCCGATGATCCGCCTCGTGTCGGGAGACCTCACGCTGTGGGAGGACGGTCCGGCACCCTGCGGACGCACGTACCCGTGGCTGCCGCAGGGTATCTTCGGGCGCATCGACGACATGTTCACGATCCGCGGCGAGAACGTCTATCCGAGCGAGGTCGACGCGGTGCTCAATGCGATCGACGGCTACGGTGGCGAGCACCGGATCGTCATCACCCGCGAAGGAGCGATGGACGAACTCGTGATACGCGTCGAAATTGCGCCGGAACCTGCGGCGAGTGGCGCCGACGCCATGCGCACCCTTCACGACGAGGCGGCGAAACAGCTCTCGCGCGTGCTCGGCCTGCGCTCGAAGATCGAAGTGGTCGCACCCGGCACCTTTCCCAGAACCGACTTCAAGGCGAGACGCGTCGTCGACGACCGCGATGTGTTCCGCGAGCTGAACGCGCGCCTCGGGGCGTGAGGCCGCCGATGAGCTACGTCCCTTCCGCGGAACTCGTCGCGCGCGTGCTCGAAGGCAACCTGCGCGCGATCGCCCGCCTCGCCACGCGTGCCGAATCGGGCGTCGACGAGGCGCGCATGGCGCTCGACGACGTGTTCCGCCATGCGGGTCGCGCGCATATCGTCGGCATCACCGGCGTGCCGGGCAGCGGGAAGTCGACGCTCGTGACCGCGCTGACCGCCGCGATTCGCCGGACCGGGCGCAAGGTCGCGATCGTCGCGATCGATCCGTCGAGCCCGTTCTCCGGAGGGTCGATCCTCGGCGACCGCATCCGCATGGGCGAGGTTGCCGGCGACCCCGGCGTCTTTGTCCGCAGCATGGCCACGCGCGGCGCGCTCGGCGGGCTCGCGCGCGGCGCACTCGAGGTCGTCGACGTGCTCGACGCCGCCGGCTTCGACGTGGTCGTCATCGAGACGGTGGGCGTCGGCCAGGACGAGGTCGACGTCGCGCGTGCGGCGCATACGACGGTGGTCGTTTCGGCCCCGGGCCTCGGCGACGACATCCAGGCGATCAAGGCGGGCATCCTCGAAATCGCCGACATCCATGCGGTCAGCAAGTGCGACCGGCCCGACGCGAACCGCACGATCGCCGATCTCAAGAATATGCTCGCGATGGCGGTCGGGGCCGGGACGCGCTACGGCGTCAGACTGACCTCGAAACCGGGCGCCGCGCCCGACCGCGAGTTGGAGTGGCGGCCGCCGGTGATCGCGACCTCGTCGCAGCGGGGAGACGGCGTCGACGAGCTGCTCACGGCGATCGATCGTCACTACGCTGCACTTCGCGACAGCGGCGAGCTCGACGCTCGTCGCGCGCGGATCGCCGAGCGGCGGATGCTCGCCGCCGCCGAAGACATCCTGCGCACGCGCTTCGCGCAGCACCGCGACGGCCGCGTTGCCGAGCTGCTGGGCGCGATTTGCGAACGCCAGGTCTCGCCGCACGCGGCGGCGACACGGCTGCTCGACGAACTGAATGTCGGAGGTCACGCATGAACGAATCGAACGCATCCCTCTCAGCCGGCCCGGACGCGGGCACGCGTGCCGCCCTCGCAAACGACGTCGAGGCCTGGGAGAAGACCGAAGTCGCGGGCTTTCTTGCGAAGGCGCCCGAGCGCGCGAAGCGCTTCGAGACCTACGGCGGCTTTCCGCTGAAGCGCAGCTACACCGCGCTCGATCTCGACGAGACGCGGCTCGACGACATCGGCCTGCCCGGGCGCTACCCGTTCACGCGCGGACCGTATCCGACGATGTACCGCGGCCGCTTCTGGACGATGCGCCAGATCGCCGGCTTCGGTACGGCCGAGGACACGAACCAGCGCTTCAAGTACCTGATCGAGCAGGGGCAGACCGGCCTGTCGACCGACTTCGACATGCCGACGCTGATGGGCTACGACAGCGACCATCCGATGAGCGAGGGCGAAGTGGGGCGCGAAGGAGTGGCGATCGACACGCTCGCCGACATGGAGCTCCTGTTCGACGGCATCGACCTCGAGAAGATCTCGGTTTCGATGACGATCAATCCGAGCGCCTGGATCCTGCTCGCGATGTACGTGGCGCTCGCGCGGATGAGGGGCTACGACCTCGACAAGCTCTCGGGGACGATCCAGGCCGACATCCTGAAGGAATATCAGGCGCAGAAGGAGTGGGCGTTTCCGGTCGCGCCGTCGGTGCGTATCGTGCGCGACTCGATCACCTGGTGCGCGCGCAACATGAAGCGCTACAACCCGATCAACATCTCGGGCTACCACATCTCCGAGGCCGGCGGCTCGCCGCTCGACGAGGTCGCGTTCACGATGTGCAACCTGATCGCCTACGTCGAGGAGGTGACCAAGACCGGCATGCACGTCGACGAGTTCGCGCCGCGGCTTGCCTTCTTCTATGTCTGCCAGGCGGACTTCTTCGAGGAGATCGCGAAGTTCCGCGCGGTGCGCCGGGTCTACGCGAAAATCATGCGCGAGCGCTTCGGCGCGAAGAATCCCGAGTCGATGCGCCTGCGCTTCCACTGTCAGACGGCGGCGGCTTCGCTCACCAAGCCGCAGTACCGGATCAACGTCGTGCGTACGGGGCTGCAGGCGCTTGCCGCGGTGCTTGGCGGGGCACAGAGCTTGCACACGAACGGCATGGACGAGGCGTTCGCGATCCCGACCGAGGAGACGATGAAGATCGCGCTGCGCACGCAGCAGATCGTCGCCGAGGAATCGGGGGTCGCGAGCGTCGTCGACCCCCTCGGCGGATCGTACTTCGTCGAGAGCCTGACGACGCAATACGAGCGCGCGATCTTCGACATCGTCGACGAGGTCGACAGGAACGGCGGCACGATGAAGCTCACCGAGGAGGGCTGGTTTCAGCGACGCATCGCGGACTTCGCCTACGACGTAGCGCTGAAGAAGGCGAACGGCGACAAGCCGGTGATCGGCGTCAACCGCTACGTCGAGGACGACGAGAAGTTCGAGATCGAGCTGCATCCCTACGACTCGACGACCGCCGAGCGGCAGATCGCCAGGCTGCGCCGGGTGCGTGCGGGGCGCGATCGGGCGAAGGTCGACGCGCTGATGGAGCGGCTCGTCGCCGTCGCGAAGGACGAGCGCGAGAACATCATGCCGGTCACGATCGATCTCGTCACGGCCGGCGCGACGATGGGCGAGATCGTCGAGCGCCTGAAGGGGCTGTGGGGCACCTATCGCGAGCAGCCGGTGTTCTGATCGAAGGTCCGCGGGGAGAGCCATGTGGTGAATGGTTCCGACCGATCGGTTGCCGGCTACGTCGCCAGGCTGCTGAAGGCGCGCGGCGTCGATCGCGTGTTCGCGCTGTGCGGCGGGCACATCATGCCGCTCTGGATGGCGATCGACTCCGAGGGGATCGCGATCGTCGACGTACGCGACGAGCGCGCCGCCGTTTACATGGCGCACGCATACGGCGAGCTTCGCGGCACGATCGGCGTTGCGCTCGTCACCGCCGGACCCGGCGTGACCAACGCGATCACCGGCATCGCCAACGCGCACGTCGCCCGTGCGCCGCTCGTCGTGCTTTCCGGCGTGCCGCCGCGCCCGCAGGAAGGTCGCGGAGCGCTGCAGGATCTTCCCCACGTCGAGCTCGTACGCCCGCTGGCGCGCTATGCGCGGACGCTGCGGGAGCCCGCACTCGTCCCGGCGGGGCTCGATGACGCGCTCACCTGCGCCGTCGGGGAGGGCGGCGAGCCTGGTCCCGTCTACGTCGACTTTCCGACCGACACCCTTCGCGCTGAGTTGCCGGCGGCGATCGAACTCGCCGAGCATCTGCAGCCGCATCGCCGGTTGCGTCCGGCCCCGAATGCAGTCGCGGTGCGCGCCGCGGCCGACCTGCTGTGGACGGCGCGGCGGCCGCTGGTGATTTCGGGCCGTGGCGCGCGCCGGGCCGCCGCGCCCCTCGTGGAGCTGCTCGATCGTCTCGGCGCCGTCTATCTCGACACCGGCGAGAGTCGCGGCGTCGTTCCCGACGAGCATCCTGCAGTGGTCGCGGCGATGCGCGGCAAGGTGATCGGCGAGGCCGACGCCGTGCTGACGGTCGGCCGGCGCCTCGATTTCCAGCTCGCCTATGGCTCGCCCGCGGTATTCGGCGCAGCGCGCTTCGTGCGCATTGCCGATACACCTAGCGAGCTCCGCGACAACCGCCGCGGGAGCGTCGAGATCCTCGCCGACTGTGCCGAGGCGCTCGCGGTAATCGTCGCGGCGGCCGAGGACCGCAAGCCTGCCACCGACCGCGCATGGACCGCCGGCCTGCGCGCGCAGCACGCCGAGCGGGTGGCGAAGCTCGCGGCCGCCATGAGGAACGCCCCCGACGATGCCGACGGACGAATGCATCCGAATCGCCTGCTCGCGGCACTGCAGCAGCGAGTCGGCCGGGACGCGATCGTCGTCGCCGACGGCGGCGACCTCCTTAGCTTTGCGCGAGTCGGGCTGAGCGCCGCGACCTGGCTCGATCCGGGGCCGCTCGGATGCATCGGGATCGGAACGCCATTCGGGATCGCCGCGGCGCTCGCGTGCCCCGATCGTACCGTCTGCGTGGTCACCGGCGATGGCGCGTTCGGCTTCAACGCGATGGAGATCGACACCGCGGTCAGACATCGCGTGCCGGTGCTCGTCGTCGTTGCGAACAACGGTGCCTGGCAGATCGAGGTCGACGACCAGGAGCGCCGCTTCGGGCGCGTCACCGGAACGCGGCTGCAATTCGCCGATCATGCGGCGATGGCGCGCGCGTTCGGCATGTACGCCGAGCGCGTCGACCATGCCGAGGATCTTGCCGCAGCGATCGATCGCGCGCTCGCCCGGCGCCCGGCGCTTCTCGACGTCGTCGTGAGTCCGACGGCACCATCGTCCGACGCACGCTCCGGGCTCGCACGCGTCCCTGATCTGCAGGCCCTCGACGCTTGGGACGAAGCCGAGCGCGCCTGGCGTGGCAGCTAGAATCGCGGCCGGCGCATTCTCACGAGCAGTCCGAATCAGAATGAAAACCCTCGCTCCCGCACCGTCGATCACCGACCAGGTCTACACGTCGATTCTCGACGCGATCTGCGACGGCGAGCTCGAGCCGGGCGCGCGGCTCACGCAGGACTCGGTCGCGTCGATGCTCTCGGTGTCGAGGCAGCCGGTGGGGCAGGCGCTGATGCTTCTGAAACAGCAGCGCCTGCTGGTCGATGCAGGCAGGCGCGGGCTGCGTGTCGCACCGCTTGAACCCGCGTTCCTGCGCTCGATCTACCAGTTGCGCCAGGCGCTCGAGCCCTATGCAGCGACGCTCGCGGCGGCGAATGCCACCGCCGCCGACCTCGCGCGCGGCGATGCGCTGCTCGCGGCCGGCCGCAAGGCGCTCGCTTCGGGCTCGATCGGCGGATTGATCGACGCCGACATGGCGTTTCATATGCACGTGTACGACGTCGCCGGCAACCCGCTCTTCGTCGACGTGATGGGCCAACTCTGGAACCATCTGCGGCGCGCGATGCGCGAGGTGATCCAGCATCCGGAACTGCGCGAGGCCGTCTGGAAGGAGCACGCGGCGATCCACGCGGCGATCCGCGATGGCGACGGACCGCGCGCGGCAGCGCTGATTCACAGCCACCTCGAGCGCGCCGCCGCGAAGGTCGACAGCGCGCTGCTCAGCCCGCGTGCGGTCGCGCGTCGACCGGCTTCAACTCGCTCCGGTAGCGCGCGCCGCGGCGCACGTAGCGCTCGCTGATCGCGCGCAAACCGGCGACCTCGGCGTCGGTGAGGTCGCGCAGCGCCCGCGCAGGCGCCCCGACGATCAGCGCCCTGTCGGGGAACGTCTTGCGCTCGGTCACCAGCGCGCCCGCCGCGACCAGGCAGTCGCGCCCGATCACCGCATGGTTCATCACCAATGACTGGATGCCGATCAGGCTCCCGTCGCCGACCGTGCAGCCATGCAGCATCGCCTGATGGCCGACCGATACGTGCGCACCGAGGGAGAGCGGAACGCCTGGGTCGACGTGGAGTACCGCTCCGTCCTGCACGTTGCTGTCGTCGCCGATCGTGATGACGTCGTCGTCGCCGCGGATGATCGCGGCCGGCCACACGGTGACGCGGGCGCCGAGGCGGACGTTGCCGATGAGAGTGGCCTCGGGGGCGATCCACGCCGAGTCCGGAATGTTGGGTGCTGCGGCACCCAGTCGGTAGATGGTCATGTCGGTCGTCGCGGCGGTCGCGCCGAACAGCGCGCGATCACGGCGCGTCGAGGCTCCCGTCGGCCTTGGGCCAGGTGACGATCCCCCACGGAAGGTGAACGTCGGCGATCGTCGTCAGCGGCTTCCACGTCTTCGCATCGATGACGCGCAGATCGTTCGAGCGCCCGCAGGCGGCGATCAGCTTCGTGTCGTCGGGCGTGAACGAGAAATGCCAGCAGCGCTTGCCGACCGGCACCGAGGCGACCTCCGACCAGTCAGCGGTCGCGAAGACCTGCAGCACGCCGCCTCGCGCCGCCGCAATGATGACGTGGCTCCCATTGCGGTCGAACGCAACACCGTACGGCCCGGCTGCGGTCGGGACCGATTTCAGCATCCTGAAGTCCGCGTCGAACACGAGGAAATTATTCGAGTTCTCGAGCGTCACCACCCACGTCTTCCCGTCCGGCGAGACCTTGACGCCGCGCGGGCGGCTTCCCCACTGCTTGATGTCGATCGTGTGCGCGATGCGGCCGGTCGCCTTGTCGTAGATCGCGACGGTGTCGTTGCCTTCGTTCGCGACGACGATCGAGCGGTCGTCGGGGGAGAACTCGATGCCTTCGGTCTCGCGCCCGTTGGCGAGAAAGCTGTGTGCGGTGCCGGTGGCGACGTCGACCGCGGCGACCTCGGCCAGGGCCCCACCGGGCTCCTCGGTCTCGCCCTTCTTCGGCGGACCGCCGGTGCTCGACGGCTCGTAGGTGACGTAAGCGGTCTTGCCGTTGCGATCGATGCGCAGGAATTCCGGGTTCTTGCCGATGTGGATGCGCTGCACGACCTTGCCGGTCGTCGTGTCAATCACCGAGGCGTCGGCGGTGTGCTCGTTCGCCGTCAGCAGCTCGCGGCCGTCGGGCGTGATCGCGATCCCGCGCGGCCCCTTGCCGGCAACGTCGATCGTGCCCTTCAGCGTGAGCGTCGCGAGGTCGACGACGCGAACGCCTTCGGGCGTGCTCACGTACGCGACGTTCGTCGCTGGCGCGGCCGCGGCGATCATCGGCGCGAGCGCGAGTACGGTTGCGGCGACCGCCATCCGGGCGAAGAGCGCGATCCCCGCGCTGCGTGCCGCTGCCGCCCGCGCGCGGCACAATCCGCCCAGCGCCGCGGCAACCCGCGTCTTTACCATCCGCATCTCCTATGCTCCAATTCGATCGACCGGCCCGCAGGTCGCGGCCCGAAGCGACATGGTAGCGCTACACCGATGAGCACGCACGCGGATGCTCGGCACCCCGGATCGTCGTCCGACGCGCCGCTCGCGCGCGGCGAGCGCTACGACACGACGACGATCGTGCTGCACTGGGCGATCGCGATCCTCATCGTCACGCTGCTCGGCACCGGCTGGTACATGGTGGGCGTGCCGAAGCTCACTCCCGCGCGCGGGATCTGGTACAACCTGCACAAGTCGCTCGGCATCGTCTCCGCGGCGCTGATCGTCGTGCTGATCGTGCGGCGCATCTTCCGTCGCGTACCCCCGCTGCCGGCGACGATGCCCGGCTGGGAGCGCCCCGCGGCGCACCACAATCACCAGGTGTTCTATCTGCTGATGGTGCTGTCCACCGCAGCAGGCTATCTCACGTCGTCGTTCAGCCGCTTCGGGCCCAAGGTGTTCGGCATTCCGCTGCCGCATTGGGGTTGGGACGACGTCGCGCTGCGGACGCAGTACGCGAGCGCCCACCGGGTCGTCACGTGGATCTTCGCGATCTTCATCGTCGTGCACGTCGCCGCGGCGCTCAAACACCTGCTCGTCGACCGCGACCGCATCGTCGCGCGGATGCTTCCGGGGCGTTGAGCGGCGGTCGTCGCTACGGCCGCCAGAGTGCGACGGTCGCAAAGAATGCAGCGGGCGCATGTGCGCTACGAAGTTCCCAGCGCGCGGGGACATAGGGCGTCGGGCCATCGCGGAGGCGTGGTCCGTTTGCAATGTCGACGGTGAGTGCGGCGAACGGCGCCGATAGCGCGTCGCCGGTTGCCTTGCTCATCGCCTCCTTGCACGTCCACAGTTGCAGCACGCGCTGGCGCGCGGCGTCGGTATCGAGCGCGTCGAAGTGCGCACGCTCGGCCGCCGAGAGGAACTTCCGCGCGAGCCCGGCGGCATTGACGGCACGGTCTCTGCGCTCGATGTCGACGCCGATGCGCACGCCCGACGCGACGCCGATCATCGCTGCGCCGCTGGTGTGCGACAGATTGAAGTCGAGCGCGGCCGCGCCGCTGCCCGCGCGTTCGCCGAGCCGCGGGCGGCCGCGTTCGCCGCGCACGATCGGAACGGCGTCAGCGGGCAGACCGAGTGCCGCGCCGAGCACGCTGCGCAGCGACGCGCGCCCGACGACGTAGCGCTCGCGCAGCGCCTCGGTTCCGAACCGCGCCGCGCGGGTGCGCTCGGCATCGGACAGCAGCGCCTCGAGCGCGCGGACCGACGGTACCGGCGTGTCGAGCGCGCACCACCACAGCGCGACGCCGGGCAGGGGCTCCGGCAGCGGCGTGATCGCCGCCACGGCACCATCGACCGCGATCGCGGCGCGCGTCGCTGGTGCGGATTTGCCCGGGCGTGGGTTCTCGTCTAAGCTCAACCGGTCCTTTCCCTGCCGCGTCGCATCTGCGCCGGCGCAGCGCCCGCCCAGCGGCGGGCGCGCTCGTGTCGGGAGCCGCGACGTCGCATGCGTCAGATCCTCAAAGTCCTCACGCGCCTGCCGCTGCCGGTGCTCTACGCACTCGGAAGCTTCGCCTCCTTCGTCGCCTTTCGCGTGCTGCGCTGGCACCGCACGCTCGCCGCACGCAATCTCGCGCGCGCCTTTCCGGAGAAGAGCGACGCCGAGCTTGCGCGGATCCTGAGGCAATCGTACGTCAATCTCGGCCAGACGCTCGGCGAGACGTTCTGGGGCTTCGGCGCGAGCGCCGACGCGCTGACCGCGCGCGTGAACATCGAGAACCTTGACCTCGTCGAGCGCTTCACCGCCGAAGGGCGGCCGGTGGTGCTGCTCACCGCGCACGTCTGCAACTGGGAGTGGCTGCTTCCGGTCGCCGGCGCGCGGTTCGCCATTCCGATCGACGCGGTGTACAAGCCGCTTCGCGTCGCGAGCCTCGACGAGTTCATCCGCGCGACGCGAAGCCGCTTCGGCGGGAAGCCCATTCCGATCCAGTCGTTCCTGTTCGAGCTGATGCGCCGCGCCGGCGAGGCGCGCGCCTATGCGATGGTCGCCGACCAGACTCCTCCGCGCAACATGGACAAGCACTGGACGCGCTTCCTCAACCAGGATACGGCGTTCTTCACTGGCGCCGACAAGATCGCGCGCTTCCTCGACGCGCCGGTGCTGTACGTCGCGATGCGCCGCGTCGCAAAGGGGCGCTACACCGTGCATCTCCACGTACTCGCCGAGCCGCCTTACGACCATGATGTCGAGCTCGACGTCGTCGAGCGCTACGCGCGCAGGCTCGAACTCGAGATTCGGGCAAGCCCGCCGGACTGGCTGTGGGTGCACAACAAGTGGAAATACCCGCGGCCGGCCTGAACGTGCGGCCGGGACGGGAAAAGGCGGTCAAACCTTCGCTTGCAATTGCCGCGCCGATAGTCTAGAATCCGCCTTCCTGCTGCACCGCACCCTAGGATGAACTCGCAAGACAACGGGGCGCGGTCGCTCCTTCCCGACGGAAGGCGCGCATCGGGCGGCGTGCTCTTTAACAATTCGCAATCGATAGGTGTGGGTGCTGGGGCGGCGGCTCTGGTGTCCGCGGGCAGGTTTCCGCGCGCGGCAACGCGCGAGGTTCCAGGTCAGCGGTGCCGGAGGTTCCAAAACTCGAGTGCTCACACGACGCTAGTGTGGTCGGTCGCTTCCGTGTCAAGCGGGGCGGCCTGCCGCAATGAGTCAAGTGAGTTGAACTTTGTAAAGATCGAACTGAAGAGTTTGATCCTGGCTCAGATTGAACGCTGGCGGCATGCTTTACACATGCAAGTCGAACGGGGTGAGGGGGCAACTCCTCATTCAGTGGCGAACGGGTGAGTAATGCATCGGAACGTGTCCCGTAG